>CAYPNI010000081.1:14015-16862 GCA_964411925.1 uncultured Nitrospirales bacterium
GAAACCGCGAACCGGGAGGTGTTCCTCGACATCGAAGTGTTCCGGGACATCAACGCCGACCGCAAGGCATGGAACGTAGACCTGTTCCCGGGCGATTTCATCCCGAACAACGACGCGATGAACCGCGGCCAGCCGGGCCGGCCCTTCGAATCGTTCGGGCAGATCACCTCGGCCCAGCCCGACCCCGACGGCATGATTCACTACGGCGTCGTCCGCATCGAGAACAACTTCCTCGCCGTGCTCATCCGCAACCGGAGCGAAGCGGGCCGGATCGCGCGCGTTTCCCGCGTGATCCTCGCCGCGCGCAACAAGAACCCCGGTCGGCTTAACATCAACACCGTCGAATCGACCCGGATTGCGCTCGACTACGACGATCCGGCGAACCCGGCGGACTTCTACAACCCATTGCAGGGGCTCCCGGGCGTGCTCGCGCTTCGGACCGTGGACGCCGTGACCGGAAACCCGGTCGGTATTGCGAACTTCGACGCGGACAATCTCGGGCCGGCGGATCGGTTTGCCAGCGTTGTGCCGCCCGTGATCGCCGGCGTGAACATCCCGACGCTGCACGTGCAACTGCTCGCGGGCCAGATCCTCGAACAACGCCTGCGCATCGCGGAACGTCCGGACGGGCGGTACTACGAGATCACGTCGGACCTGCTGTCCGACGCGCATTTCAGCGCGGATCAGGTGAACCTCAGCGGTCAGCTCTCGTTGCGTCCCGCGCTGGTGCTGGACAATGAACGATACTTGCTCGATACCGACGCGGACGGCGTCGCGGACCCGCTCGGAAACGAGCTGACCCGCGCGGCCGCGATCGAAGAGGCCCTGTTCCGCTTCCGGCGGATGCAGAACCTGCTGACGACCCAGGCGAACGTCTACGAGATTCTGGTGACGGCGCAGACGGGGTACGGCGTGGACGAAAACGGCGACGGCCGGATCAACTGGCGCGACGATACGGAATTCCGCGTGACGGGCGAGAAGACCGCCCGCACGATTTACGAGCGATGACCTCGGGCGGAATGGCCGCCCGGGAGGAAGTGCGATGAAGTACAGAACGAAGACTACACTGGCGCAGGCCGCCGCGGCGTCGATGCTGGCGCTGCTGGCTGTCGCTTGCGGCTCGCCCAACGTCGCCGGACCCAAGTCCGCGCGCGACCCCTATGCCCCCATGCGCGACGGCCTGCGCGCGCTGGCGGGTGTCCGCGGCCTCTACGACGGCATGGCCATCTACTCGGTGAGTCCGCCCCGCGGCCCCCTGACCGGCATGAACCCCGCCGTGTTGAACGGCAGTTTCTGGGACCCCGCCGGCCCGGCCGAACTCGCCGCCGCGCAGGCCGCGTATTCCGTCTATTTCGGGGCCAACTTCGCGCCCTACGATCCCAACGTCGCCGTGCCCATCACGTCGTCGCAAATCTTCGTCACCGTGCCGCCGGGCGCCGCGCTCGGGTTCGTTGACGTCGTCCTGCGGGACAACCTGACCACGATCGACGCCGCCGGTCTCTACGACGGCTACGAGTACATCGACTTCGACCTGATCGACGTCGATCCCGATCTCGGATGGATTTTCGGGTTCGAACAGACCCGCATTATCGGCGATTTCCCGGTCTCCCAGGCTTTTATCGACACGATCTACGCTGTGGACGCGGCGAATTATTACTACGTGCAGTTCGGCAACCGGATTGCCCAGTTCGATCCGTTCTTCCCCGGCCCGGTCATCACCACGACCGAGATGCGCGTGCTGTCGCCGCCCGCGGAAAACGTCGGCTTCGTGGACGTGAGCGTCGGCGCGTTCGACGCGTCCGGCAGCGTGACCACCTTCGACACGCTGTCGCAGGCCTACCGCTACTACGGCATGTATCTGTTCCGCTGCATCCCCGATCAGGGCCCGCTCGCCGGCGGCAACCTCGTCAAACTCGAAGGCGTATTCCCCGGTCTCACGGCCATCTCGGACATTTACGCCGCCGAAGCGATCTACAGCATCTACTTCGGCGCGAACCAGGCTCCGTTTGCCGACCTCTCGCCCAACCCGTGCTTCTTCCCGAGCCAGATCGACACGATCCGGCAGACGTACACCATCGGCTATATGTACTGCCTCGCGCCCGCGGGTGCCGCGCCGGGCTTCGTCGATGTGCGCGTCGAGGACGATCTGGACATCGACCTGCCGACGACGCTGCCCGACGGATACGAGTACCTCGGGGCGAGCGGCGTCCAGCGCTGGGACAACGCGACGATCCAGCCCAACCCCATCGGCAAATTGCTCGCGCGCGAACTCCTCGTCACCATCGAAGGGCTCGGTACCATCGAGAACGCCGGATCGGCCGGCCCCGGCCCCGCGTTCCTGGTGCCGCAGGGCGGCGACCCGAGCAACACCAGTCACCGCATCCTGCTCGAGGAAGTGTCGTACCAGGAGAACGGCAACTCGTTCGTCTGGCAGGGGACCAACATCGAGCCGATTCCCCGGTTCATGCCCGACGGGACCACGACCGGCCAACTCGTGGACGGTCACGCCGCGGTGTACTTGTTCGCCGACGCCGACGGGATCGAGATCATCGGCGACTCCACCGATCCGAGCGACGGCGGCATCATTCAGGCCGACGCGCAGACGGGCCGCCACGCGATCATCGACACCATCCCGCCGCGCCTGGTGCAGATTGCCGGCGGCATCATCGGGGACGACATGGTCCAGATCGACCTCGCGTCCGGCGATTACCTGACCAACGCGACCAACATTCCGCCGAGTACCGACCACCCGTATCCGCTCCCGACGACCCATCCGTCGAATTTGGACGACGCACCGTCCGACGATCGCGTGTTGACGCGGCCGTTCGACAGCGAAAACGCCGCGCA
>CAYPNI010000081.1:16962-18429 GCA_964411925.1 uncultured Nitrospirales bacterium
TTCGCGACGCATCCGCTGTTGCTCGTGAGCGGCGCGTTCCAGCCGTCGCCCTTCAATCTGCCAAACATCACGGACATCGACGTTGCGTTCACGACGTCCGGCGCGACGACGGGATCCGGCGCATCGCTGTCGTCGAATCTCGACATCACGCCCGATCGGTTGACGGCCGCCTACACCATCGGCGATCCGGGAGATCCGGTATCCGGCGTGCAGTTTGACCAGAACGAACTCTACAGCCTGATTCCGATTGTGTGGCGCGCGGTCGATCGCGCGGGGAACTATTTCCCGCAGGGCGACCCCGATCGCGGACGCCGCAAACTGTGGACCGCGAACGACACGAGCCCCGAAGGCTATCTGCCCAATCAGCAGCCCGACATGGGCCCGCTGAACCTGTGGTGGCTGCGCTCGACCGGCACGCGTATCGTGTCCACGGTGCCCCCGAGCGGCGACGCGCGCGATCCGAGTTTCACCTGGACGCCCACCGCGGGGCCCAATCCGCCCGGGCTGTTCGACCTGGCCTCGGGCGAGCGCCTGCGCTGGTACAGCTACGCGCTGTACCGTTCCGTTCCGCTCGGCCCCTCCGCGACGGACCTGGCCCGGACCCGTGAAGACCAGCGCGACGGGCCGTATTACAACGTCGTACCGTGGAGCACGTGGTCGGAGCAATCCGCCCTGACGAGCGCCGAGGTCCGGTCCCTGCTGCTGACCATTCCGGACGGTGTGACCGAAAACGTCTGGTTCCTGCTCGTCGTCATGTCCGTGGACGAAGCGGGCAACGTCGAACTCTGGCCCACCGGCCAACTGGACAACCTCGCGGCCACTGTGGGTGGTCTCGACAGTCCGGACACCATCGATTCGGTCACGGAATCCGGCGAAGAAGAACGCAATTGGGAACGCTGGTGGGCGACACCGCTCGCGGAGACGGTGGAGACCATCGTCGAGCCGTTCTACTGGCACGACCAGTTCCCGTTCAGCGCGGCGCCGGATCCGGGCGAGAGCACCTTCGGCGACGCCGAAGTGATCCCGTATCCCCCAACGACAACGTTTATGCCGCCAAATGTATTCTCGGAAATCGTCGTCGCCCAGTTCCGAATCACGCTGATCACCACGGATCCGGATGCCACTGTGGATTGGATCCTGCTGCGCAACGGCCGGCCCTATGACAGCTTCGATGCAGACCAGGTTCCCGCAGGCGGGTTCCTCGTGACCTTGACCCTGCCGCGCACGGTCCCGATTTCGACCGATCCATTCTCGTATCTCGGAGATCTGACGCGTGAACCCACGTACTACACGTTCGAAGCGGTGACGGTGAATTCGGACGGCACCCAAGATTCCTCTCCGGCGCACGTGAATTTCGTCATCGTGGACAACGTCGCGGACTTCATCAAGAACCGCGACGAAGCCCAGCCGATCCGCGAATCGGACGTGAACTAGGTCTGGGAGGGCGAGCGTACTCGCGAGCCGGGG
>CAYPNI010000082.1:0-18091 GCA_964411925.1 uncultured Nitrospirales bacterium
GTGATGATCACCTCGGCGCCATACGCCTTGAGCAGGCGCACTTTCTCCTGCGACATCTTGTCCGGCATTGTAAAGACGCAACGATACCCCTTGAGCGCCGCGGCGATTGCGAGTGCAACGCCCGTGTTGCCGCTCGTCCCCTCCACGATCGTGCCGCCCGGCTTGAGCTTGCCTTCCCGCTCGGCGCGCTCGATGATCGGCAGCCCAATTCGGTCCTTCACCGAACCGCCGGGATTTCGGGTTTCAGCCTTCACCCATACGGGCGTCGCGAGGCCGCGCGTGACGCGAGTCAGGCGGATGAGGGGTGTCCAGCCAATCGAGTCGAGGACCGATTCATGGACGTGCAGGTCGCGCGTTGGTTTGGCCATGGGTGTGCGCGGGATACAGGTGAGTCGCGGGAATCTACCCGCCGCCCTTGGTACCGTCGACGTACACGCCTTCAGCGCGCGCGTCCGATGCCAGCTCTGCGAGGAGCGCCAGCGCCTCAAGCGGAGTCACCTGATTGGTGTCGATGAGACGCAAGCGCTCGACGACCGGATGCTCCTGCGCCACCCCGAACAACGGAAGCTGACCATCCGGGGCCACCTGGCGGCGCGCGCCTCCGCCGGCCAGCGCCTGCGCGAGTTGCTCGTTTTCAAGTATCGCAAGGAGTACGCGCGCCCGGCGGATCACGGCCTCCGGAAGCCCGGCAAGGCGGCCGACCTCGATCCCGTATGACCGATCCGCGCCACCCGGCCGCAACCGGTGGAGAAACCGTATGCCTCCGGAATGTTCCTCGACTGCGACGTTGTAATTCCGCACCCCGGGAAGCTCATCTGCGAGTTGCGTCAGCTCGTGGTAGTGCGTGGCGAACACGGTCTTGCTGCCGATCCGGTTGTGCAGGTGCTCCGACACGGCCCAGGCGATGCTCACACCGTCCCACGTGCTCGTCCCACGGCCAATCTCGTCGAGCAGCACCAGACTCCGGGCGGTTGCCGTGTGGAGGATCGCGCTGGTCTCCGACATCTCCACCATGAACGTGGACTGGCCTCGCACGAGATTGTCGCTCGCACCAACTCGCGTGAACAGCCGATCGGTCACGCCAATGCGCGCGCGGGTCGCAGGTACGAAGCTCCCCACGTGTGCCATCAGCACCTGAAGGCCGATCTGGCGCAGGATTGTGCTCTTGCCAGCCATGTTCGGGCCCGTCAGGATGATCATCCGCGCATCCGGCGTCAGGCTGACATCGTTGGGGATGAACTGCTCGCGCGGCATCATGCGCTCGACCACGGGGTGCCGCCCGGCCACGATCTCGAGTTCGGGCCCGTCGTGCATCTCCGGTCGCGTGTACCCCTCACGGACGGCAACGTCGGCCAGCGCCGCCAGCACGTCGAGGCGGGCCACACGCCCCGAAATCGCCTGCAGTCGCCGAATTGCCGCCGCCAACGCCGAGCGCAGCCGCTCAAAGAGTTCACGCTCAAGGTGCTCGATGCGCTCTGTCGCATGCAGCACCTTTTCCTCGTACTGCTTCAGCGCGGTCGTGACGTACCGCTCGGCACCGGCAAGCGTCTGACGGCGCTGGTAGTCCGGCGGTACGAGATGTGAGTTCGCGTTGGAAACCTCGATGAAGTAGCCGAACACCCGGTTGTGCCCGACCTTCAACGATGCGATTCCGGTTCGCTCGCGTTCAGCCTGCTGCATCGCTGCGATCGCGTCTTTTCCGCCGGTTGCAATCGCACGCAATTCGTCGAGCTCCGCGCTCACGCCCCCACCGATGGTGTCCCCTTCACCGATCACCGGCGGCGGCCGCTCCACCAGCACGCGCGTGACCTCCGCGTGCAAATCCGCGGCTGAGTCCCACGTCTGCACGATCTCTCCCAGTTCACCAGCCGACTCGACACGCGCCAGCACGCCGGCAACGGCCGGCAGGCGTCCGAGTGAGTCGCCCAGTGCCCGTACGTCCCGTGGCGTCGCACGGCCGGCCGCGGTTTTTGCCGACAAGCGCTCCGTGTCGCGCACTCCGTCGACGGCTTCACGGAGCGCAGCCAGGGCGGGCGGCGCGCTCGCGAGCGCGGCGACTGCGTCCAGCCGCATCTCGATCGCGGTCCGCTCGGTGAGCGGCGAAAGCACCCGCGCGCGAAGCAGCCGCGCCCCCATGGGAGTAAGCGTTCGGTCGAGAACACTCAGCAGCGTTCCCCCCTCCGTTTCGCCTCGGAGCGAGTCAACCAGTTCCAGGTTGCGCCGCGTCATCTCGTCGAGCAGCATCGTGCCGCCCGTGCGCTCCACGGCAGGTCGCGCAAGGTGGGCAATGCCTGCTGGTTGTAGCTCCCGCAGGTAGCGAACGAGGGCGCCGGCCGCGCCCACCATCAGGGCGTCCGTCGCCGCGATGCCGAGTCCCTCGAGCGACTGTACTCCGAACAGTTCGGACAACTCGCGAGCGGCCGGCTTGTCGTCGAATTCCCACTCGTTTCGCTCGGTCAGCAGCGGCTCACCGTCGAGCATCGCGGAGAGCGACTCCGCGCGCCCGGAAGCAACGAGAACTTCGCGCGGAGCCAGCCTGGCGAGCATCGCGGGGAGGTCGCGCACGGCTAGATCGGCGAGGCGGAACTCTCCCGTCGAAAGATCCGCTGCTGCAACGGCTGCGCGTTCCCCTTGATGCCGCACGGCAACCAGGAAGGTGTTTCGCTTCCCGTCGAGCAATTCTTCCGAAAATGCGGCCCCGGGGGTTATGGTCTCGATCACTTCGCGGCGGACAATCCCCTTCGCGAGCTTCGGATCCTCGACCTGCTCGCAGATCGCTACGCGAAAACCCTGCTTTACCAGACGTTTCACGTACTCGGCTGCCGCCTTGGCCGGGACCCCGGCGAGCGGCACGGCCGCTGCGCCTCCGTTGTTGCGCGCCGTCAGCGTGAGGCCAAGAACCCGCGCCGCCGTCTCGGCGTCGTCGTAGAACATCTCGAAGAAGTCGCCCATCCGGAAAAACAGGATCGCGTCACGGTGCCGCGACTTGATCTCCTGGTACTGCTGCATGAGTGGTGTCGTCGCGCTACTCACGGCCGCTCCGCCTCGACGACGATCGCCGTCATGCGCTCGCCCCGTAGCCGGCTCACCAGCGCCGCCGCCTCGGCTCGCGTCGCAAAACGGCCGATGCGCACCCGGAATGGCCCAGTGCCGGTCACTCGGGCATCGTGCCCGCTGCCCTTCAATCGCCCGGCGAGCGCCGCAGCGTCGGCGCGCGCTTCAAGCGCAGCCACTTGAGCAGACCAGCGTGTGGCGGCGGCCGTGCCGCGTCCGGCGTTTGGCGCGCGGGCGGCGCCGGCGGATGCTCCCGCACTGCCGCGAGCCGGTGCGGCGCCCGGGAGCCGTCCGCGCGCGATCGAGTCCGACTGCGGCACGGAAGCTGCGTTTTCCGTCCGGAGGCGGTCGCACGGACGCTGCAGGTAAGCGATCCGATTGCGCCGCTCGACGCTCTCCACCGGCTCGTGTGCGAGTGCCGAATCCAGCGCCACGCAGGCTGCGCGAACGTCACCGTCCTCCATGAGCAGACGGCCCAATTGGAAGGCGCCTTCCGCCCCGGATGGACCGGCGGCGTGATCGCGCACGAGGCGCTCGAGATGCCGGCGCGCAGCGACGCGGTCGCCCCCATCCAGCTCGTGCTGCGACAACCGGAACAGCGCGTCTCCAACCCGGGTCGAGAATGGAAAATCAACGACCAGTCGCAGCAGGTCTTTGCGCCCGTCTGCGGGCGTCGGCGCCAGTGTGCCGCGCAGGTACAGCGCGTCGGCATACCACGCCTGACTCGGATCAGTATCCGCCAGCACCGAGTCGACGAGACTGCGCGCCGCCGTCCGATTGCCCGCAGTTGCCAGCGCCTGCGCGCGAGCAAGCACCGCGTTCTGCTGCGGGGGAAGCGTTGGGGACTGGCCGGCCGCGCTAGTGCCGGCGAGGGCAGCGACAATGATCGCCCACGCCGCGCGACGCGCCGTGACGCGAGCGGATCGGCCGACTCGATTGCGCGCACTCATCTCACGCAGCCCGGGCAGCCGGCTTTCGGCGAGCGCATATGAGCAGAACCAGCGTTGCGACAACCTGTTCGCCACTCGAGTACCCGGCGTCCTTGAGTGTTCGATCCGCTTCGGCCAGCAACCGCAGCGCGCGATCCACGCTGGCGCTGTCCCATCGATCGGCGTGTCGGGTCATCGCACCAACCGCTTCACTCCACGGCCGTCCTACCGGTGCGCTCCTCGCCTCTCCCATCATGGCGTACAGGTTGCTTGCCTGCTGGCGGGGGGGAACGCGGTTTCCTCGATCAACGAGCACCTGGCCGATTCCGAGGACGTGCGCCGTCAGCGACATCACGATGCCCACGGCCGACGCCTTGGGTTGCGACAGCACCACGGGCACGAGCGCCGACGCGGCTGGGCCATCCCGCGAGCACACCAGGTCGATCAGGTCACTCGCCGTGCGTCCGTCGGCAATGCCGACAGCTTCCCGTACGGCATCGGCCGTGATCGGCTGTCCGTTGGAAAAGTCCCGTAGCTTCCGGAGCTCTCCGTCGATCACCGCCAGATCCGGCCCCGTGGCGCTGACCAGCAACCGTGCCGCGTCCGGTTCAATCGCGACGGAAAGCTCCGCCGCACGCGTGGCCGCCCATTGAGCCGCTTCGCCTTCTGTTGGTCGCGCAAATTCCACCACGCTGGTGCGTGACGCGATTGCGGCATCGGCCTTCCACGGCCCTGGTACCACAAGCACGAGCAGGGTGTCGGTCGAGGGGCGCGCGAGGTATCGATTCACCGCCTCGCGGGACTCCTTTCGCAACGCGGGGAAATCACGAACGACGACCACCCGTCTGGTCGCCATCACGGGCAGGGCATCGAGTGCCGTGGACAGCACACCGGCATCCGCGGCGCTCCCCTGCACCACATCCAGGTTGAAATCGCGGGTGCCGGGATCGACGAACCCGTCGATCACCTGCCGCACCATCTGCTCCTTCAGGAACTCGTCGTCGCCGTGGAACAGGTAGGCGGCATCCGGTGCCGCTCGCTTGAGCGCGGCATCGAGCGCGGAAACGGCAACGTTCGGCATTGCGGAAATATAGTCCGCTCCGTCGGAGCCCTTCGCCTATCCGCTCCGCTCCACAGTCGCGCGTCGAGCGTCGCGCGAAACCCAGGCGACGGACGTTCGATCACGAGGCACCCGAGCGCCATCAACCCACGACGCAACGCAACGTGAAGCGAGGCACAGCGCGCGCAAGTGACCAGGTGGGAAGCCGCTTCGATCGCGCGCCCGGGCGCAAGCTCGCCGTCCGTGAACGCAAGATGGGTGCGGCGGAACTCACGGCACGTCATGCGCAGCAACGCAAAGGCATGCCTGAGCTACACCGACGCGTGACGTCGGTTCCCTCGAACGACCCTCGTCCGGAGATTGCTACCGGAGTTCGGGCTCGATGATTTCGGCGAACGCGTTCCGGGCGCGGTTCAGGCGGGACTTCACCGTCCCGAGGTTGCAGTTCGTGATGTCGGCGATCTCTTCGTACGACCGTCCCTCGATCTCGCGCAACACGAACACATCGCGGTGATGCGCCGGAAGCTTCGCCACCGACTGCTCGACGGCCTCCCGGAGATGCCGCTGGCGGAATACCTCATCGGGTTGCGCATCCGACGAATCCTCGAACTCGAGCGGGCGTTCGTCGTCCTCCCATTGCGGCGTGAGCGCGGTGAACAGCACGAGCGGGCTGCGTGCCCGGTTGCGCAGTTCGTTTTTCGCCAGATTTGACGCGATCGTGTAGATCCATGTCGAGAACTTCTTGGATCGGTCGAATCGGCCAAGGTGCCGGTGGACCCGGATGAACGCCTCCTGCACGAGATCTTCGGCCCGCTCGCGATCGCCGACAATTCGGTACACGAAGTTGAGCAGGCGGACCTGATATCGGGTCACGAGCACGTCGAAGGCCCGTTCTTGTCCAGCAAGATGAGCTTGAACCAGCTGTGCATCGCTCATCAGATCCAGGTCGGCCCGGGTAACCTGGACGTCGCGGGTCAGCTGGCGAGCTCGTGCGGTTGCCTGCACCATGGCGGTCTCCGTGATCAGTCGGAAGCGTTCCTGTCCGATTGACTGAAGTGCAGGACCCGTGCCAGTTGACGCGCTATACCCGTAAGTCGTTCATTGACAATGGATTATCGCATATGACTAGCGCCTCGCCGGACAATATCGACGTCCGGCTTTCTCGTTTTGAGGACACTTGAGTAGGACAGCACCATACCGGAGCGGCAATCGTATCCCTACGGCGCGGCCCTGAACCCCGCAGCAAAGAGGAGGGCCGCCACCGTCTTCGCATCGCATATCTCGCCTCGCGAAATCCGCTCCAACGCGTCGGTCAACGCCAGCGGCGTCGGTTCGATCAGCTCATCGACCTCTCGGGCCGGCGAACCGCGAGTGAGGCCGGTCGCCATGAACAGGTGAATCCGCTCGTCGCTGAAGCCGGGCGTCGTCCAAACGGATGTCATGTGCGTCATGTCCGCCGCCGTACATCCGGTTTCCTCACGTAACTCGCGACGGGCGCAGTCTTCCGGTGACTCGTTCGGGTCAAGCCGTCCCGCTGGAATCTCCAGAAGCCACGACCCGGTGGCATGACGGTACTGCTTGATCAGGAGAACCACGGGATCCACGGCGGTAGGCGCGGTCAGGAAGGGCACGACGGCACACGCCCCGCGATGACGAACCACGTCGATCGTGGTCGTGCGTCCGCCGGGCAGACGTACGGTGTCCGCGTCGAGTGAAATGACCGCACCTTCGTGAATGCGGCGCGACCCGATCGTGCGCGGCGTGTCGTTGGCTGGCTCGCTCACAGGCGTACGCGCTGGCCTGCGGTGGGGCACGATGCAGCCGACCCTTGCGCGTTCAGCTCTTCGGCAAGGGCGTCTTGTGCGTCAGGCTCTCCGTGGACGAGCCAGGTATGCGACAACCGCGGCGAGGTGCGTCGCACGGCCGCGTGCCACGCGAGGAGCCCCGTTCGATCCGCGTGGGCGCTGTAGCCATTGAGCACCTCGATATGCGCCCGTAGTTCGATTGACTCTCCGAACACCTTGATGACAGGCCTCCGCTCAACAATTCGGCGGCCGAGGGTGTGCTCGGCCTGGAATCCCACGATCAGGATCGTGTTGCGGGGATCGGCGGCTCCGTGCATGAGATGATGCAGAATCCGGCCAGACTCGGCCATCCC
This sequence comes from uncultured Nitrospirales bacterium, assembly GCA_964411925.1. Classification (GTDB taxonomy): domain Bacteria; phylum Hydrogenedentota; class Hydrogenedentia; order Hydrogenedentales; genus VFKU01. Next base: position 7,202 of record CAYPNI010000082.1, read on the forward strand.
CGAGGCGGCGATGACAACCATCGGCCCGTTGCGGCGCATCGCAGACTTCGATTCGTCCGCCGTCTCTGCGTATTCCACCAGGTGATTGGTGAGTGTTTCCGCCGGGTCGGCAGCAAAGAGGCGCACGAGTTTCTCGTTTCGGTCGAACAACTCGGCGTGGCGCGTGAAGACGTTCGTGGCGCGAATCGCGAGCGGGCTGTCGATCACGACCGGAATCCGGGGTACCCGCCCGGCCCGGACCAGCTCGTGCAGCGAGTAGATCAGTTCCTGGGTTCGCCCAACTGCGAAGGCAGGAATCAGAATCCTGCCGCCGCGCGCAGCGGTGTCCGTTACCACGCGCGCAAGTCGTTCGCGGGTCTGGTCGGCTTCCGGATGTTCCCGGTTGCCGTAGGTGCTCTCCATTATGAGTCCGTCGACGTTGGCCGGCGGAACCGGGTCGCGAATTATGGAAAGGCCGCGGCGGCCGATGTCCCCGCTGAATCCCAGCCGGCGTCCCGCGCCACCGGTGGTCGACTCGATGACGACAGATGCAGATCCGAGGATGTGGCCCGCCTCGAGAAATTCTGCGCGAATGCCCGGAACGACGTCGAAGGCCTCGTCGTAGTCGCGACCGTGCATGAGCGCCATCGTCTCGTCGACGTCGGCGGCGTCGTATAGCGGATCTTGGTGCTGCCGAGACCTTCGGGCAAGAAACTCGGCGTCTTTTTCCTGGATGTGTGCCGAGTCCGCGAGCATGACGCGGCATAGATCCTTTGTCGCCTCCGTGGCGTAGATCGCGCCGCGGAATCCGCGACGCACCAGATACGGAAGACGTCCGGCGTGGTCGATATGGGCGTGCGACAGCACGATTGCGTCGATTGCGTCGGGTCGGACCGGCAGGGCGATGTTCTTTTCCCAGACTTGCGAACGTCGTCCCTGGAAAAGTCCCGCGTCGAGAAGGATTGTCTTCCCGTTTGCGCGAACCAGATGGCACGACCCCGTGACTTCGCGCGCGGCGCCGTGAAAGGCTATTTCCACGATTGACTCCGTCGCGGATGGGGCGGGCTGAGGCTGCCCGCACCGCGGTCGCTGGGGCGGAAGTTCAGCGTCCCGGTTCGGCGCGCCGCGAGAACACGACGGTCACTCGCTCGGGATCCTGAGTCATCAGCTCCGGGAGCCAGCCTCCGCGACTGCGCTCGTTGAGGAGATCCGTGATGGCGTCTTCGTCCTCGCGTACGCGGCGGCTGAGGCGGACAATTACTGCTTGGTATTCTTTCATTCCCGCGAAAATACTAGACTCCACAGCATGACCACCACCCCTGATCTCCCTGGCCTCGCTGTCGTTCGGCATCCACTCGTGCAGCACAAGATTGCCCTGCTGCGTGACCGAAACACGCCGACGAAGATCTTCAAGGAGCTCGTTGACGAAATTGCGATGTTGATGGCGTACGAGGCGACAGCGGACCTTCCGCTCGAAGCGTGCCGCGTCGACACGCCTCTCGAAACGACCACCGGAGCTCGTGTTTCGGGAAAGAAGCTTGTCCTCGTGCCGATCCTTCGCGCCGGGCTCGGAATGGTGGACGGAATCCTGCGACTCATCCCGTCGGCGCGCGTGGGCCACATCGGCTTGTACCGCGACCATGAGACGCTCGAACCGGTCGACTACTACTTCAAGATTCCGGCAGACGCGTCCGAACGCGAGTTCTTTGTCCTCGACCCCATGCTTGCGACCGGCGGCAGTGCGGTAGCGGCCGTGTCACGACTCAAGCATGCCGGTGCCACCCGTATCCGGTTTCTCTGCCTCGTGGCGGCCCCCGCAGGGGTCGCTCGCCTGCACGGCGCGCACCCCGACGTGCCGATCATCGCGGCCGCCCTCGACCGGGAGCTCAACGCCCACGGGTACATTTTGCCAGGCCTCGGTGACGCGGGCGATCGGCTGTTTGGGACTCGTTGAGAGCGGCTTCGCGAGTTTGCGCACATAGCGTGACGCTCATAGACAATTTGGGTGCACTCACGTGCTCTTGTTTGCAGTCACGTGTCCGCCTACATTCTCGCGCGGCTGGCTCAGGCCGCCGCTCGCGCGCGCCGTCGCGCCGATTCGCCCCCGTCACCACACGCGACACACACACTCAATGCTCATCAACCTGCTGCCCCAGTTTCTATCGGTGCTGCAGAATGCTGACCCCGCGAGTGCGTACGAGCGCTACGTCGACGAGCATCGCGAGCTGCTCGAGGCGTACTGGTGCAACTACGTCATCGAGCCGGTTGGACCTCAATTCGACGATATCGTTCGCGACACGATTGGCGCCGATCGCAGCGACCTGACGGAGCTGCTCGCCCACGTGGATGTGCCCACGCTGGTGTCGGAGACGGCGGCACGCTGCGCCGACCTCCTTGAGTTCGACTCGGACATTGATGTCGTGGTGATGGTTGGCGTCGGTGCCGCCAACGCGGGAGAACTCGTCGTGGGCGGTCGTGGGGTCGCGTTTGTTTGCCTTGAGCACTTCACCGGCGTCGCGAATCCGGAAACGCATGGCCTTGGCCTCGATCCGGAGCTGATCCCGATGTGGTTGGCGCACGAACTGGCGCACTGCGTGCGCTACACATCGCCCGAAAGTCGGAGCGAGATTCGCCGCGTCGTGGACATGGCCGGCGGCTACTACTCGTACTGGGAAACCGGGCGGCACGTCGTGCTGCGCGAGCACCTCGTCAACGAGGGCCTTGCCGTGCATGCGGCCCGGCAGTTCAGTCCCGGTCACGCTCCGTGGGAATATTTCGGCTACGAGCGTCGCCAGTACGCACGAATCCGCGAACTCGAGGCTTTCATCGACCGTGTGGTATTCGATGACCTCGACCGTGCCGGGCTGGGCTTGCGCCTGCGATACCTCTCCGGCGGAATGAGTGACGAAGCGAGAACGGTGCAGCGGACCGTCCTGCCGGAGCGCTCCGGGTATTATCTCGGTGCACAGATGGTCCAGTCGTCAGTTCGTGATCTTGGCCTCGCGCGCTCGGTCCGGTCCTCGTCCCACGAGCTGAGCCCCACGGTCGAGGCGTCGCGAACGGCGTGACGGCCGGTCGGCTACTTGCCGACGCAGAACGTCGAGAACACCCGCGAAAGCACGTCGTCGGCGTCAACGACTCCGATCAGGTTGTCGAGCGCTCCGATAGCGCCCCGCACGTGCGCTGCGGCAACCGAGGCCGGCAACTCCGCCCGTCGCCACGCCTCGGCGAACAGCTCCACCTCGGAATGCGCCGCTTCGATCGCGACACGCTGGCGTGCTGAGATCGCCGCCACGGGAAAGTCGGTGCCCGCACCGACCCGTCTGGAAATTTCCTCCATGATCCGCCCCCGCAGGCGGTCGAGCCCTTCGCCCGCCAAGGCGGATACCGCAATCCCGTCACTCCGGGGAGTGCGCGGCGCGAGATCGGATTTCGTGTGCACTTGAATCACGGGAGCTGTTGAAAGCGCGGAGATGCGCACTCGCGCATCCTCGAGCGCTTCGTCGGAGTCGGCACACAGCACAACCACGTCGGCACCTCGTAAGTACCGCTCGCTGACCTCGATTCCGAGCCGCTCGACCGCATCGCTACCGGCGCGCAGCCCTGCCGTGTCAACGAGCCGCAACGGCCACGGATCTCCGTCTATGAAGACTTCGATCGCGTCGCGCGTGGTTCCGGGTTGTTCGCTGACGATCGCCCTGGCTTCGCCTGTCAGCGCGTTGAGCAATGTGGACTTGCCGGCGTTGGGCGGCCCCGCGAGAACCACAACCGCACCGTCGCGCCCGAGGATCGCCGCGGGCGCTGATTCCACGAGCTTGCGGAGCCGCGCAGCCAGTGCTTCTGCGGCCGCCTGCACGCGCTCGCGCGGCACGGCTCCTCCGTCTTCGTCAGGGAAGTCGATGTCGTACGCGATCAGCGCGTCCAGGTGGATCGCCGCATCACGCAGCTCTGCATATGCTCGCATCAGTGTGCCCGACAGCGCATCCATTGCCGAGCGGTGCGCCGCCGATGTGCGCGCTGCAATGAGCTCGCCAATGGCCTCCGCCCGGATCACGTCGAGCTTCCCATTCAGCACCGCGCGTTCCGTGAACTCGCCGGCTACGGCCGGGCGGGCGCCGGCGCTCACGAAGGCGTTATGCACGGCCGTGGGGATGAACGGGCCACCGTGTGTGTGCACCTCGACCACGGTCTCACCCGTGTACGACGCTGGCGCCGGGAACACCACGGCGAGCGCTTCGTCGAGAGCGCGATCGGGATTGCCAGGGTCGCGGACGATGCAGCGCACCAGCGTGCGCGGCGTGGATGGCCACGGTTGTAGCAGCACGCGACCGATCTCCTCGGCACGAGGCCCGCTGACGCGGACGATCGCAATGCCGGAGCGCCCGGGTGCTGTCGCGATCGCCACGATCGTGTCGTCCCTGACACGAACCGGCGGCCGCGGCGCGGGCGAGCGACTATCCGGCGGCCGTGGCCTTCCGCCGCTCATTGGCGATCATCCATTGCTGTGGAATCGCCGCAATCTGCTGCACGAGATAGTAGATGCTGAGCCCCGATGCCGTGCTCAGCAGGAACACCGTGAACATTCCCGGCATGAGGTACAGCATCATCGTGGCTTGTGGATTCTTCGGCATGTTGCGCATGCCGATCCAGGACAACACGAACATGGATGCGCCCGTGACAACGGGCAGGATGTAGAGGGGGTCGCGCAGGGAAATGTCGGCAAGCCAGAGGAACGGCACTCCGCGAAACTCGATCGTGTTCTGGAACACAAAGAACAACGCGAAGAACACCGGCATCGGAATGATCGCCGGCAAGCACCCGGAGAGGGCTGAAAAGGGGCTCATGCCGTGGTCTGCGTACACGCGCATCATTTCCTGCTGCTGCTTGGTCCGGTCGTTCTTGTACTGCGCCTGCACAGCCTGGAGCTCTGGCTGGATCCGCTGCAGGCGAATGCTCGCCCGCATCGCCCTCTGGTTGAGCGGCCACAGCACCACCCGGATGGCGAGGCCGAAAATGACCAGCACCCAGCCGTAGTCGAGATTCACGACCCGCTTCAGCCACAGCATCATGCGCATGACGATCGTCGCAAATGGCTGCACAACCGGCTGCATGAACCCGCCATATGGGTTCGCCGTTTCGAACTCGCGGCCAAGCGCGCGCATTCCCTCCCACGACTGCGGCCCCGCATAGAGGTTGAATTCGGCCCGTCCGTCCTGCAGCGGAATGACGACCGTGCCGTTGGCACGCGTAGCCAGTTTGCTGTCGCGACGTCCCCCCACGACTTGCATCTCGGCAAACGGGGTCGAATCGCTGAGTGAGAGCACGCCAACCATGAAGTACTTGCTCTTCGCCACCGCCCATGAAAGGCCACCGGGAACCAGCTCACGCTCGCCAGGGTCCAGGCTCGCGAATGACACGCCCTTCGCGCCCTTGGCGATCGGCTTCGCCGAATACGACAGGTGCCTGATGTCGTCGACCGTGTCAGCTTCCTGCGAAACAAACCCGGACGGCAGCCCGAGCATCAGGTACGCGCGCTCCGGCAGGCCTTCCACCTGTAGCAGCACGCGGGTGAGGTGCGGCGTTTCCGTCGCGCGGTACTCAACTGTGGCGGGAAGCCCGGGGTCCGTCGACCGGAACGTCACGCCGCGCATCGGGGGGCCATGCACGATGGCATCAAACACGACCTGCGCGAGTTCCAGCGTGTCGCGGCCCGTGACGACGTCGTAGCGAAGCAAGGGCTCAAAATCGTCGCGCAGGACCGCCGGTTCGCTAGTGGCCCCGCGCGCAAACGATCGCTGTCCCGTGATTTCGATCGCAGTCGGCGTCGCACCCAGTGTGCTGAATTCATAACGGGCGCTTGGCGTCAGGTATGCAACGGTATCGGTTGGCATCGGCTCGCGCATCCCGCCGATCGTCGCACCTCCTTGATTCTGCGGCGGACGGCCTCCACGGGCAGCACGGCCTGCACCCCGCCCTATCTCGTCCGCGGCGCCACGCGGGGAAGCCTCCGTTGCCGCCGAAACCACCGGCGCCACGGGCGCCTGCACTGGAACCGGCCGTTGACCAGGAAAGATCAACGGCGTGACCATGAGCACGATGCCTGTCAGCAAAAGCGCCAGAAAGAACCGCTTATCCATTGATCCGTGCCTTGATTCACGGAACCGGGTCGAAGCCGCCCGGCCTGAAGGGATGACACCGCGCTATCCGTTGCACGGCCAACCACGCCCCGCGCAACGCTCCGTGCTTCTCAAGCGCCTCGATCGCATAGTGTGAGCACGTCGGAAAGTAGCGGCAGGAAGCCGGAAGGTGCGGGCTGATCGCCTGCTGGTAGGTGCGTACCGCGAAAATGAGCAACCTCCTCACGGCACCGGCCCGAGTCCCGCGCGTTCCCACAACGCGAGAAGCTCAGTGCGTAATTCACCGTACCTTGCGTCGTATGCCGTGGGAAACGCGAACGCAACAACAGCTGCGCTGCCACTCGCCTCGCTCTCCGCGCTCGCCACAATCAGCTCGAGGCGCACGACTTCCCGGATCCTGCGCTTGAGCCGATTGCGCTCGACGGCAGTGTGGCCGTGACGCGGAACGACGATCCCGACGCGCGCGCCCGGATCGTCGCTTGCCAACACTCGCAGTTCAACCAGTCGCCCGCGGAACCGCCGCCCCGTTGCTCGAACCAGATCAAGATCCTGGCTCCTCGTCAGCCGGCGCGTCCGCGGATATCGAAGTCGCTTATGCTCCGGCGTACTTCGACGGGAGCTTTACCGTCAGGCGCCGGCGTCCCTTCTTGCGGCGTCGGCTCAGCACCTCCCGCCCCCACTTGGTCGACATTCGCGTACGGAACCCGTGCTTGCGGATTCGGCGCTTGTTTCTCGGGCGGTACGTTGGCTTTCCCATTACTACTCCAGACGGTACATAAACAGGTTTCAGCGAAGCTGCTAAACCTATTCACATCATCACTATAGAGCAAGCTCGCCCAAGTTTGCTTACGTTCACGAGTGTTGACTTATCCACATTGCGCGGGTAGGTTCGCTGCCCCCCTTGCCAGCCAAGAGTGACGATACCCGCCGCAGACGTCTGGACGACATTACTTGATCGCGCGCGCCTCGACCTTCCCGAGCACGTCGTAAGCACCTGGTTGGTGCCGCTTTCCGCGCACGAGTTCGACGGAAAGCAGCTGATCCTCACGGCGCCGGATCAGTGGTCGGTTGAGTGGAACGAATCCAAACACACACAGCTGCTGGAAGCCCTTGCCCCGCAGTGCTTTGGATATCCGCTGGCAATTCGATTCAAGGTGGAGTCTGAGCGGCTTACTCGGTCGCAGATGGACCTGTTTGCGCCCTCAGGGCAAGCTGTTTACAAGCCGCTTGAGCGCCACACTAGCGCCATTAGCGGGACACTGAGTGCGCGATACACCTTTGCAGAGTTCGTCGTCGGTCGGTCCAACGAACTCGCCGTCGCAGCCGCAACCGCAGTTGCGAGTGCGCCCGGAAAGACATACAACCCGCTCTTCATCTACGGAGCAACCGGACTCGGTAAGACACATCTCATGCAGGCGATCGCACACGAGATCATCGCACGAAACCCCGCGTGTCGCGTCACCTTCATCAGCACCGAGCAGTTCACCAACGATGTGATCACGTCAATCGCAAAGCGGGCGATGCCGGACTTCCGCCGTCGATACCGGGAGACCGATCTGCTCCTGATTGACGACGTTCACTTTCTCGGCGGGAAGGAGACGACCCAGGAAGAATTCTTCCACACCTTCAACGCCATTTACGAGGCCGGCCGACAGGTCGTGCTCACGAGCGACCGACCACCATCCGAAATTCCACGGCTCGAGTCACGACTTGTGAGTCGCTTCGAATGGGGTATGGTTGCCGATATCGCGCAGCCTGACCTCGAACACCGCATCGCCATACTGCGCCGAAAGGCCCAGATAGATCGTCTGGAACAGGCTCTACCCGATGACGTTGTCGAGTTCATCGCCACCACGGTGCAGGCAAACGTCCGTGAGCTCGAGGGCTCCATCATCAAGGTCTTGGCGTATGCCTCGCTCCGGAGCAAGGCCGTGTCCCTGGACGTTGCTCGTGAGGCGCTGCGCGACAAGGTTCGGCAGGCCGACTCGCGCGCTCCTCGAACGTCTCGCACAGACCGACTGCGGTCAATTCAGCAGAAAGTCGCGTCCGAGTGGGGTGTTTCGGTTGAAGGTCTGCAGGCGAAGTCCCGGAGCCGCTCGGTCACAATCCCCCGTCAGGTCGCCATGTACCTGTCCCGCGAACTTCTGGGGCTTCATCTTGTCGAGATCGGACAGGCTTTCGGAGGGCGCGATCATTCAACCGTCATCCATAGCCTGGACCGTGTCGAGTCAATGCTCTCCGACGGATCGGAGTTTCGCGTTCGTGTGGAAAGGATAAGGGAAAGTCTTCGCTTCGAGCCGTGATTGTCAGGTCCTGATTTCCGCGACGGCCGGTCGTGCGGAAAACGCGTCCTCCACGTATGTTTTCAACGCGTCATCAACATGATCGTGCTGCACGAAGTTGTTATCGGGCCTTGACTTGAGTGAGTTCTAAACCTTCCACGCCGTACTACTGCTACTGCGTTTTTCATAGGTCACTACTTCAGTATCAGAAGTGAACGTTCATAACGCACGCACTTCCCAATAGCCTCAGGGATCTTCCATATGCGCTTTACGATCTCGCGCGAGAAACTGCAGGAGGGCCTGGCCGCGGTCACGGCTGCAGTTCCGTCGAAGACGACGCTTCCGGTGTTGGCAAACATCCTTGTTCAGACAACCGAGAAGGGAATTCGGCTATCGGGAACGGACCTCGACATTGCCGTGAGCACCGAAGTCACTGCCGACGTCGAGAGCGCTGGCGGAATAACGATTCCCGCTCGGAAACTCTCCGACATTGCCAGGGAACTCCCACCAGCTCCAGTGAAATTTTCCTCATCCGGCGACCAGCGCGTCACGCTCGAGTGCGGTCGTTCGAAGTTCAAGCTGCTTGGACTCCCGAAAAGCGAGTTCCCGGCGTTTCCGGCGGTTCAGTTTGAAAAGGCCAGTCGCGTTCCATCGGGAGAACTGCAAAAACTGATCAGCCACACCGCCTTTGCCGCATCAACCGAGGAAAGCCGCCCGATCCTCAATGGCGTGCTTTGGGAGTTGCACGGTTCGCAAATGCGAATGGTTGCAACGAACGGGCACCGGCTTGCCAAGATGGAAGTGGCCGCCAAGACCACAGGAACAAAAGGAGCAGCCAGCGAATTCATCATTCCGCCAAAGGCGCTCGAGCAGATTCGCAGACTCTTCCCGGCCGAAGAGGAGCTGGAAGTGGCTCACGGCGAAAACCACGTCGGCTTTCGGTCCCCATTCACCGCCGTGTACACCCGGTTGATCGAAGGGCCGTACCCGAGCTATGAACAGGTGATTCCGAAGGATAACGACAAAGTGGCGATCGTTGACCGCCAGGCGCTGACCAGCGCCCTCAAGCGAATGTCAGTTGTCGCATCGGACCAGACCCACCGCATTCGGTTGTCCTTCAACAGCGCAATGCTCAAGTTCAGCGTGAGTACGCCTGACCTTGGCGAGGCACAGGACGAGCTTCCCGTGCGGTACACCGGTGACCCCCTCGACATCGGGTTCAACGCGGCTTACCTGCTGGAAATACTTCGCTACCTGCCGACCGATGAAGTCCGAATGACCTTCAAGGCGCCGGAACGTGCCGCGACAGTGGAACCAGAGGGCTGGACAGATCCGGCGAAGTACCTGTGCCTGTTGATGCCCCTTCGCCTGGTCGATTAGACAAGCGCTGATAGGCGCGGGACACCGAGTTCTGCTGGGCCCGCTCGCTTTTCGTCACACCGCGAACCACGATCTCGACAGTGCTGGTGCCGTCGGACGAGACAATTGCTCCGCTTCGCGCCGAGACAATCACTCTTGCCATTCCGGATCCCGAGCCGTCGACGTAGGTGGTGTCGTCTCCCCGAACTACAAAACCGCGAATCGTCAGGCGAGACGTTCGGTCAATGTGCAGCGCCCCCCCATCAACACCTGGCTGGTAGGAAACCAGCCGAAACGTCCGTACACTGTGAACCGAGAGCGGCGCCCCGTCTCGGCAGGTTGCATATGTCCCGGAGTCAGTCCAGGTGTGACCCAGGAAGACGGAATCGGGGAGCGCAGGAATCAGGTCGCGGAGCGCGCTGAGAGGAACATGAAACGGTGCCCGACACGGGTCGGCGATGCTCGTCCCGCGCGGCATCGGTGCCGGCTGTGTTCCCACGGCAGGGCGGGGAGCGCCAAAGGCGAAGGGAAACGCCAATCCCGATATCGACGCGGGGGAAGAGCCCGGCGCTTCGACGGTCGCCGACCGGATCAGGCCGGCGAGTTCACCGGTCGGCGTTGTTCGCACGGAGGCCTCAACGATCAGGGATCCAGAGTCACTCAAAGTCCCGGAATCCGTGACCGTGACAAACCGCGCGTGTTGCTCAAATACGTATTCCAGGGGCGCGTTGTCGGGCGCCGGTGTCCAGAATGACGGCTCAACGCGTGCTGGCGGACTCGGCAATGGCTGGGGCGACACGGGTTGGCGAGGCACCGGGCCGCGGCATGACGCCAGGGCCAGCACGGCGACTGTCGCGACCACGAGGAGGCGACCAAGGGAAGGGAGCGAGTCCCCCAGCCTGTAAGCCGGGTTCTGTCGAAGCACGAGGCTTCGGACGGTCATTTCTCTAGGAACGCAGTCACCTGCGTTCTCCAGCGGCCTACCCGCGGCGTCTTGGTCGAGGAGGACTGCCTCTCGCCGCTTATTCGGCCTTGCTCCGACTGGGGTTTGCCGTGCCACCCGTGTTACCACGAGTGCGGTGGGCTCTTACCCCACCATTTCACCCTTACCCTCGCTTGCGCGGGGCGGTCTG
>CAYPNI010000083.1:0-10730 GCA_964411925.1 uncultured Nitrospirales bacterium
CCCGCGAACTGAATCGGCAGCGCCCACCCGTTGAAATCGACGATCTTCCCGCCGATGCGCAGGTGCTCGCCGTACAACGGAGTCTTGTGCACGCATCCCTCGATAGTGGCGCAGGCATGCCGCCTGCGGGGGTTCCATGGTTCGCAGCGAACGCAAATACTACACGTGAGACGGTCGGCCCGCGCCGCGATACAGAGGAGGCAGCCCAGCCCGGACCCGCCGCCGGTATCAAACCGGTCCGGCGCCCTCGAAGGCCCAGGCGTTCGGCCAAGGGGTCAGCCGCGTCCGCTCCCCCGTGGTCAGCCCACGTTAACGCCAGTCGCGAACGCGCGGGGAGTATTCTGCCGCCCGCCGCCTGGGGAGTCAAACGCCCGGCCGACAAGTTTAGGGATACTGGTGGCGCGGGCATCTTGCCTGTGGAGGTTCCTGACCTTGGTGTAAGACGGCATCCACTCGCGCATGATTGAACCCCCGCAGGCAGGATGTCTGCGCCACCTAACCTGGTATAGAGATTCACGACCCTGCCCGCGCGTGCGCCATGGCTTCGTCGTACCCTTCGATGTCCCGATCCGCCGAATGCCAGATCGCGGCCAGCCGGCGATACGCGTCCGCTTCCTTCGCGTCATCACCCGCATCGCGCGCAGCAATCGCGAGCCCGCGCAACGACTGCGCACGCAGCGGCGTCTGCTCGAGTTGATACTCGAAGGCATCCACGGCCTCGGCGGACTTGCCGGCGGCCATCAAGCATTCACCGAGCATCTCGTGGGCCGGCTTGGTGACTTGCGGCGGGCCGTATCGAATCGGCAATGCCTTCGATGCGTCCGCTGCTTCTGTAAATCTCGCGATGGCTTCGTCCGACTTTCCCTCCTTGAACGCGATCATCCCGTCGAGTTCCTTGCTCAGAACAGCGACAACGGATTCATCGAGCGTCACTTCCGGGTTGCCGCCCTTGACCGCCTGCACGAGCTTCGCGCGTTCGCGCGCGGTGTCGAGATCGCCCGCCGTCGCGGCTTCGAATGCGCGTGCAAAGTGGTAGTGCGGGCTGGCGATGTCCGCGTCGTTCGGCGCCGCGAATTCGACGATTCCCTCGCTGTCGCCGCTGTCGAGCAGGTAGCGTGCGTACATCGCGCCGTAGTAGGTCTTCGCGCGCGAGGTCGGGTCGTTGTCCAGTTTTTCTCGCGCCATCCGGAGCAGTTCCCGCGAGTCCTCGTAGCGTCCCTGCTGCAGGTAACCGTATTGCAGCCAGTAGACGTAGTGCGACGCTTCCATCGACGCTTCCGGAAGTTCCGCGGCGTTCTTGTACTCGATCTCGACCGCGATTTCGTTCGCGTTCACGAGGTCGTCCCACATTCCCATGGCGACGAAGATGTGGGAGGTCATGTGTTGCGCGTGCGCGGCCGACGGCGCGATCTTGGAGTAGGCCCGCGCCATCGGCAGCCCGAGCGGCGCGTGCACAGGATCGTCGTAGCTGTGGATCAGGTAATGCGCCGCGCCGGGGTGCATCCGGTTCGCGTCCCACGCTTCAGTCAACACCGCCGCCGCGCGCATGTATGTCGCGTAATCGCGATTGCCATACGCCGCGCCGAGGATCGACAACCCGTACAGCGTCGTCGCTTCGAGGTCGTCCGGATAGGTCTCGTGAATCGCGCGCATCGCGTCCCGGTAGAGCGCGTCGCGCTCCGCTTTCGGCAGCGGCTGCGATTCCTTCGTCATCCCGAACAGGAGTTCCGCCGCGCGCAGGTAGTCCTTTTCGCGTTGCGTGCCGCACTTCGCCGCGCGCGCCTCCGAAGTCTTCCCGAAGCGCGTGAGGACTTCCTCGGCCGTCGTGCGCGATTGCTGGTTCCACAGCGCGTGGTGATACGTCATCGCCTCGCCCCAGTACGCCATCGCGAAGTCCGGGTCGGTTGTCCGAGCGCGCTCGAACGCCGCCTGCGCCTCGTCGTACTCGAAGTTGTGCATGTAGAGCATGCCTTCGATGAAGTCGGCTTGCGCCGCCGCCGCGCCGGAATTCGGGAAGTCGATCTTCCCGAGCAGGGCCGTGGCGTCGGCGAACGCTGAAACCGATGTGGACAGGAAGATGTACAGCATCGCAACAAGTCGAATCTGACCGATCATAAAAAGCTCCCTTCCAACGCGGATTCCGCGTTCTGCGCCAACGTCGGGACGCAACGCTCGTGCTGGTTATCGTAATCCTTATCGTAGTCGTAATCGACCCCCCGCGCGACTCGGCGACGAAGCGACTGCTTTGCCCCGGTTACGATAACGATGACGATTAGGATTAGGATAACCACCCCAAACCCGCGCACCCCGCGTGTCATTGCGAGGAGCGCCCTTTGCGACGAACCAATCTCTTCCTCCAGTAGCGCCCGTTCGCCGCCCGGAACTCCCCATTCCGGCCGGGGATTCATCCGGGATTGGTTCAGGTAGAATCGTCCCGGGGGCAACACGGGGGAGAAGCTGCATGGAACCGAAACACACATCCGGACTGCTCGCGGGCGGCGTGCTCCAGATCCTGCTGTTCACCGTCGCGTACATGATCGCGGCCATCGGTGGCGCGTTCAGCCGCGGCAACTTCGAGTTCCTGATTTACATCGGTGTGATGATCATCCTCATGGGCGTGGTCGGTTTCGTGCACCACCGCGTGCGGCTGTCCCTCGGCGCGCTCTGGGCGCTGAGTATCTGGGGCCTGCTGCACATGGCCGGCGGACTCGTCCCTGTGCCGGAGTCGTGGCCGATCAACGGCGACATCCGCGTCTTGTACTCGTGGTGGATCGTCCCCGACCGGCTCAAGTACGACCAGGTTGTCCACGCCTACGGGTTCGGTGTCACCACGTGGGTGTGCTGGCAGTCGCTGCGCGTGGCGGTCCGCGCGTACGGCGAGCTCCGGCCCACCTTCGGCATCATGACGCTCTGCGCCGTCGGCGGCATGGGCTTCGGCGCCGCGAACGAGATCATCGAGTTCGTCGCGACGCTGCTCGTCGAGAACACCAACGTCGGCGACTACAACAACACGGGGTGGGACCTGGTCTCGAACGCGGTCGGCGCGATCACCGCGGCGGTGTTGATCGCGATGACGTACAAAGGTGTCGAGTAGAGCCGGCGAGTCTCCGGCTTCGAGGACTGAACCCCCGCAGGCAAGATGCCTGCGCCACCAAACCATTTTCTTAGTGGCGCAGGCATCTTGCGGAGAACTGGTCCGGTGGCTCAGGCATTCTACCCACGGGCTTCCACTGCCGAAGCCAAATATCCGATCTCACACCCAATACCCGGTCCGGTGGCGCAGGCATCTTGCCTGCGGGGGTTCCACGGTACGGAAGAAAACGCGACCACTCTCACGTGGATTCGTCCATCCCCTCACACCAAACCCACGCATACTCCTGCAACTCCGGCCACCTCCGAAATGGATTGTCGAGAATGTAATTGAACTTCTCATCAAGCTCCGCTTGGTCACGGACAATCCTGTCATACGATTCGGCCTGCCAAAGCGGCGGCCTCTTGCCGCGCGTACGCAGAATTGCCTTACTTGTGAACGACTTCCATGAATGGAGAATTCTCCCAAGTTCGAAGCCGTCGAGCGGTCTCAACAGCGCGTGCCCGTGGTCATTCATCACCACGCATGCCGTTAACTCATACCGTACGGGATGAAAGTGCTTTACGGCGTCGAGAACAACCGACCGCTCGTCCGACTCCAGTGGACGTTGATTCGGGGCGAGGCGCCAGGTTACAAAGTACGTCGCGCCGTCGTCCCGGAAGTGCGGTAGCCGTCTGCGGGCGAAGTGAAAGGGCATGCGGAGAGCCTAGAGACAGGATCGCGATTTGTCCAGGTGCTGGACGTTTCCGGCTTCGAGGACTGAACCCCCGCAGGCAAGATGCCTGCGCCACCAAACCACTTTCTTAGTGGCGCAGGCATCTTGCCTGCGGGGGTTCCACGGCCGAAGCTGGTGACCCGACCCCGACCTAATACCCCATCGCCTGCCCATCGCGGCGCGAGTCGCTCGCGCCGAAGAGGACGCCCGTTTCCGGGTCGCGGATGATCGCCTGGGCGCTGCCGAAGCTGAAGAAGTTGGCGGGTTTCACTTCGTGGCCCATCGCTTTGAGCGCGTCGAAGTTCGCCTGCGGCGTGCCGTCCTCGAGGAAAACCTCCATACCGTCGCTGTGCCGCCAGCGCGGGAAATCCATCGCTTCCTGGATGTTCAGCCCCTTGTCGAGGTGCGCGATGAGAAACTGCGTGTGCCCCTGCGGCTGCATGTCGCCGCCCATGAGGCCATAGCTCATGTACATCGCGCCGCCCTTCGTCACCATCCCCGGAATGATCGTGTGATACGGCCGGACGCCCGGCTTGTACTCGTTGAAGTGGCCCTTCTCGAGCGTGAACCCCTCGCCGCGGTTCTGCAGGATGATGCCCGTCGCGCCGCCGGTCTTGCCGGACCCGAACGACGCGTACAAGGAGTTGATGAACGAGCACGCGTTGCCTTCGCCGTCCACCGCCGTCATGTACGCGGTGTCGCTGTGCTGGGGAATCCCTGCGTCCGGGAACGGCATCGCCTTCTTCGGGTCGATGAGCTTGCGCCGCTCGGCCGCGTACTCCTTGGACAGCAACCCCGCGACTGGAATCTCGCCGCGCTTCGGGTCGCCGAGGTATTTGCCCAGGTCCGCGAACGCGAGTTTCTTCGCCTCGATCATGAGGTGCTGATACTCGGGCGCGTTGAACGTCATCGGCGCGAGGTCGTAGCCCTCCATGAGATTGAGCATCATCAGCACGGCCATGCCCTGGCCGTTCGGCGGACACTGCCACACGTCGTAGCCGCGGTAGTTCGTTGAGATTGGGTCGACCCACTCGCCGCGATGCGCTGCGAAGTCCTCCTCGGTGAGCCAGCCTCCGGACGCCTTCGCGTAGCGCGCGATCTCTTTCGCGATGGGTCCCTTGTAATACGCGTCGCGCCCGCCCTCCGCGATCTGCCGAAGCGTCGCCGCGAGCGCGGGGTGCTTGAAAACCTCGCCGGCCTTCGGCGCGCGGCCCTCCGCGTTCAGCCAGAACTTCGGCGACCACTCGTCCTTCTTCAGTTTGCCGAGCGTCGTCGCCCACATCCGCGCGACGATGTCCGTCACGCCGTAGCCGTTATCCGCGTAGTAGATCGCCGGCTCCAGGACTTTGCCCAGCGGCAATTTCCCGAAGCGTTCGATCCCTTGCGTGTACGCGTCCACCGCGCCGGGCACGGTCACCGATTCCCACGACGCCGCCTCGATTTTTTGCACGTCCTTCTTCGCGAAATACTCACGCGTGAGCCCCGCCGGCGACCTCCCGCTGCCGTTGAACGCGTAGACCTTGCCCGTCTTCGCCTCGTAATAGAGAAACCACGCGTCGCCGCCGATCCCGATCGACATCGGCTCGACCACCCCCAGCGTCGTCGCCATCGCCACCGCCGCGTCCATCGCCGTCCCGCCCGCGCGCAGCATGTCCAGCCCGGCGAGTGACGCCAGCGGATGCGAACTTGCGACCATCCCGTTCCGCGCAACGACGATCGAGCGCCCGGCCCGATGCGGGTCGGAGATGATGGGACGTTTTTCCAGTGCAGCGGACTCTTCGGTCTGTCCGAAAACGGACGCGGTCATCAGAGACACCAAAACTGAGAGAAGAAGACCCAATGACTTGGCATGCACGACGCGACCTCCCGAAAGGAAAGTGGCAGTATGCCACGCAAACCCGGCGTCGATACCGCACACATTGAGAAGTTCACACGCCATGTGTTAATACATATACAGTTACTTTCGAGTTCATTGGGAGCCGTTCCACGATGTCGCTCAAGACCGAGCTGGGCATGCGCAAGGGCTTCGAAAACCCCGCGCACGAGGCCCTGTTAAGCATTTATTACAGTGCGGCGCGCGTGCGCAAGAAGGCGGGGGAGTTCTTCCGCGCCTACGACCTCACTGACGTCCAGTACAACGTCCTCTCGCTGCTCAAGCACCAGAGTGGGGACAACGGCGGGCTGACCCAGGTCGAGCTCAGCAACATGATGCTGGTGAACCGCGCGAACATCACGACGCTCATCGACCGCATGGAAAAGGCGGGCCTCGTCGCGCGCAAGCCCGTGCCCGACGACCGGCGGTACAACGTGATCGCGCTCACGCCTCGCGGCGTGGACATGTATCAGAAAGTGACAGGCACGTACCGCAAGAAGGTCAACGAGATCATGGGGGTTCTGAACGCCGAAGAGTTGGAATCGCTCAAGGACATCCTCGAAAAGGTCCGCCTGAACCTCGATCAGATCAAGCGGGACTAACGCCGCCGCCGCGCGCCCTTCTTGACGACCCGCTGCGTTCCCGCGCGCTTTTTCTTCTCCACGCCGTCTCCTTTGAACGTCGAGATCACCCGTGGCGCGCCGTCGTATTCCGCGCGGGGGATGTGCTTGCCCAGCGTCTTCTCGATCGCGCCCAGCGCCTGCCACTCGCCGGGCGTCACAAACGTGATCGCGTCGCCTTCCTTCTGTGCGCGCGCCGTGCGGCCGATACGGTGCACGTAGTCATCCGCCGTCAGCGGGATGTCGTAATTGAAGACGTGCGTCACGTCCTCGATGTCCAGCCCGCGCGCGGCGACGTCCGTCGCGACGAGGATCCCGTACTTGCCTTCGCGAAACCCCTTGAGCGCGCGCTGGCGCTGTTCCTGCGATCGGTCGCCGTGGAGCTGCGCGATTTTGTAGCCCGCTCTTTCCAGCGCGTTGCCCAGCCGCTCGGTGCCCGCCTTCGTCCGCAAGAAGACCAGCGTCGGCCCCGGCTCTTCTTCCTCGAGGAGCTTGAGCAGCAGCTTCGACTTGTTCGACTGATCGACCGGATACAACAACTGCCGCACGGAATCGACCGGCTTCGAAATCCCGCCGATGGTGATTCGCTCGGGCTCGAACATCATCCGTTGCGCGAGCCGCGCGATCGGATCGGGGAACGTCGCGGAGAACATCAGCGTCTGCCGGTCCTCGGGCAATTGCTCGATGATGCGCGTGATGTCCGGCAGGAACCCCATGTCGAGCATCCGGTCGGCCTCGTCGAGCACGAGGAGGTCGAGGTGGTCGAAGCGCACGTTGCGCCGGCCGAGGTGATCGAGCAGGCGTCCGGGCGTCGCGACGATGACGTGGCGGCCTTTGCGCAGGGCCTCGCGCTGTTTGTCGAGGCTCACGCCGCCGTAGATCGTCGTGCTGGATATCCCCAGCGCCGGGCCGACTTCACTGACGACGCTGTGCACTTGCAGACACAACTCGCGCGTGGGCACGAGCACCAGCATCTGGTTCTCATGCGGGCCGTGATTGGCGAGGAACGTCAGTCCCGGCAGGACGAACCCGAGGGTCTTTCCGGTGCCCGTCTGCGCGACGGCGACGAGGTCCTTGCGCTGCAGGGCGATCGGGATGGCCGCGGCCTGGACCGGCGTCGGCGTGACAATTTCCATTTTGCGGAGCGCGTCGAGGCACCGCGGGTCGAGTCCGAACTCGTCAAACGTCATGCGAGTTCGGGGCTTGCGGAAGGGTTGGATCTAGTCATGCGTGCGTTTCGAATGGTCCGCTGCGTTCCCGCGGACCCACCTCTTCGGTAGCGGCGGTGGGAGCGGCTCGTTGAGGCAGCGTGTTCCGCCTGCCCGCCGCTTCGAATCGCCTGATTCCACTCGGTTCGCGCGCAAGAATACGTCTCGCGCCCCGCGCTTCGCAAGTCGCGGTCACTGTTCCAGCGGCGCGGCCGGCTCGTCGGGTTTCGTGTCGTCAATCGCGCCCGCGGCGATCCACAGCCGGATCAGGTGCACTTCATCCCGCGTCAGCGGCATGTCGTCCTCGGGCATCTGCGGCAATAACTCGCCCCGGACGTACTTTACGATCGTGCTCTCGTCGGGCTTGCCCGGCACCAGTGACGCGCCGTATTTCTCGCCGCCGACGATCAGTTTTTCGACCGTCGTCATGTCCAGTTCCGCGTCGATCTTTTCCTCGGGCGAGTGGCACGAGTAACACACTTCCTCGAAAATTGGCACGATATCGTTCTTGTAACTGACCCGTTTCGCCTCTTCCATATCGATGGGCTCAATTGGAATGAGATCCGGATTGGGTTCCGCCGCTGCGACGGCCGTGGACGAACCCGCGGGGGGATTGATGCGCCATTCGACGATCTTGTCCGGCGGGATGCCGATGCCGTGTTCGTAGACCAGACCGCCGCCGAGATGGCCGACGTAGCCCACCCAGCCGACCGTTCCGAGGCTGGCGAGCAGGGTGACAATGCTCATGCTCGTTCGCAGGCCGCCCTTGGCCGGAATGCTGACCGCCATCAGCACCGCAGTGCCTACGGCGAACATCCATACGCGCTCGGCCATGTCTTCGTGCTGATCGATCGTGTTCCAGATCGACTTGGGCAACGCGCCGGACACCTGCGCGCGAGCGCTCTCGCCGGTCTCGACCGACAGCACGGCCGAGGCCGCGAGCAGGAGGTACATTCCCACGACGGCCCATCGAAGGCTGTCCCGGTTGGTGCGGACGACGATCGCCGCGGCGACCGCCACCACGCCCAGCGCGGACAGCGCGACCGGCAGGTGCGCGGCAATCGCGTGCGCCTGTTGCACCGGCGGCAAATATTTCGTCAAATCCATATCCATCGTGACCCCGTGTTGCGCGTCGCGAGGGGGCGTCTCCGCGCGCGCCATGTTATACTCGATTCTCAATTTCAGATCGAGGGGTGCCGGCTTCGAGTCGATGCCATGGCAGAACGTTTTCGCGATTCCATCAAAGCGGCCCAATACGTCTCGCACGGCCTCCTGCACGATTTTCCCGATGCGCTAGTCGATGCCTACCGGCTGGGCAAGAGCAAGCCGCGCCACACCACCTGCGAGGTGAAAGAACTCGAGCGCGTCCTCATCGACATGTGCAAGGGGCTGTTCTCCGTCAGCGTCGAGTATCATCCCGCGAACGCGTACGGGTTCGTGGCCGAACTCATCGAGAACGGCGAGTCCGAACTGAACGGCACGCCGCCCGGCCGCATATACGTCCTGGTGTCCAAGGTCAAAGGCCGGCCCATCGCCGTCGGATCGCGCCTCAGCGGCCGGCCGCTCGTCGATCTGAAGTGATTGCGCTCGGGAGCCCGGGCCATGCCTGATTCGATCTACGGCGAAGAGCACCGGACCTTCCGCGACAGCGTCCGTAAATTCCTCGAACGCGAGGTCACGCCGCACCACGCCCAGTGGGAACGCGACGGCGTCGTCCCGCGCGACATCTGGCTCGCCGCCGGCGCGAATGGATTGCTCGGGTTCAACGTGCCCGAAGCCTACGGCGGGCCGGGCATCGAAGATTTCCGGTTCAACGTTATCGTGCAGGAGGAAATCGCGCGCGCCGGTGCGAGCGGTCTCGGTTTCGCGATCCACACCGATATCATCGTGCCGTACCTCATCCACTACGGCACGGAAGCGCAAAAGAGGAAATACCTGCCCGGCTGCGTCACGGGCGAATGCATCCTCGCCGTTGCGATGACCGAACCCAACACGGGCAGCGATCTCGCCGGCATTCGCACGTCCGCCCAACGCAACGGCTCGGGATGGGTGCTCGGCGGCCAGAAGACGTTCATCAGCAACGGTATTCTCGCCAACGTCGTCATTACCGTCGCGCGGACGCATCCGACGGAAAAGCACGCGGCGTTCACGCTGTTTCTCGTCGAATCCGGCATGCCCGGGTTCGATCCGCCGCGCAAACTCGCGAAGATCGGCATGGACGCGCAGGACACGGCCGAACTCTTCTTCAAGGACGTGAAACTCTCCGCGGACGCTGTCCTGGGCGAAGAGAACCGCGGGTTCTTCCACCTGATGGAGATGCTGCCGCAGGAGCGCCTGTCGATCGCCGCGCAGGCCGTGGGCGGCGCCGAGGCCGCGCTCGAGTGGACGGTCCAGTACTGCAGGGAGCGCACGGCGTTCGGCAAACCGATCGGCACGTTCCAGAATTCGCGGTTCAAACTCGCCGAAATGAAAACGGAAATCACCGTCGCGCGCACTTTCCTGAATCATTGCATTCTGGAACTGAACACGCGTTCGCTCACCACGGAAAAGGCGTCCATGGCAAAATGGTGGTGTACCGAGTTGCAGAACCGCGTCACCGACACGTGCCTGCAACTGCACGGCGGCTACGGCTACATGCGCGAGTATCCAATCGCGCGGGCGTACCTGGACACGCGCGTACAATCGATCTACGGCGGTACGACGGAGATCATGAAGGAAATCATCGGCCGCTCGATGGGATTCTAATCGCCCGCGAGGTCGGGAACAGGCCTGAGCTGAACCCCGCTTAGGCCTGCCACGCTCGAAAGGCAGGAGGCCATATGCAGGTCGAAGACACCCGCCCGCAACTCGATACGCACGAGGTGCTCAACCAGTCCGTTCCGCTCGAGGACTACAACCTCTTTGAGTGCGATACCGTCCTCCGTGAAGCCATCGAACGCGAAGGCGCGGCGTGGGCGCGTCCGCAGGTCTCCGAATTCGGTGCGGCCTGCGGCAGCGCACACTACATCGAACAGGGACGCCTCGCGAACGTTAATAAGCCTGAGCTCAAGACGCACGACCGCTTCGGCCACCGCATCGATGTCGTCGAGTTCCACCCCGCATACCACGCGATGCTCGAACTGGGTATCCGCTACCGCGCGCATTCGTGGCCCTGGGCCGAGTCGCGGCCCGGCGCGCACGTCGCCCGCGGCATGCTCGGTTACATGATCGCGCAGACCGAGGC
>CAYPNI010000083.1:10830-17925 GCA_964411925.1 uncultured Nitrospirales bacterium
TCGGGTGAGTACGAACTGAACGGCCACAAGTGGTTCTGTTCCGCGCCGATGTGCGACGCTTTCCTGACGCTCGCGCAGACTGACGCCGGGCTCACGTGCTTTCTCGTGCCGCGTTTCCGTCCGGACGGTACGAAGAACAACTTCTATATCCAGCGGCTGAAAGACAAACTCGGCAACCGCTCCAACGCGTCCAGCGAAATCGAGTACAGCGGCACCTGGGCGGTAAGAGTGGGGGAGGAGGGGCGAGGCGTCCCGACCATCATCGAGATGGTCACGCACACGCGGCTCGACTGCGGCCTCGCGTCGGCGGGTTTCATGCGCCAGGCCGTCGCCCAGGCCGTCCATCACGCGATGCACCGCTCCGCGTTCGGCAAAAAGCTGCGCCAGCAGCCGCTGATGAAAAACGTGCTCGCCGATCTCGCTGTCGAGTGGGAGGCCGCCGCGACGCTGATGTTCCGCCTCGCGCGCGCGTACGACGCCGGCATGTGCGACCCCGCGCAGGAGCCGTTCATCCGCATCGCGACCGCCGTCGCAAAATACTGGGTTTGCAAACGCGGGCCGCACCACGTCTACGAAGCGCTCGAGTGCCTGGGTGGCGCGGGCTACGTCGAGGAAGGCCCGATGCCGCGCCTCTACCGCGAGTCACCGCTCACGTCGATTTGGGAGGGCTCGGGCAATGTCATGTGTCTCGATGTCCTGCGCGCGATGAACAAGGAACCCGACACCGCGCCCGCGTTCCTCGCCGAACTCGACCGCGCCCGCGGTGTAGATAAGAGGCTCGACGCCGCCGTCGAAGGCATCAAGCGCGAACTCGGCGACACGTCCAACCTCGAAGTCCGCGCGCGCCGCCTCGTCGAGAGAATGTCCACCGCGCTCGAAGGCGCGCTCCTCGTCCAACACGGCCACCCCGCGGTAGCCGATGCCTTCTGCGCCTCGCGCCTCGCCGGCGACCACGGCAACGAATACGGCACGCTGCCGCCCGGCCTCGATTTCGACGCGATCATCGACCGCGCCGCACCAGTCCCCGCGTAGACCGTAGTAGACTACGGTATAACCGGGCCGTTGGTGACGACATCGATGGAGAGTATTGTGAGAGTCTGATGACTATTTCCTGGGTGCGGTCTTCCGATGGATCATTCGAATCAACAACACCGTGATCACCGTCCGATCGACGGTGGCGCTCACGCCCATCACGCCAAACATCCGCCGGCCCACTCCGGCCACGCCGCGCCGTCACCCCATGCCGACCACGCCGCGCATCAAAAGCACGATTACCATCAGCACCACGCCCACATGGTGGCCGACTTCCGGCGCCGCTTCTGGGTGTCGCTCATTCTCACTGTTCCCGCCGTCGCGCTCGCGGAGATGATCCAGCATTGGCTCGGCGTCCGCGACACCCTCCATTTCCGCGGCGACAATTACGTGGAGTGGGCCATCGCGACCGTCATCTTCTTCTACGGTGGCTGGCCATTCCTCAATGGCCTGAGGGACGAGCTGCGCGATCGCAATCCGGGCATGATGACGCTGATCTCGCTCGCGATCATCGTTGCCTATGTGTACAGCTCCGCCGTCGCGTTCGGCCTGCGGGGAAGCGTTTTCTTTTGGGAACTCGCGACACTTATCGACGTAATGCTCTTCGGCCACTGGATCGAAATGCGCTCGGTCATGGGCGCCTCCGCCGCGCTCGAGTCGCTCGTCCGCCTGATGCCGGCCGAGGCGCACCGCGTCCGTTCCGACGGCCACACCGACGATGTTCCGGTCACCAGCCTCAAGCCAGGCGATCGTCTCGTCGTGAAACCGGGCGAAAAGGTCCCCATCGACGGCGCCATCGTCCAGGGTCGCACCTCCGTCAACCAGGCGATGCTGACCGGCGAAAGCAAACCGGTCGAAAAGGAGGAAGGCGACGAAGTCATCGGCGGTTCCGTGAACGGCGACTCCGCGATCGTACTCGAAGTAAAAAAGACCGGCGGTGAGACCTATCTCGCGCAGGTCATCGACTTGGTTCGCAAGGCACAGGAGTCGCGCTCGCGAACGCAGGACCTCGCCGATCGCGCCGCCCTGGTACTCACCGTCGTCGCCATCACCGTCGGCGCCGCCACGCTGACGGTGTGGCTTCTTCTCGGCCACGAATTCGCCTTTGGAATCGAGCGCGCGGTGACTGTCATGGTCATCGCCTGTCCGCACGCGCTCGGCCTGGCCGTCCCCCTCGTTGTGGCGGTATCGACCGCGATCTCCGCCAAAAACGGTCTGCTCATCCGCGACCGTTCCGCGTTCGAACGTTCCCGCAATGTCAATGCGATCCTGTTCGACAAGACTGGAACACTGACCGAGGGCAGATTCGGCGTGACCGACATTGTCGCGCTCGGACAGGTCGCAGAGGAGGACCTGCTCGCCGTCGCCGCGTCCCTCGAGAGCCAGTCGGAGCATCCCATCGCGCAGGGCATCGTGGACGAAGGAAAGAAGCGCGGCTTGGCCATCGCCGTGCCCGCCCAGTTCACCGCCATTCCCGGCCGCGGCGCACAGGCCGTGCTCGACGGGCAAACTGTCAAGGTCGTGAGCCCGGGATACCTCAAGGATCATTCCATCAGCGTTGACAATCCTCGCGTCCGAGAAGTAGCCGAGCAGGGCAAGACGGTCGTGTACGTGTTGATCGAAGAACGGCTGGAAGGCGCAATTGCCCTGGCCGATATTATCCGGGCGGAGTCGCATGAAGCGCTGCGCCGCCTGAAAGAGATGGGGATCCAGACAATGATGATCACCGGCGACGCCAAGCCCGTCGCCGCGTGGGTCGCGCGCGAGCTAGCCCTCGACGACTACTTTGCCGAAGTCCTGCCCGATCAGAAGGCGGAAAAGGTGAAGGAAGTGCAACGGCGCGGGCTCGTCGTCGCCATGACCGGCGACGGCGTGAATGATGCCCCCGCGCTGACCCAGGCCGATGTCGGCATCGCCGTCGGCGCCGGCACGGATGTCGCCATCGAGTCCGCCGACATTGTTCTCGTGCGGTCCGATCCGCGCGACGTGATGGCGATCATGTATCTCGCGCGTGCGACGTACAAGAAAATGGTACAGAATCTCATCTGGGCCACGGGCTACAACGTAATTGCCATTCCCCTGGCCGCGGGCGTGCTCTACAAATCCGGCGTGCTGCTATCACCCGCGGCCGGCGCCGCGCTCATGGCCGTATCAACCGTCGTCGTCGCCATTAACGCCCGCCTCCTGCGCGTGCCCGAATTAGCCGACCGCCGCAAAAATCGCTAAGTCGATCGTTGGATCCCGGAACAAATTGCACGGAAGCGTGTTTGAATTCGCGTGAGCGATTTACACGTGATGCAATCTTGTCAGATCGCCGCCAGATTCGCGATGAGTTTACTCATCGCCTCTTCGTGCATGTGCTCGATCGTCGCCCACGCGGACGCTGACGGTTCCGAGGCCGCGCCCACTCCCGACACGATCCCCAACTTCCGTTTCACGGACGTGGACGGCGCCGGGCACGAACTCTACGGCCTCGCGGACGCTGAAGCCGTGGTGCTCTTTTTTCAGATGAACGGCTGCCCGATCGTGCGTCAGAGTTATCCCTATTTCGAAGAGATCAAGTCCCAATACGCGGACCGCGGTGTCAAGTTCCTCTACATCAACACGAACAAGTGGGACACGCCCGAGGCGGTTGTCGCTGAACGCGCGGACTACAAATTCACTCCGCCCGTGTTAATCGACCAGCAGCAAGCGCTCGCGCACGTTCTCGGCGTCGAACGCTCGGCGGATACCTTTGTGATCGATCCCGATCAGAACTGGCGCATCGTGTATCACGGCATGGCCGACGACCGGTTCGACTACGGCCTGCAGCGCATGAGCCCGGAGAAATTCTGGCTGCGCGATGCGCTCGACGCGATCCTTGCCGGCAAGGAACCCGCGCACACCGAGACGATCGCCAAGGGGTGCCTGCTCGATATGGACACCGTGCGCGGCGTCCAGTTCGCCAAACACGTGCAACCGATTCTCGAGAACGAATTCGACTCGCTCTTTGACGGCGCGCCCACCGAAGCCGCCGCGCGCGGCGCGTCGGACGCGATTCTCGCCGCGCTCCTGACGCGTCAAGACCCCGCCGGCAAACCGATCACGCTCACCGGCGATCAGGCCGAAATCCTCGTCGCATGGCTCTTCTCGAAATAGGGTCGCGAGATTCCCGCCTTCGCGGGACTGACAAGAGCGTTGTTCTGGGTGCGTCGTCAAACGGACAAAGGGCGAACCCAAGCCCAATTTGCCTGGGCGCGGGCCGCGTGCTACTCTGTTAACAGGCGTTAACAGAGTTAAGGAGTTTCGGGTGCCTTCGTTCAGCCCCTTCACCGGCACGCCGCACGGCATCAGCCCGGCGCTGGAGCAATACGTCGAGGCCATTGCCGATCTGCTCACGCGCGAGAAGGTGTGCAGCGTCAGCCAGGTCGCGCAACAGGTGCAGGTCAGCCGGCCCGCCGCCTCGCGCGCGATCCGCGAACTCACGCAGCAGAACATCGTCGAGCACAAGGCCTACGGCTACGTGGACCTCACGGCCAAGGGGCAACTGCTCGCCAAGAAGATGGCGGCGCGCCACAGCGCGCTCTACAATTTTCTCAAAGACGTGCTGCACTTCGACGACGAACGCGCCGATCAGGAGGCTTGCCGCCTCGAGCACCAGGTGGATGAGGAATTCGTCTCTCGGCTTGCCGAACTCACCAAGCTTTTCGCTGCGGACCCGAAACTCACTACGCAATGGGCCCGCAAAATGAAACGCGCGGCGAAGTAGATCCCGCTTCTCGCGGCTACGCCTCGACCAGCGTCGCCGAGAGCACCGAGTCCAGCCGCCGGCGGAACAAGGTCACGGAAAACGCGACGGTCTTGTCGCCGTCCAGCCCGAACGGGAACGGCTCGTCGTACTCGCCGTAAAGCGCGCCGGCCGCGTCCATGCACGGCTGCCGGTACTGCTCCATGTCCTCAACGAACGCGTCGCGCAACTCCGGGTTCTCGCGAATGAGCCGCCGGGCGAGATACGTCCCGAACGCGATGTGCCGCGACTCGTCCTTCTGGATATTGCGCAGCCCCGCGCGCAATCCGGGGAAGATCCCGCGCGGATCGAGGCAATCGTAGAACGCCTGGTAGCCGACCTCCGCGAGCACGCCCTCGACGATCTGGTGATACACGACCGTCGCGCGCATCTGCGCGCGCGGCGAGGGATCGGTGAGCAGCGCGGTCAACAGCCGCGGCATGTGCTCATTCACGATCGTCGTCTGCTGGCCCGGCGGCCGCGGCACGGTCTCGCCGATCCGCCCCGGCAACACCTCGAACAGCCAGCGCTGGAAGAACTCGAGGTGCGTCGATTCCTCGTACATCTGCTGCGTGAGGTACATTTCCTCGTGCATGCGCCCGCGTTCCTGCCGCAATGCCTGTTGCAGCGGCGCAAGGTCATGCGCGACAGCCCGCTCGCCGTGGAAAAACCCGAGCACCTGGCTCAGCAGCACGCTCTGTTCCGCGGCATTGAGCTTTGACCAGTCCGCCTTGTCCTGCTTGAGGTCGATGGCGTGCGGGTCCCACTGCAACGCGCGCCCCTTGCGCATCTCCCGTAGCGGCTGCGAATCAAAATCCAGTGGCATCTGAACTCTCCTAACTTACCCTTTACAGGTGGCAGGCTTAAGCGGGGTCCAGCTTAAGCCTGTTCCCAACCTCGCGCAATCGGCCACTCCTGTCATTGCGAGGAGCGAACTGTGCGACGAAGCAATCCCTTCCGCCAGTCACCAGGGCTATTTAGTCCGCGATCGCCTGGTACGCCAGAATCTTGAACTGATCGCCAAAGTGCAGTCCCGTGTGCGGCAGGATCTGCACCATGTAAATCCCGATGAACTCATCCGCGGGGTCGATCCAGAACTTTGTGCCCGCCGCGCCGCCCCAGTTGAATTCGCCGCGGTGCACCGGCACGCCGATGCGCCCCGGCTCCTGCGCGACGGCGAACCCGAGTCCGAACTCATATCCGCCCTCGCGCAGCGCGCACTCCATGTCGAGCGTATGGTTATCCGTCATCAGTTCGACCGTCGGGCGGCTCAAGATGCGCGCGCCGTCCAGTTCGCCGCCGTTCAACATCGCCTGGCAGAAGCGGAAATAGTCCGACGCGGTCGAGACCAGGCCGCCGCCGCCGGAGAAATGCGTCGGGTTGTTCGAGAAGTTGCGCGAGTAGAACGCGGGCGCCGGCGTGATCTCGCCGTCCTTGTTCGGCACCGGCGTATACATCTGCGCGAACCGGTCGAGCTTGGCGTCCGGCACCCAGAACGCCGTGTCCACCATCCCGAGCGGGTCGAAGATGCGCTCCTTGAGGAACGCGTCGAAACTCTGCCCCGACAACACCTCGACGAGCCGGCCCAGCACGTCGATCGACACGCTGTACTCCCAGACTTCGCCGGGGTGATGCTTCAGTGGGATCTTGCCGAGTTTCTGCACCGTCTCCGCGATGGTCTTCTCCGTCGTGAGGATGCCCATCTGCTGGTACAACAGGTCCACTTCCGAGTTACCGAAAAACCCGTACGTCAGCCCCGCCGTGTGCCGCAGCAAATCTTCGATGGTCATTTCGCGCCGCGCGGCTTCCGTCGTGATGTCCGCGAGACTCGTTGGCTTGGCGGCGGCCTTGGCCGGGTCCTCTTCGGGCAGGTTGAACACGGGCCCTTCCTTGCCGCCCTCGGCCTG
Organism: uncultured Nitrospirales bacterium; assembly: GCA_964411925.1. GTDB lineage: Bacteria > Hydrogenedentota > Hydrogenedentia > Hydrogenedentales > VFKU01. The sequence goes on from CAYPNI010000083.1 coordinate 17,536, forward strand.
CACGGCGACGCGCAGGTTGGCCAGTTCGGGCAGATACTTCGAGACCGGGTCGTTCAGAAAGAATTTCCCCTCCTCGTACAGCATCATCACGGCCGCGCTCGTGACCGGTTTGGACATCGAGTAGATGCGGAAGATCGTGTCGTCCTTCATCGGCACGTTCTTCTCCCGGTCCGCCAGGCCGACGGATTCGAGATACCCGATCTTGCCCTTCCGCGCGACGAGCGCCACGGCGCCCGAAATCCGGCCGGCTTCGTAGTCCGCTTTCATCGCCTCCGTGATGCGTTCGAGGCGCTCCGCGGACAACCCGACCTTGGCTGGATCGGTCTCTGGGATCGTCCCGGCGTACAGCGACGGCGCGATCAGCGCCAGCATCAGCAACGCCGCGCATGC
>CAYPNI010000084.1:0-17748 GCA_964411925.1 uncultured Nitrospirales bacterium
CAACCGCTTCCACTACAACTGGCACTGGCACTGGGAATACGGCAACGGCGACATCGGAAACCAGGGCGTCCACCAGATGGACCTTGCGCGCTGGGGTCTCGGCGTCACGCTACCGTCCCGCGTGAGCGGCATGGGCGGCAAGTTCCTGTTCGACGACGACAAGGAAACGCCCAACGTCATCACGACGGAGTTCAGTTATCCCGACGCCGGGCCGATGGGAAAGATGCTGCAATTCGAAGTGCGCCCCTGGATCACGAACAACGAAGGCGGCGCGAAGATCGGCAACATTTTCTACGGTTCCGAAGGCTACATGGTCATCGACAGCTACAGCCACTACCAGATCTACCTGGGTTCAAAGGAAGAGAAGGGGCCGTCCGGCGAAGCGGGCGGCGACCACTTCGAAAACTTCATCCAGGCCGTCCGCAGCCGCGATCGGTCGATGCTCCATGCCGACATCGAGGAAGGGCACTACTCGTCCGCCCTGTGCCATCTGGGCCTCGTGTCCGCGCGGCTCGGCCGCAGTTTCCAGTTCGATCCGAAGACCGAACAGGTCATCGGCGATGCCGAAGCCAACGCCATGATGACGCGCCAGTACCGGGAACCGTTTGTCGTGCGTCCGGTCTCGGCGTAGTAACGCGAAGAAGTGCGTGTGTCAGGCCTAAGCGTAGTTCAGCTCAGGCCTGTTTTTTTGCCTCGCGGGCGCACAGGCCTACGCACACCCGCGTAAGCCTGCCACGCCGCGGGGCGTGTTAAGATCACGCGGGGGAATTCCGCAATGCGCTCGCGCGAGAGCCGGGGGAAAAGCCTCACCCTGTCCGCGGAGGCCGAGGCGCCCGCGCCGCACATCGGCTCGCTGAATGAGAAGCCGCTCCATGCCGCGTTGAAAGCCTGGTACGCGAGACCGCGCGACAGGCTCGAGGTATCGGTGGACGGTTTCGTCGTCGACATCGTCCAGCGCCGATGTCTCGTCGAGATTCAGACCCGCAGCTTCGCGTCCATCAAGCGCAAGCTCATCCGCCTCACGGCGAGGCATCGCGTGCGTCTCGTGCATCCGATCGCGCAGGAAAAATGGATCGTGAAGCTGTCCAAGCGCGGGAAGGAACTCAGCCGGCGCAGGTCTCCGAAGCGGGGCGCACTGGAGCACGTGTTCGACGAACTCGTCTCGTTTCCCGCGCTGCTCGCCCATCCGAATTTCTCGTTGATGGTCGTGCTCATCCGCGAAGAGGAGGTCCGCACGCACGACGCCGCCCGCGGCTGGCGCAGGCGGGGCTGGGTCACGCATGAGCGGCGCCTCTTGGAGGTGGTGGATCAGCGGATCTTCGAGTCGCCGGATGACATGCGCGCGTTGCTGCCGGCCGATTTGCCCGAGCCGTTCACGACGTCCGATCTTGCCGCCGCCAGCGGCCGGCCCCGGCGGCTCGCGCAGCGAATGGCCTACTGCCTGCGCGAGATGGGCGTGATCACGCCGGTCGGCAGCCGATCGCGGTCCGTGCTGTACGAGCGAACCGTAGCGGCCCGCCGCACCGTGGCGTGAGCGAACGCCGCGCGGATCACTCGCCGCCCGCGCCGTGGTCCAGCCAGATCTGGTGATAGACGTAGTACCCGAGAATATTGCCCGCGTACCCGCGCACGTTTTGTTGGATGAGATACGTCCGCGTGTAGTGATAGATCGGCAGGATCGGCACTTCGTCCATCAAGATCGCCTCGGCTTGCTGGTACAGCGCGTTGCGCTCCTCGCGGTTGTTCTTCGTCATCGCCTCCGCGAGCAGCCGGTCGTACTCCGCGTTGCTCCAGCCTGTGCGGTTGTTCCCGTTACCCGTCGTGAAACATTCCAGGAAATTCATCGCGTCCACGACGTCGCCGATCCAGCCCGCGCGCGCGAGGTCGAACGCCATCTGTTCGTTCGAGGTCGAACTGAGGTATACCTTCCACTCCTGGTTCGTCAGCGTCACATTGATCCCCAGCGTCGTCTTCCACATCTGCTGGATCGCCTCCGCGATCGTCTGGTGCCGGTCCAGCGTGTTGTAGAGGATGTCGATCGTCGGGAAGCCCTGCCCGTTCGGATACCCCGCCTCCGCGAGTAGCTGCTTCGCGCGCCCCGGGTCATACGGGATTTTCGCCTCCGCGGTGTACCCCGCGATATTCGGCGGCGTCAGGAAGTACGCCGGAATCTCACCTGCCCGCATGATTTTCGTGCAGATCGATTCGCGGTCGATCGCCATCGTCAGCGCCTGGCGCACGCGCTTGTCCTTCAGCGCCGCCCGGTTCGTGTTCACGCGGTAGAAGTACGCGCCGATCCACGGATCCGTCCGGATGAGTTCGGGCGTGTTCGCGCGATATTCCGGCACCTTCGACGGGGGAGCATTCTCCGTAATGTGCAGTTCGCCCGCGCGGAACATCCGCTCTTCGGTCAGTTCCTGGTTCACGGGATAGAAGTTCACGCCGGCGTTCTTGACGTTCGCCGCGTCCCAGTAATGCGCGTTCGGCCGCACCTCGATCACGGAGTTCGGCGTCCACCGCGCCAGCACATACGGCCCATTGCCCACGAGGTTGCCGGGCCGCGTCCAGCGCGATGCGCGATCGTCCATCGACCCCGTCGATTCGACATTCTTCTGCTGAACGGGGAACCAGCTGTAGTGCCCGTGCAGTTGCAGGAAATACGGCGTCGGGTTCTCCAGATGCACAATGACCGTGCGATCGTCCGGGAACTCGCAGCCCACCTGCGCGAAATCCGTCAGCGTCCCCTCGTTGTACGCGCGCGCGCCCTTCATCACGTACAGCATGTACGCGTACTCCGCCGCCAGCGAAGGCGTCAGCATCCGCCGCCACGCATACGCGAAGTCCTTCGATGTGAGCGGACTGCCGTCGCTCCATTGCGCGTCCGCGCGCAGATGAAACGTGTACGTCAGCCCGTCCTCGGAAACTTCCCATCGCTCCGCCACGCCGGGAATGGGGGAGAGGTCATTCGGGTCCATCCGCACAAGACCTTCAAAAAGCGTCAACAGGACGTGGTGCTCCGGGATCCCCGTGACGATGTGTGGGTCGAGTCCCTCCGGCTCTGTGCCGTTGCCGACGAGGATGATGTCGCCCGATGGCCCCGTCTGGCGTTCACCGCCGCAACCGAACAGGACGACCGCCGCCAACAGCACGGCGCCCAGCATTTGAGTCGATCGAAGTCGGTTCACGGCGGCCCCCTTAATACGGCGCGTTCGTTTCGCTCGTCATCGTTATCGTAATCCTTCTCGTCATCGTAATCGAGCCGTTCGACGCCGGATCCCGGGCAAGTCGGATGAACCCGAATCACAGTGACGATAACGATTCCCGTTCCGGCTGGATTCATCGGAATCGACGGGCTATACTCCGCCACTCGATTCCCCCCTGGCCCGGCACGGCTGCGTATTCTTGGGCCCGGCACTCGGATTCTACCTGTGAGCACGGTGCGAAAAGTGGAACGCATTTCCTTTCCCGTTGACGTAGCGGCGTACCGTCCCGTTGACCTCGATCCAACGCGTTCGGAACTCGACGATCGCGCGCTGGCGCATTTGCGGGCGAACGTGCAACTGGTCCGCGACACCATCGTGTTCTTCACGGCCGTCGCCGGGGTCAAAGGCCTCGCAGGCCATACCGGCGGGGCATACAGCATCGTGCCCGAGGTGCTCATCGCGGACGCATTCATGCGCAGCGGCCTGGTCTATCCCGCGCTGTTCGACGAGGCCGGCCACCGCGTCGCGATTCAGTACGCGATGGCCGCGTTCAACGGCTCGATCCCCTTCGACAAACTTTACTACTACCGCGAGCCGAACGAAGGGCTCTACGGCCATCCCGAGCTCGACCGCGAACACGGCGTCATGTTCAGTTCAGGCCGGCTCGGCCACATGTGGCCCTTCGTAAACGGCGTCGCCCGCGCGAACCCGGACAAAGCGGTCCTGCTGCTCGGCTCGGACGGCTCCCAGCAGGAAGGCAACGACGCCGAGGCCGCGCGCCACGCCGTCGCACAGGGGCTGAACGTCAAGGTCGTCGTGGACGATAACAATGTCACGATCGCCGGCCATCCCCGGGATTACCTCCCCGGCTACGACGTCGCGCGCACGCTTGCCGGCCACGGTTTGACCGTGCTCGAGGGCGACGGCGAAGACCTCGCCGATGTGTACCGCCGGATGCAGCGCGCATTCGCCGCGAAGGGCCCCGTCGCCGTCATCAACCGCCGCCCGATGGCCGCCGGCGTGCCCGGCATCGAGAATTCGCACAAGGGTCACGATGTCATCCCCAAAGACAACGCGATCGCTTATCTCCAGGCGCGCGGGTTGAGCGACGCGGTCGATTATCTGAACGCCATCGCCGCGCCGAAGTCGTCCGTGTCGTATCGCGGCGTCTCGGCCGAATTCGCGAGCAACCGCACGGAATTCGGCAAGATCCTGAATGGCATCCTCGACAAAATGCCGGCGGAGTCGCGTAAGAAGAAAGTGTTCGTCATCGACTCCGACCTCGAGGGCTCGACCGGACTCAAGGCCGTCCGCGAAAAACACCCGGACGTGTTCTGCCTGGGCGGCGTCATGGAGCGCGGGAATTTCTCCGCCGCGGCCGGCTTCGGCTTCGAAGCCGGAAAGCAGGGCGTGTTCAGCACGTTCTCCGCATTCCTCGAGATGATCGTCTCCGAGATCACCATGGCACGCATGAACGAGGCGAACGTCCTGTGCCACTTCTCCCACGCCGGCGTGGACGACATCTCCGACAATACCTGCCATTTCGGTATCAACGTTTACTTCGCCCATAACGGCATCCTCGAGGGCGACAAGACGCGGCTTTATTTCCCCGCGGACGCCGCGCAACTCAAGGCGGCGGTCGAGCGTGTCTTCGGCGACGAAGGCCTGCGCTTCGTGTTCACCAACCGCTCGAAACTACCGTATATTCTGAAGTCCGACGGCAGCCGGTTCTTCGACGACGCGTACACATTCGAATCCGGCCGGGATGACATCATCCGCGAGGGCAAGGCGGGCTACGTGGTGTCCTACGGCGAGGTGCTGTATCGCGCGCTGGACGCCGTCGAGCGCGCCCGCGCGGAGGGCATCGACGTCGGACTCATCAACAAGCCGACGCTGAACGTCGTGGACGAGGCCGCGCTGAAACGCGCCGGCGGCTCCCCCTTCGTCCTCGTGGCCGAAGGGCAGAACGCCGAGACCGGCCTCGGTGTGCGCTACGGCACCTGGCTCGTCGAGCGCGGATTCGCGCCGCGCTTCGGCCGCATGGGCGTTACCCGCGCGGGCATTGGCGGCCAGGCCGAACAAATCCCGCACCAGGGCCTCGACCCGGACAGCATCCTCAAGCGCATCCGCAAGCTCCACGGTTAGCCGTGTGGCAGGCCTAAGCGGCTCTTTGCTTAGGCCTGTTTCAGCCAATCGGCTGTTGGAGGAGATCCATGGCTCCGACGTCGCGCAAAGACGACGACTTCGTCGAGTTCGTCTGCGACCAGCTCACCGGTTTCGACGGCATCCAGTACAAACCGATGTTCGGCGGCTACGGCCTCTACGAAGGCACGCTCTTTTTCGGCATCGTCTATGACGGCCGGCTGTACTTCAAGACCGACGACACGACGCGTGCCCGTTACGAGGAGTTCGGCACCGGCCCGTTCCAGCCCAACGCGAAACAGACGCTCAAGAATTACTTCGAAGTGCCCGGCGAGGCGATAGAAGACCAGTCCATGCTCAATCAACTCGCCCACGCGGCCGTAGGCGTCGCCGCGCGCGGGTAGGCGGCGTCCGCGAGGTCAGTCGTGCTCCGCCAGCGAGGCTGCCCGGCGCCGCTCGCCGACCCGCCGCTCAACCGCGGGGTCTGGCGAGAAGCCGAGTGAATGTTTCGTGTCGCGCCGTTCGCGCTTGCGGCGATCCAGCGTCCACCGCTCTTCGTCGGACTTCGTCCGCCGCGCGAGCATGGCCGTTAACCCGGCTACCGCCCCCACAAACCCGAACAGCGGCAATATATTCAGGATGGCATTCATGTTCTAAACGTACCACAAGATTTCGGAACCTGCCGGACCGCCGGGAATCCTTTCAGGGGACCGCCGCTGCCTCCTGCCCTCTCGTAATGTATCCCCGTTCCAGGCGCGCCGGCAGGACATGGAGGCCGTCCGGCCCCGGCCGCATCCGCACGCCCCCGACGATGTCCGTCCGGAACACGTGGATGCCCCGCTCCTCGTATCGGGCGACCACGGCCGGATTCAGCACATTCGTCCGGCCCCGCGGCCCCGTCGAAATGACCGCGACCGACGGCCCGACCGCGTCAATGAACGCGGGCGAGCTCGAGGTGATCGATCCGTGATGTGGCACCTTGAGGACCGCCGCGTGCGGCGCGTGTGTCAGGAGCAGCTCCTCGCCGACGCGCTCGATGTCGCCCGTCAGCAGTGCGCTCATGCCCGGCCACGTCACACGCGCCACCAGCGACCGGTCATTTTCGCCCGTGTCGGCGGGCAGGTCCCGCGGCGGATGCAAGACCTCGATCCGGGCGCCGCCCAGCGCGAACCAGTCGCCGGTCGCCAACCGCGTCACCGGCACGCCGCGCCGCTCGCATAGCGCGATGATCTCATCCTCCATCGTCCCGGGATGCGGCTGGGGCCCGAGCACGACCGTCCCCACGCGAAACTGCTCCAGCACGTATTTCGCGCCGCCGACGTGGTCGCTGTCCGGGTGAGTCACCATCAGCACATCGAGCTTCGACTCGTGATTCGACCACAAGAACGGCGCGACGGTCCGCCGCCCCTCATCGACATACTCCGAGCGCTGTCCCGCATCCACCAGCATCGTCGCGCCGCCGGGCGCGCGCACGAAGATCGAGTCACCATGGCCCACATCCAGCACGGTCACCTCCGGTGCGGCGCGTAGCGGCGACCACAGCACCAGGCACGCGATCCCCGCGAGCACCGCCCCGCCCGCCCAGGCCACGCGCATGCCCGCCGGGCGACGCGACGCCACGTACGCGGCGGCCATCGCTGCGCCATACGCCGCGAGTGCCGCGGGCGTGGGCGAAATCACATGCATGAACGCGAAATCCGCCTCCGAGACGGCCGATGCGATCCAGAGGATGAACTGAACGACGGGATGAATCGCGTGGCCGAAAATCGGCGCCGCGGCCGGAAACACCAGCGCACACACGGACGCGAGGAAACCCAGCCAAAGCACGACGCCGGTGAGCGGAATGACCGCCAGGTTGGCCAGCGGCGCGGCCAGCGGCAGCACGTGAAACGCGTGCACCGCGACCGGTAACGGCAGCAGTTGCACCGCGAGCGTGGCCGACGAAGCCTCACGCAGCCCGAACGGCAGGCGCTCTATCGCCTCGGCGATTGCACTGTCGAACAGCAACAGAGAGCCGACGCTGAGAAACGACAACTGAAACGCCACATCGTAGAGCACATTCGGATCGTAGACCACAAAGGTCGCCGCGGCGATCGCCAGCGCGGTCGGCGCGTCCGGTTCGCGCTCGAACCATTCCGCCGCGAGATAGATCGCGATCATAAGCGTCGCGCGGATTGTCGCCACTTGCGCGCCCGTCATCCCCACGACAGCGGCCACGCTTAACAACAGCACGGTCAACCGCACGCGCCGCCGCCGGACCGCCATGCGCATCAGCAGCCGCAGGCTCGTGAAGATGATCGCCACGTGCAACCCCGACACCGACAAGACATGCGCCGTGCCCGACTCGACGAATTTCTGGTACAACTCCGAGTCGATCTGCCGCCGATCGCCCAGCCAGACCGTGAGCACGAACGGAAGCGTCTCCGGTGGAATTGCCCGCGATAGCCGGGCTGCGAGCATTCCGCGAAATCGCGACAAGCCGGCCCACGCGTCGTACCACGGCGCCCGCGACTGCACCTCGACCGAATCGCCGCCGTACAGCCGCACGGCCGTATGAACTCCGCGCCGCCGGTAGTGCGCTTCGGGTCCGGCCGTACCCGGGTTTACATGCGCCAGCGCGAGGCTCGGACTGCCGCGCACGCGCACGCGATCGCCGACGTGTACCCCGAACGCGGGTTCGCTCCAACGCAACAGCGTGCCACCGTCGACTTCAACGGTTTCGCCCCCGCGCGTCACCCGATTGACGTCGAGCCGGGCCGTCAGGTACTCCGCGTCCGGCAGCCAGATATCCGCGGCAACGATTCGGCCTTCAAGCTCGTAAACGGACCCCTCGGGATGCTCGGCGACGTCGTACGCGAACGCGTCCCCTGAGCGACCGGCGTCCCGTGCCTCCCAGTAGAGCGCGCCCGCGAAGAAGAACGCCCCGATCAGGCCCGCCGCCGACAGGAACGCCGACCTGCGAAACGCAATCATTGCCGCGATGCAACCGACGGATCCCGCCACGCCCGCCAGTCCGCCCACGAACGGCGCGCCTACCGACCCCGCCAGCGCGCCCGCAACCAGTCCGGATGCGCCCGCCAGGATGGGCCGCCGCACGTGTAGAAAACGGACCGAGTCCACCGCCCGAACCTTCCCTTCGAATGCCGTTCAATCACGGAACCATCCGTGTAACAAACGGCCCCAGCGTCGTCTCGCCACCGACGAGCCGATCAACAATTTCTTACACGATTCCAACAATCGGCCTGTAGCATCCCGGTGCGCGCCGCTCAGGGCAACGGTACGCGCCGCGGTACTTGGGGAACGGAGTACGCAACGCGGTACGCGGGCCGATCCGGCCTGCGGCGAGAGGGGAGAGAACGCGTGTCTGTCTTCAAGTATCGGGTCGAACTCAATCGCGATGAGGAAATCTCCGAAGAAGGGACCGTGCTCGCGAAGGACGAATCCGACGCGAAGGAGAAGCTGCGATTTCTCAAGTACCGCACCATTCACCTCAAGAAACTGTCCGGATTGAACGCATTCGTCAGACAATTTCGCGCCGACGTTCGCTGAACCCGTCACGGCGCGCCCGATCTACATCCGCGGTTTGTTCGCCTCCGCCTGCGCGTTCACGAGTTCCAGCAATTCCTTCATCAGTTCGTTGTAGCGCAGGAACATGCACTTGGTGAACAACGGACAGTGGTCGCATTCCTTGAGCTTTTGATCGTCCACGCGCAGGTAGTGCTTGCGCGTGCTGTTGTTGTACACGATCTTCATGTTGGCCAGTTGGCCGAAGCATTCCTTCATCATCGCAATGTGATCCCTTCCGTCGTCATCCCGCGGCTGACGGCTGCGGCCGCAGCAGACCGCTCGCTTCCTGTTCCGCCTCCGCCACCGGTATCTCGCGCGACTTTACCGGCACCGCCACAGCCATCACGTCGACCGTTGCCGCGCCCGCGCGTTTGAGCGCCCGCGCGCACTCCGCCATCGTGCCGCCGGTCGTGATCACGTCGTCCACCAGCAGCACGGTCTCGCCTTTGAACGATGCGTCGCGGTCCACCGCGAACGCCCCACGCACGTTCGCCAGGCGCGCGGCAGCGTTCTCGAGTCCGCTCTGGGTCCGCGTCGGCCGGATGCGCCGCAACGACCGATCGAGCCGTGCCCGGCTGAACGCAGGCATCATCCGCTCCGCAAGCAGCTCGGCCTGGTTGAACCCGCGCCACCGCTGCCGGACGCGATGCAACGGCACCGGCACGATCGCGTCATAGGCCGACGTGTTCACCTCCCGCTCGAGGAAGCGCACCGCCTCCTCCGCGAGCGGCCCCGCGAGCCGCGGCCGGTCGCCGAACTTGAGCAACTTCACGGCCTCGGCGATCGCACCGTCATAATCGCACGCGGCAAGCGCGTACCGGTGAGGCCGCGCGGGGCCCGTCCGGCAATCGGCGCACAGAAAGTTGTCCGTGATCCCGAAACCGATGCGCTCCCGGTGTGGCCGGCCGCATCCCGTGCAGTAGGGACGCTCGATTCGCTCCGGCTTGCTCCAGCAATGCGGGCAGAAAAACCCGTTCTCTTCGGTCAACAGCGCGACACCGCACTCCCGGCAAAAAATCGGGAGAAACAGATTCTTCAGCGTCAGTGTCCAGTCGCCGTGTCCCATCGCGGAGGACCCCCGGGGTCAATGCATTCTAACCCGGCTCCGGAGGATTGTCATTGCGCCGCGGCTCGTCCGTCGGCGCGGCATCGTTAAGGTCGATCCACGCCTCCTCGGAGGCGTCCGTCAGGTCGCCGCCCCATTGCGGCCGCACGCTGACCCTGCGGAAGAACGCGTGCAACCGCTCCGCCGGTGCGGGGACGGTAGGCAAGCGCCACGATAACGTCCCCAGTTCCACGCGGCCGCTCAACGGTTCGCCCGGACCGACGATTACGCGCGATTCGTACAATCCGTACCGCCGGATCGCGATGGATCTCCCCAGACCCGTTAGGTCCTCACTCCGCTCTATGTCCAGCTCCAGCCGGGCAATGGCCGGATCGATCCACAAACTGAACCCGACGTGGTCGATGCGCACATCGGGCACGTCGAGCACGAGCGTCATCTCGCCCCGATAACCGTCGTATGCGCGCCGTGTCCGCGCGATCGACTCGAGCGCCAGGCGCGCGCGCGATCGATTACGGAACGAAAACCCGCCCACGAGATTCCCCTCTGCCGATCCCGGCACAAGGCGCACGTCCAACGGCTGGCTGGACTCCGCATTTGGTTGTTCGGGCGTGATCGCAATCAACCGCGTCGAATCGATCCGCGTGGTGTGCGGGCTGCGTGTGTCGCCAAACCAAACCTCAGTATTCGCCGGGAGATTTCGTCCATGGATCTCTACGGCCGTCCCGCCCTCCGCGGGCCCCTCGCGCGGATCCACCGAGATGACAATCGGCCTCTCGGCGGAGGGCAGCGGGCTTTCGTCAGCGCCGTCGCTGATTCCGTCGCCGTCCGTGTCCGCGCGACGCGGATCGGTCTCGCCTTCATCCACACGCCCGTTGAAATTGTCGTCTTCGAGACCGTCCGGCAACCCATCGCCGTCAGAATCCGGATTGACGAACGACGTCTCCCCCGGATCGTCGCGGCCGTTGTCGTTCGCATCCTCCAAGCGATCTGGCAGTCCGTCGAAGTCACTGTCGCGCACGTCCGACTGCACGCCCGCCAGCCAGCCAAAAATCGCGCGCGCGAAGCGCCGTCCCCCGCCAAGGCGCAACGCCGATTCCTCGAGCGGAGTCGGCGCGGCAAGCAGCGCGACCCGGCCGTAACCGTACTCGCGCATCGCCAGCGCCGCATGCGTCGGGGACTCGCCCGGAACCGAGACGATCGCTGGATTCGACACTTCGAAATAACAGCCGGCGGATACCGCCAACTGGTTGAGGCCCGTCGCGATGCCGCGGGATTCCGGCACCGGATAGCGACCGTCCACCCGCCGGCCGGCGTCGATCAGCACGTCGAGCGGTTCGAGCCACCGCCGCAACCCTTCGAGTGGCTGGCCCGGCTCGTAGCGGCCTATGAAGAGCAGCCCACCGCCGCGTGCAACGTAATCGAGCAGCACCTGCCGTGTCATTGCGCCCTCCGCCGCCGCATCCAGCCCGATCACGACCACGGACGCGGCCGGCGGCGCCAACAAGGGCCCGCTGCGCAGCCGATGGCTGTACTGTAGCGGCGGCCCCGCGAGAATGCGCTGGAGCGCCTCGCGGCCTTCGGCGGATAGCGTCTGCCCCAGCACCGGCTCCTGCCATTGCACGATCGGCGGCCGCGGACCCGCGAGCGAAGCCGTCACCCCAATGCGCGACTCGCCCCCCGGGATCGTGTCGCCCGTCGCGTCGAACAGCGTCAGCGTCACCGAGCCCGCCAACTGCGCCGGCCCCCGCAGCAAAGGCGATTGATCGCGAAGACCCAACGAGATGGCCAGTCCATCCTGTTCGAACTCCGAGTCCCTCAGCCGAAGCCACCGGCGCGCGTCGTCGTCGATGTCAACCACAACGCGTTGCCCCTCACCAACGTGCACGGGGACGATCCGTTGGTGTCTGCCGGGCATCCCCGATTCGAAATGGATCGTTAGGGGATAGTCATCCGTCTGAAGATCGGAGGTGATATCCGGCTGCCCGGCGAAATAGCCAAGCACCGAAACAAATCCGCGGGCCGGCGGGCTCGTCGCCTCCAGCGTCGCGGAACCCGCGTTGACGCGATGGATCCGCGGCCCCTCTCCGACGAACACCGCGTCGCCGCTCCATGCCGCGGCTTCCACTCGCGAGTCGAACGAAGCACGCGACCGTTCCAGCCCCGTCGCATCGAGGATGTGCAAGGCATTCCCGGCCGCGATTGCGATTGCGTCTCGCCCCGGAGCGAAACGAATCAGCGGCGCCGCCGATGCATGTGCCGTCGCATGTTCGGAAAACTTTTCCAGCGCGCCATCGGCGTAGTGCAATCCCGTCGCGTACGCAAAGGCACCCGGCCCCGCATACGTCGCGGCCCACAGTGCGCCGTCCCCGAGTTCCAGGGCCGGCGTCCCGGCCCAAGTCCCGCCGGCAAGCTCTGCGTTACCCTCGAGTGGCGCGAGCGTTCGCGAATCAAGCAGGTGTATCGACGACACGACACGCCCCAACCCCGCCGCGTCGCGGTGTGTCGCGAGAACGGCGATCGCCTCGCGCCGGGGCAACAGCCGAATGACCGCGGGGCCAATCGGCTCTTGCACGCCCAGCTTGACCGCCGGAATGTCCAGCGCGTGTTCGCCCTTCGCCCAATCCAGCGCGGAGAGGATCAAGTCGCCCCAGAAGGACAAACCCACCACGTACGCGCGATCGTTCTCCCAATCGACCTCGAAGCCTTGCGGCGATCCCGGAACCTGAAACGTCGCCTTGTCGGAAACGCGGGCTCCCTCCGGATCGAGATGCAACCGAAAGAACGTGGCCGCCGCCCACTTCTCGTCACTAAACTCGGTCAGCAACCCAACTCGCGCTTCGCCGGGGTTCGCACCCGGTCCAATAAGCACCTGCACGAAGCTCCAGCCCGGAGCGCTCAACCGCTCCGTCAGATCGACTCGAAGAAACCGATCGAGCCGGACAAACGTGACGTGCGATTCCGGTGGCCCGTCCGAATCCGTGCGGCGCATGTCTCCGTCCGTGGAGACGACCGCCGCGAGCGGGATTCCCGGCGCTACGACGGCCCCGTGTTCCGCGTACCGGCCCGGCAGCCTGACGCGCGCGAAGGGTTCGAGCGTGGCCGGGTCGTAGCCGATGAGTTCCAGGCTGGCCCCCGCCCCCGTGGCCGTGCGCGCCTGCGAGATTGCCAAAAGCGTGCCGGCGTCTTGAGCAGACGCCACCGCCGCCGCGGCGATTGCCGCGAGCAGCGCCGCAGTCGACGCCGCCCCCCGCCGGGACCCGCCGCCGCTCAAACCCCGATGGCGCCGCAGCGCCCCATTGGAGGACTTATCCGCTTTTTCTGTGCTAGACTGCACGGCCTTTGTACGTCCACGTGAACCGGTTTGTCTGAATCAGGAGTTTTACCAATGAAGCGCTTGTCATTCCGGGTCGGATTCCTGGCCCCGTGCCTCATCGTACTTGCCGGGTGTTTCTCGTCCGAACCCAAATCCGACGGTCCCGATGACGCCGCTGGCCAGGTTGAGGCCACCCCGGGACAACTCGTTCAGACAATTATCGACATGTCCCACACGCCGGCCCAATACAGCGAGAAACCCGAACGCCATATCTACACCCGCCAGCTCGCCAGCATGGGCCCGACCGCGCTGACGCCGCTCATCGAATACATGGCGGCACCTGAGACCGAAGACACCGCGCGTCTCTTCATCTTACAGTGTGTCAACGAACTCCTCACACCCGTCTACCTGCCCAGCCTCGCGCCGATGCTCGAATCGGACGATCAGGTGATCCGCGCCATCGGCGTCACGGCCATCGGCGTCATCGAGAATGAGTCGGTGGTGCCTTTGCTCCAAATCGCCCGGAACGATCCCGCCCCGCGCGTCGCGTTTTCCGCGCTGTCGAGCCTCGCGCTCCAGGGTGATGAGTCGGCGCGCCAGGAACTCAAGCGGATGTACGAAGAGAACGCCACCATGGGTGACATCCCCGAGATCCAAATCAAACGGGAAGTCATCAGGGTGCTCGTCCGCGATTCCCGGCCCGAAGACCTGCCCATCCTTTCCAATGCACTCAACGAGCCCTATGTCGAAGTGAATTTCCGCGCTGCCATTGTGCGCGCGCTGGGGCGCCTGGGCGATCCGTCCGTCATCCCGCTGCTCGAACAAAGCGTCGAGTTGCAAAAAGAAGACGCTTATGGGAAATTGGTACAGCAGGCCATCGCGGCCATCAATGAGCGCGAAGGCGCGGCCTAAGCCGTCGCCCAAGGCCGGTTGACGCCCGAGCCGGGCGGAATGCGCTGGGGGGGAAGCGGTGTCCATCGCCGATTTTTTCAAGAAGAAACCAGAGGGGGCGGAGACCATCGCAAAGCCGCCCGCGCGCAAGTCCGATCGGCTCAATCCGCAGCCCGCGCGTACCACGGTCCGGATCGACTTCGAGATGATGCTCAAAGGCAGCATCTATGATCGCCCGTCCGGCCGCGTCCGCCAGTTCGGCGTCACCGTGGACGGCGCGACCAAGGTCATCACGTCCGGCGACTTCGTCAATCGTGAAACCTATGACGCCCTGCTCAAGGCCGGCGCGATTCGCCCCCGCTCCGAAACGCCGCCGCCCGACGCGCCGGCCCCGCCCCACAAGCGCCACCGCGAAGCAAGTTGACCACACCGTCCTGCCGCGCCGGGAAAATCGCACTGCACCAAGACCGCGGCAGTGCCGGCATGGTCAATTCTGCGTCCACCGGTACGCGCTAAAGTTCCTCTACCTCGCTGCCGATAGTCTCCACAGTGCCGGGAAGCTCGCCTCTCCCGCACCGCCAACGCACGGATGCCGCGGCGTAACGCTTCACGGAGGAAGCCGTCATGGGTCTTCGCATCAACACCAACGTCGCAGGGCTCAACACTACCCGCATCCTGCGAAACTCGACGCTCAAGCTCAACAAATCCCTTCAGCGGCTGTCGAGCGGGTTCCGAATCAACACCGCCGGTGACGACGCCGCGGGCCTTGCCATCGCCGAAGGCTTCCGCTCGGTCAACATTGCCGCGGCCATTGCCCAGCGCAACGCGCAGGACGGCATCAACCTCGTGCAGACCGCCGAAGGCGCGCTCAGCGAGTCCGTCAACATCGTCCAGCGCATCCGCGAACTCGCCGTGCAGGCGGCCAACGGCACGCTCAGCTCACAAAACCGCGCCGATCTGCAACTGGAAGTGGATCAGCTGCTGCAGCAACTCAACAGCATCGCCGCCAATACGGAATTCAACGGTCTGTTCCCGCTCTCCGCGGCGGTGAACCTGATCCTTCAGGTCGGCGCGCGCTCCACCACAACCATTACCGTCAGTTTTTCCACCGCGGCCACCACCGCGGGTCTCGGCATCGCGACCGTCCCAATCACAGGCGCCGACGGTACCAACGCTCGCGCCGCACTGGCCCCGCTGGACGCCGCACTGACTACGCTCAACCAACAGCGCTCCACCCTCGGCGCGATCCAAAACCGCCTCGAATTCACGATCTCGACGTTGCAGATTCAGGAAGAGAACTCGAAAGCCTCCGAAAGCGCCATCCGCGACGCGGACATCGCGCGCGAGACCATCGATTTCACCAAGAACCAAATCTTGGTGAGCGCCGGCACCGCCGTGCTCGCCCAAGCCAACATCATCCCGCAGACCGCCCTGCAACTTCTCGGCGGATAATTCCGTCGCCAACCACACACGGCCGCGCCGGGCGCAGTGATCCGCGCCCGGCGTTCGCGCTTCCATCAAACATGATCCCGCCGCGCCGCTCGACTTATAGTTAGCACCGGCAAGTGTTCATGGCGAGGAGCGGGGTGTGCGACGAAGCAATCTCAACGACCGGTGCCTTCGCGTACCGAGCGATTACGTTCCAGCTAGCCGATGCTGAAAGTCATCCTCCGCCGCCTGCTCGAAGCCGTCCCCGTCCTGCTCGTCATCGTCACGCTGACGTTTTTCTTCGTGCGGCTGGCGCCCGGCGGACCGTTTGACGACGAGAAGAATGTCTCCGCGCAGATCCGCGAGCGGCTCGAAGAGCAGTACAACCTGAACGCGCCGCTGTGGCGGCAGTATCTCGACTATCTGGGCGGCGTCGTCCGCGGCGATCTCGGGCCGTCGTTCAAGGAAGCGTCCTACAGCGTCAACGAACTCATCCTGCTCAGCCTGCCCGTCTCGCTCGAACTCGGCGCCTACGCGCTGACCGTTGCGCTCATCCTCGGCCTCACCGCCGGCATCATCGCCGCGCTCCGGCCGAACACGCGGACGGACTACGTGCCCATGACATTCGCCATGGTCGGCATCTGCGTGCCCAATTTCGTCGTCGGGCCGCTCCTCGCCCTCGCCTTCGGCATCTGGCTCGGCTGGCTGCCGGTCTCCGGGTGGGACCCGCTGGTCGAGGTGGTGCTCGGTGCGAAGACGGAGATTCACTTCCGCTGGGAGAACCTGGCCGACCCGCAGAAGATACTGCCGTCGATCACGCTCGGCCTCGCTTACGCCGCGTACGTCGCTCGGCTCGCGCGCGGCGGCATGCTCGAAGTCCTCTCGCAGGATTTCATCCGCACAGCCCGCGCCAAGGGCCTGTCCGAGGCGCGCGTCGTGCTGCGCCATGCCTTGCGCGGCGGTATCGCGCCCGTCGTCTCCTTTCTCGGGCCCGCCGCCGCCGGCATGCTCACCGGCTCCTTCGTTGTCGAGACCATCTTTCAGATCCCCGGGCTAGGCCGCCGCTTCGTCGAGTCCGCCTTCAACCGCGACTACACGCTCATCATCGGCACCGTGCTCGTCTACGCGACGCTGATAATCGTCTTCAACCTCATCGTCGATCTCGTCCACCTCTGGCTCGACCCGAGACTGCGCGATGCATAACCCCGCTCGACTTGGCCGCGCAAGCCACCGACTTGAAGTTGGTCTTGGTGGCGCAGGCTTCCAGCCTGCGGAAGTTCAGCCGAACGCGAGAGCAATTCGCCCGCTCCAGGGTCTGCAACCGTCGCCGGCGGGAAGCCTGCGCCACAGTCACACGTCGGATGCTTCTCATGCCTGACGCCGCCGTGGTCCAGCTCGCCCAGGCCGAAAAAGGCACCTCGCTCTGGCGCGACGCCATGCGCCGCCTCCGCGCGAACCGCCTTGCACTCTTCGGGTTCTGCTTCATCATCGTCGCCGCCGCGTTCGCCGTCGCCACGCCCTGGATCGCGCCGTATTCCTACGAAGCGCAGGACCTCGAACTCGGCCCCGCGCCCCCCAGCACGTCTCACTGGCTCGGCACGGACTACCTCGGCCGCGATCTGCTCACGCGCCTGCTCTACGGCGGCCGCGTGAGCCTCATGGTCGGGTTCGCGGCGACCAGCGTCTCGCTGCTGATCGGCGTGCTCTACGGCGCGACGGCCGGGTTCCTCGGCGGCCGCACCGACTCCGCAATGATGCGCCTCGTGGACATTCTGTACGCCCTGCCCTTCACGATCTTCGTCATCATCCTGATGGTCTTCTTCGGCCGGAACATCATCCTGCTGTTCATGGCCATCGGCGCGATCGAATGGCTCACCATGGCGCGCATCGTGCGCGGCTCGGTCATCTCGCTGCGCAAAAAAGAATTCATCGAGGCGGCCGAGGCGATGGGGTTCTCCCAGTGGCGCATCCTCACGCGCCACCTCATCCCGAATGCGCTCGGCCCGATCATCGTCTACACCACACTCACGATCCCGCAGGTCATGCTGCTCGAGGCCTTCCTGAGCTTCCTCGGACTCGGCGTCCAGCCGCCCATGTCCTCCTGGGGCCTCCTCATCCGCGACGGCGCGGAACACATG
>CAYPNI010000085.1:0-13682 GCA_964411925.1 uncultured Nitrospirales bacterium
ACGCCGAGGAGGTCCTGCGCGCGGACGAAGATGTCGTTCCACAGGCGCGCCTCGATGTGGTGCTCCATTTTCGGCAGATAGAAGTAGGGCCCGCTGCCGCGTTTCTTGAGTTCGGCGTGGTTGTGGAAAAAGTAGAGTGCGAAGTCGAACATGCCGCCGCCGATGGGTTCGCCGTCGAGCGTGACGTGTTTCTCATCGAGGTGCCACCCGCGCGGGCGGACGAGCAGGGTCGCGGTCTGCGGGTTGAGCTTGTATTGCTTGCCGTTGGGATTTTCGAAGCTGATCGTGCGCGCGACAGCGTCGCGCAGATTGATCTGTCCTTCGATGATGTTTTCCCAGGTGGGAGAGTTCGAGTCTTCGAAATCCGCCATGAACATTTTCGCGCCGGAATTGAGCGCGTTGATGATCATCTTGCGTTCGACAGGGCCGGTGATCTCGACGCGGCGGTCGAGCAGGTCCTTGGGGAGCGGGGCGCACTTCCAGTCGCCCTTGCGGACTTTTTCTGTTTCGGGGAGGAAGTCCGGCTTGGCGCCGGCATCGAGGTCCGCCTGGCGCTTCACGCGCGCGTTCAGAATTTCCTTGCGCCGGCCGCGAAACTCGCGGACAAGGGTCTCGACGAAATCGAGCGCATCCGGCGAGAGGATTCCCTGGTAGGAATCGGGCGTGGGGGCGTGAATTTCGAGTCCGCCCCTGGCTTGCGCCGGTGCCTTGGCCATGATGAGATATGCCTTTCGCTCGTATGTCGCCGTTCAGGTGCGCCGCAGCGCCCGGCGGGCGTCGGGTTCCGCCGGACGAGGTGGAGAGTACGTGAAGCGGAGCGGGGTATCAATATAATTCTTTCAATCCTTATCATTGACAATCAGAATATAAGCTGCTTTAATGAGACTATTGAACGATTCACGGCTCAACGACGGATGTTGACTGTCACATGCCTAATCGAGCGCTGCGCTATAAACATAACCGATTGCAGCAGTTACGAGGGTTTTGTTACGCCGCCCAAGAGGGGAGTATCTCCCGGGCGGCGGAAAAGATGTTCCTGAGTCAGCCCTCTGTGACGCTTCAAATCCAGGCCCTGGAGCGCGAATTGAATACCGTTCTGTTCGACCGCAACGGTCCGAAAATTGAACTCACACACGAAGGTCATCTTCTTTTCGAGCTGGCCCAGCCGATTGTAGAGGGCTTTGGATCGATTGAAGAGACCTTCCAGGCGCGCCGGAACCATGTCGAGAAGGGCCGGCTGGAAATCGCGGCCGGCGGCTCGACGATTCAGTATGTACTCCCGGCGTACGTGGAGCGGTTCGTTCACGAGCATCCGTCGATTGACCTCAAACTGCGCAACGTCACCGGGCAGGAAGGCCTCGGCCTGCTGCGCGACGGCCAGGTCGATTTTTGCGTCGGCCCGATACTGGACATTTCCGAAGACATTCAGTTTCATCCGATCGTCGATTACGAGGCGGTGCTGATTACGCCGAAAGGTCATCCGCTGGCCCAGCGCAAACGCATCCTTCCGAGACACATCAGCAAGTATCCGCTGATTCTCCCGCCGCGGCATTTGAGCACGTGGCGGCAGGTAGAGTTTGTTTTTGCTCAGGAACAGCTAAACTACGAGGTGCGGCTCGAAGTCGGCGGCTGGGAAGTCATCAAGCGGTACGTGGAACTGGGCATGGGCGTGTCGATCGTGATGAGCATCTGCATCGCGGGCAATGAGAACCTCGAGGTGATCCCGGTCGGCGACCATTTCCCCAAGCGCACGTACGGCGTGGTCTGGCGCAAGAACCGGCGGCTGTCGCCGCAGGCGCGCGGCTTCATCCGCGTGATGGACCCCGAACTTGCGGACGAACTCGACCAGGCGGGAATGCGCGAGTGAGCGGGGCGCCTGTCACCCAGGACGATCAGAAAAAGTGGTGGCAGGGCCTCGTGTGGTTCGCGCTGGGCGGCGCGGGGATCGGGATCGCGTTCCTTGCGCCGAGCCCGTACATGGCGTATTCGTTGTACGCGTTCATTCTGCTCGTGCTGATCGCGCGCGTGTCGTCGTATCTGTGGCTGGTGGGGCTGGACGCGGAGCGCACGGTCAGCGCGCAGACGATTCAGCAGGGCGAGTCGGTGAACGTGGACGTGAAGGTGACGAACCGGCGCGGCTGGCCCATTCCGTGGATCTTCGTCGAGGACCTGTACCCCTCGTTTTGTCATCGGGCGGGCGACAACACGCGGCTGGCGGTGCTCATGCCGGGCCGATCGCTCGACATCCGCTACACGCTGACGCTGCCCAAGCGCGGCTACCACCGCATCGGGCCGGTGGTGCTCGAGTCCGGCGACCTGTTCGGGTTGCGGCGGCGGTTCCGCACGGGCAAACGGCAGGACTACGTCTCCGTGCTGCCGACGATCGCGTATATCGAGACGTTCAACTTCGCGGCGCGGCGTCCGCAGGGGCCGATCAAGGTGTCGCACCGTATCTACGAAGACCCGTCGCGCCTGGCGGGATTGCGCGAGTACCAGCAGGGCGACCCGCTGAACCGCATTCATTGGAAGACGACGGCGCGCACCGGAGAACTGTTCACGAAGACCTACGAGCCCTCGGCGGTGTCGGGCGGGACGATGATCCTCGATCTGCGCGGGGAGAGTTACAAGCCCGAGGAACGCGAGCGGCGCATGGAACTTGCGATCACGACGACGGCGTCGATCTCGTACCTGTTGCAGCAATCGGGCGAGCAGGTGGGGATGATCACGAACGGGCTGGACGCGGCCGAGGAGGCGCTGTACGAGGTGGAGTCGCGGGCGGCACTCGCGCGCGAGGACGTGGGGAAGGCGGTGGTGGGGGAACGGGCGTCGGACCGCATCAAGCCGCTGACCGTGCCAACGATGCGCAGCCCGATCCAGGCGCTGAAGATCGCGGAGAATCTCGCGCGGATCATCCCCGGTGAGGGGCTCGACTGCGCGCAACTGCTCCTCGAAGAGTTTCAGAGGCTGCCGAGGGACGCGGCGCTGCTGCCGGTGGTGCCGCAGGTGACGGAGTCGTTCGCGCTGACGCTGGCCGAGATGAAGCTGAACGGGTTCGCGGTGAGCGTGTTTCTGATTCGCGACCTTGCGGCGTTCGAGACGGCCGCCGCGTTGCTCGCGCCGCACCGCATCCACGTGTTCCACATCCGCGAAGAGGCGGACCTGCACGAACTCGCGCCGCAGAAGATCGGGCACTGAGATGGCCGGGATGATCGGCGAGACGAAATACGACGCGAAGGAAGCGGCCAAGCGCGAGCGCGAGAAAAAGCGCAAACGGACGGACTTCAAGTCGCTGCGCCGCGATATGCCGCCGGACGAACGCCGGCACGAGGGCCGCAACCTCACGGACCTGATCATCGACGTATCCATTCCGTTTCTCATCTTTCTGATGGTGTTTTCCGTCGTGTTTTTCCTGCTCAACGTTCGCTACATCTACAGCGCGCAGGAGCACCCGTCAATGCAGATGGCGGCGTTCTGCCTGATCATGGGGATTGTCGCGCTCAACCGCCTGATCGCGCGCGACAACAGCGGCGAGGGGCCGATGTACTTCGCCGGGCTGGCGGTGGTCACCGGGCTGTTCACGGTGGCGACGACAGCGGGGTACGACGTCGGGTCGTTCGCGGGGAGTTTTCTCGACAACACGGGCTGGGCGCTGTTTCTGAACATCACGATCGTATGCCTGTTGTGGTGGGTCACGAACCGGCTCGTGCACGAGTGTTGCGTGGACGAAAACACTTCGGCGGGCGAGGTCGGCATCCTCACGGGGACACTGCGGAACTTCCGCCAGGCGATCCAATTCGAAGGGCCGGGTGGCAAACCGGCGGCTCCCGCGAAGAAGAAATCCAAATCGCGGCATCACGAGTTGTATCGCACGACGGAGATTGAGGCGTTCGATCCGACCGAATGGAAGCCTCCCACGGATGGCGCGGGGAAAACTGTGGAAGCGCCGACGAAGCGCCTGCGCAAGCGGCACCCCGGCGTGTCGATCTTTTATTTTTCCGTGCCGGTGATGGCGGTGTTCGCGTTGGGACTGCCGGCACTCATGCGCGGCGGAGACGCGTTCGTGCTGACCGGCCACGTGTATGTGGGGATATTTACGCTGTGCGCGTTGACGCTGCTGATGCTGACGAGTCTGGGGGGAATCCGCGAATATTTCCGGTCCCGGCGCGTGCACCTGCCGCCGGGGATCGGGCCGTTCTGGGCGGGGTTGGGAGCGTTCATGGTGCTGGTCGTCGCGGTGGGCGCGCTGCAACTGCCGATGCCCGACATGCCCGCGCCGGCGTACGTGGGTGAAAGGGAATTCGACGCCTATACGCGCGTTGACCGAGGATTCGACTTGACGCCGTACACGGCGTCTGCGGCGCGGCAAGTGCAGCAGGGCAAGATCATTCAGCGCGTGACGTACGTCGTCGTTGCGGCGCTGGTACTCTTCGGGGTGTTCGGTGCGATTCGGAGCGTGGGGCTGGCGGCGGGCGCGATTGGGAAGAGGCGTGACTTGTATCCCGAGTGGGTGGTGCGGCTGTTCAACTGGCTGGACCACGTGCTCGAGCGGATTGTGTCGCTGCCGCAGGTGGTGCCATCGATCCGGTACGGGTATCCGCGCGCGGTGAACGCCCGCAGCACGGCCTTCAGCAACCCGATGGCGGGTGAAGGCGCGGCGGCGAAGGCCGAGGACATCCAGCGCTACCTGACGAGTTCATTCGACGCGCTGTGCGCACTCTCGGACGACATGGGGGCGCCGCGCGGCAAGGACCAGACGCCGTACGAGTTTCTGCGAAACCTTCCGCGTGAGATGAAGCCGATCTGGGAGGAAGCCGCCGAGGTGGTCGAGTTGTACGTGCGTTCGGCGTACTCGCCGATTCAACCTGAACCCAAAGTGCTCGATCGGCTTCGGAAATTCTGGCTGGCCTACGACCAGATTCGGAAGCGATATATACGGTAGACGCGGAGACCCGGCAACGTGATGGGAAGCAGGGGAAGTATAGGATTCAGCGTTCGCTATTCGCCTGGAAAATCGTCCTTCAACTCGCGTGGTGTTTTTGCGGGGTGATCTTTGAGGTAGTCGGTGAGGAGCGGTCCCGGCGTGAGATCTTTGCCGGCGAAGGCGGGGTAGTCGAGTGGGTAGCGCGTGACCCGGAAGACGGTGAACCGCAGGAAACCGGGGCGGTTGTTCTGGGAATCGGTCGCCGCTTCGGCACGCGCGGGGGCGGGCGGGTTCGCCGGGTTGACGTAGCGCCAGACCTCCTGCTTGTCGGCGGTGACTTCGAAGAACGTGCCCTGGGCGCCGGCGCAGACGAGCGTGTTGCCGTTCGGCAGGCGTTGCGCGCCGGAAATGAAGAATGAGTTGAAGTCTTCCTTCTTCGGCGCGGTGTATTGCCAGACTGGATCGGCCGGGCCCCAGGCCTTGCCGTCTTCGCGGTGGAAGCCCTTGCCGGGCGTGAACGGCGCCTGGAACTGATCCACGCTCGAGAACTGGCCGCCGGGCCGCCCGCGGCCGTTGTTGAAGACGAGCAGGTCACCCGCGCCGGGCAACCCCTCGTCGATCCAGTGGATGTTGTGCTGCGCGAAAAGCCGCTGGTCGGCTTCGGTGCCGAGACGATAGGCGAGTGGATTGCCCCAGCGGTAGAGGAAGTCACCGCCCTTGCCGTAGGTGCCGCCGGTGTGGCCGCGGGCCTGCTCGGTCGTCGTGCTGTGATCGATGACCCAGATTTCGTTGTTGCCGAGCGCGCTGATGGCGATCAGGTCGTGTTGGGGGTTGTACGCGACGGCATTCGCGTGCAGCCAATCCGCGTTACCGCCGCGCCGCTCGGGCTGCTTCTGTTTCTCGCGCTCCTCGCCCGCGACGTAACCCAACGATTCGAGCTGTTCCAATTCCTCCGGGGAAATGCGATCCATCCAGAATCCGGGCGGATCGATGTCGAGCAACTGCGGGTTCGCGGCAACGTCGCCGTAATTTGCCTTGGACTCGTCGAAATCCTGGACAAGATGGTCCCACAGGTGCCATTCCCAGACGATCTCGCCGCCTTCGGGCAGCGTCGGCTTGACCTCGATGATGTGCTCGGACCACAGTTTATCGTCGCGTAGCGCCTCGGGGTTGCGGCCGGCCGCGATGCATTCCTCTTTCGTTTTCAGCTCCCACGCGAGGATGAGCACGTTGCCGTTCGGCAGCGGCTCGACATCGTGGTGCATGAGGTGCTTGTCGCTGGCGTAGACATACTCCCAGACCTTCGCGCCATCCCAGTCGAACTGTTCGAGTCGGTACCCCGCTCCGCCGCCGAAAAACGTGCCGTTGCCCGCGAGGCCGTAGCCCGCGGTCCGCAGGATGTGGCCGTTGGGCAGCAGGTAGACCGCGCTGGGCCGGAACTCGCTCTCCCAGGTGTTGATCACGCGGCCTTCGTTGTCGATGAGATAGGTCGAGCCGGATTCGAGCGGGGAGAAGAGATTCAGACCGGGGTAGGCCTGCGGCGTGTTCAGTATGAGGCCGCGTTCGTCGTCCTTCTGGGCGAGGGTGGTCGAAGTGAGAAGCACCGAAGCGCAGACGGCGAGCGTTTTGAACACGGCGGTTGACTCCTTTTTCTCGGGGCACTGGTTGAAGAGATTGCTTCGTCGCACAACCCGCTCCTCGCAATGACGGGGTTACCAACCCTTCTTTGTCGCGTGCGCGCGCTCGGTGAGCCATTGCACCTGCATCGCGAGGATTTCCATCCATTGCGCGGGGCCGTAACCCGCGACCTGGCCTTGCTGGAGCATCTGGTAGCAGACCGTGGCGACGTGCTTGATGCCGACGGCGTAATAGAGCGCGCGTTCCTCGGAGGGCGCGAGCGTGCGGTGGCGCTGGTAGTACGTGAGCAGCACGTCCACGCGCTGGTGGAGTTTTTTGGATTCCGTGGCGGTGCGCACGCAGAGATTGCTGATGGCGTAGGACAAGTCTTCGAGATAGCAGCCGTCGCCCGCAAACTCGAGATCGACGACCGCCATCAGGGTATCGCCCTGAAAGATCAGGTTGCCGCCGTGCCAGTCGCCGTGGATGAGGCCCGTCTCGAACTTGTCGCGCGCTTTTGCGTCGAGTTCGTTCGACGCCTCGCGCAGGAACAGCGCGATCGTGTTGCACTCGGCGGCGAGCTTTTCCGCGTCGCCCTTGAGTTGGGCGGCTTCATAGAACTTGGCGAACAGCTCGCGGGGGACATCGCTGAACCGCCACAGGCGCGCGTCGCGTTCCGGGCAGGGGAACTCGCGGCAGACGGCGTGAAACACGCCGAGCGCGTCGGCCGACAACGTCAACGATTTTACCGTGACGCGCATGGAGTGGCCCTCGACCCATTCCTGCAGCTCCATGGCCCAGTCGTCCACCTGGACGATCTTCCGCCCGCTGAACGCGGGCTGGATGACGGCAATGGGGAGGCCGTTCGCGTCGAGGTGGGCGGAGAGGCGGTGCTGAAACCGCAGCGCATCGAGGATTTCGGGATCGGCGTGGTACGTCTTGAGCAGAAAGCGGCCCTTCTCCGTGTCGATGAGATATTTGCGGTGCCGGCGCTGGTGGACGTGCGCAAGTTGACGCGGGGGCCCAATCTCGCCGAGATCGTAGTTCTCGTATACGACGTTGGCGAGTGCTCGCTGTGCCGGGGTCATGGCTGTCACGCTAGCTTCCATTCGAGCGCCTCAGGTCGTTTCCAGTTCGACTTTCGACGTCGATCGTTCCGCGGCGGCCTCGGGCGTAATCGCGACCGATTTAAACTTGCGCTGGCTGTACAGCTTTTCGGCCTGGTCGAGATGGTGCGGGGAGGCGGGGTCGGCACTCTGGCCCCACGGCGTGCAGGTGTACGTTTCGATGCCGTCCTTGTGGAAAAACATCAGCGCCATACTCATCGAGCCGTTGTTCGCGATGTAGACGCCGCTGCCTTTTTCGAGTTCGCGGGCACCGACGTTGAACAGCGTGCGGGTGCGCCGTTCGCCGCTGCCCATGACCGCGCCGCCGACGGGGAAGAAGCGTCCGTCCCGGCCGACCTTGTGGATGGCGCCCCAGGGCACGTCGAGCTTGCCGTACAGCACCTTCATCTGGGCACAGGCTTCCGCGAGGCCCTGGACGAGGGCGGCGTTATTGGCCGCGCTCAGGCGCTCGCCCGCGATCAGTTTTTCTTCGTCGACGTTGCCCTGCGCCTTCTGGCGCCAGTAGAAGACGATCGAGGCGGCCGTGCTTTCCTTGGTGAACTCGCCGTTCCAGTCGCGGATGATTTTCGACGCTTGCGTCACATCCGCGTTGAGGTGCTGCGTCGCGGCGGGGTCGCCGAGCGCCCGATCGAGGGCCGTCTGCCAGGGTTTGGCGAGCACGTCGTACACGTCCATCGCGATCGCCTTGGCTTCATCCTTCGTGATGCTGTCGTCGCTGCTGAGCAATTGCAGCGCGCGCATGCCGCGGGTGTTGTTGCCGTCCCAGGAGACGTTGTAGATGTAGCTGGGATACTTATCCGGCGTCATGGGCGAGTCGAGCATCATGTTCGCGGGGCTGATGTTGCAATTCTGCATGTACCCCTGCGCGGGGTTTTTGATTTGCACGAGATCGGCGATGGGATGGATGCCTTTCCACGCTGTTTCAGAAGTGTTCCCCGGCACGGCCTTGAGCCAGTCATACCCTTCCGCGCGGATGGGGACTCGGCCGACGCGCACGTAGCGGATATTGCCGCCGCGATCGGCGAACATGATGTTCTGTTCCATGTATTCGTTCATACCGAGGGCGTCGTAAAACTCGTCGTTGTCCTTCGCGAGGCACATCCGGTAGAACTGCTCGCCCAACCCGGTGGATTCGACATACGGCGTGGCGCCGGCGAGCGCGATGCCCTTCTCATAGTCGGGCTCGGCGAACAAGGGCCCGAGGTGCGTGATGCCCGCCGGGCGCGACACGGGAGCATCCTTGCCCTTCACCGGGATCTGGATGAACTCGATTTTGGCGTTCTTCCACTCGCCGTCGTATTTGTATTGAAGCCGGTTGTCGGGGTTGAGTTCGAGCTGATAGATGTCCGCGGTGTCGGGTCCGCCGGTGGTGGCGGCCCAGCCGACGTTTCCGTTGTGCCCGAGCGCGAGCATGGGGGAGCCGACGAGAAAGAAGCCCTGCATTTGGAGGCGATCGCCGAAGACGTGCGCCTCGTAGAACACGGCCATGCCTTCCCACGTGAGATGCGGGTCGGTCAGGAGGATGGCGACATTGTCCGCGGAGCGTCCGGGAGAGACGGCCCACTGGTTCGAGCCGAAGCCGGTGGAGTTGCGCGTGTTTTTGAGCTCGTCCTGGATCTGGCCGAGCGGCCAGCGCAAGACCATGGCCTGGCCGATGGCGATCGTGTGCCACGGCTCGATGTCGATGGCCCACTCGGGCCGCTTGTCCGGGTGTGCGGCTTCGAACTCTTTGACGCCGGCGACGAACGCCACCATCAGGTCGCGCGCGGCCTCCGGGCTCGCGGCGAAAGTGCGCTGCGCGCGGTCGGCGTTCTTGACGAGCCGCATCGCGTAGTCCGTGTCGATGTTGCCGTTCTCCGCGCCGAACGCCTCCGACGCGCGGCCGACGGCGGTGCGGATGTTGGCGTAGAGATCGCCGAGGCGGTCTTCTGCCATGGCATACCCGAGGCCGAACGCGGCATCGCGGTCCGTGCCGCCGAGAATGTAGGGCACGCCGAAGTCGTCGCGGTGAATCGTGACGTGGCCGGCTGCGGGCCGGGCGTCCGCGAATGAGCCGGGCGCGAAGATGAGGATGAAACAAACGAGGGGCAGCAGGGTGCGATGCATTCGATTCCTTTCGGTGTTTCTATGCTTCGAGCTGGCCGTTTTGCATCCAGCTCAGGCAGCGCTTGAAATACTCGATGTCGGCGCTCGCCCGGACGTGCGGATCGCCGCTACCCACATATTCCAGGCAGAACGCGCCAGTATAGCCCATGGTGCGGAATTGGCGCAGATGGCGAAAAATGTCGATGTGCCCGTCGGCGAGGGCGACCGAAAAGTCGAAGTCCGCGCCGCGTTGGGCGCAGTTTTTGAGGTGGATATGGCCGATCCGGCCCTGGAGCGGCTCGATCGCCGTGGGGGCGCGGTCGGCGGCGCAGGTGGCGAACATGTTGCCGGGGTCGGCGGTCGCGGTGAGCGTCTTGCTGTTGACCTGATCGAGCAGTCGCACGGTGGAGGCGACCGTATCGTGGATCGTGTTCATGTGGATTTCGAGCGAGAGTTGGACGCCGGATTGTTCCGCGGTGGCTATGACGCCGCGGAGCCGATCGGCGCAGCGCTTGAAGTGGTCGTCCGTAGCGATGGCGGACCCGTTCTTCGAGAATGCGGCTGGTTCCGGGCCGGTGAGAAAACCCGTGAACCCGTTCATGCGGGGAATGCCGAGTTTTTCGCAGGCGTGGATGGTGCGCTCGAGCAACGCGGCGGCTTCGTCGGCCGCGGCGGCGTCCGCCTGAATGAGATCGGCCTTGAAATCGACGACCGAGATATCGAGCCCGCGGCGGTCGGCGAGGACGACACACCGCGCCAGTTCCTCGTGCGGATACGAAGGATTGAAGTGCGCGGGGTGAAGCTCGATCCCGGTATAACCGAGGCGCCTTGCGGCACGAACGGCGTCGTCGAGCGAGTAGTCCCGAAACGTATACGAATGCAGTACGATGTCCATGTCAGAACCCGGTTGGAATTCCAGGATGATACAGGGTCAGGCCGCAGAACATCCGCTCGCGCCCAGAGCGTCGATCAAACGCCGCATATTGGCGATTTACATCGACATGCTGATCTTCGGTTCGATCTGGACGCTGGCGACTCTCTGGATCGTGCCATTCCTGGATAACTTGTTCCTGCGCCTGATGGCTTTCGCCCTGGTCGAGGCGTTCATTTACCCGTTGCGGTACTCTCCGGGCCTGCTCTTCCTGAGCATCTATCTCTACCCGGGCGAGTCCGGTTATTACCTTGGAGTCAGTCCGGAAATCAAGCGACGCGAATCGTGGCCTACGATGATCCTGGCGACCTTGCTGGCCAACGACGGCTGGAAGGCGATGATTCGCTGGACGTCCGGCTACCCCGCGCGGCCGTACTTCGGGACGGTTCTTGATGAGACGTTGGCTCCGCTGGCCGACATTACGCTTGGCGTGGCCGAGGTCTACCTTGCGTACTTGATATTCAAGCTAGCGCGAGCGGGGTTATGGTCGACGCTCGCGTACTCCGCGTTGCTGATTGTCTCGGTCGCGCTCAGTTGGGATCTCTTCCCGGAGTACGTCGAGGCGTACGGGCGACACCGCTCGGAATACCTGGGGCGCGAATTCAATCCGGAATTCGCCGCGGTGATGACGCCGGCGATTCGGTGGGGGACGATTGCCGCTTACGGGATCGCCGCAGCCGTGGTGCTGCTCTATCGAAAGCGATTCACCGGCTCGCCGCGCGCGTCGTAACGGAGTTCACGCCATGGGCCGCGGTGATACTGTACAATACGCCACTTTGTACTCACCCACACGCGAGTAGCAGTCAATATGGTGACCCTCGAAGGCGTCCGGCGAAAGCTCGGGCCGGGCGTTGAATTCGTCTGCGACCGGTTTCATGCGGAGGCTGGGGCGCATGTGGCGTTGTGGGGGCCGAGCGGCTGCGGCAAGAGCACGATGCTCAACCTGATCACGGGGCTGTTGCAGCCGGATGCAGGCCGCATTTCGGTGGACGGCGTCGAAATCCAGGACTTCCCCGATGCCAAACTCGACCTGTTCCGCGGGCAGCGGTTCGGGTTCGTGTTCCAGACGTTCAACCTTCTGAAGCCGTTCACGGCATTGCAGAACGTACTGCTCGGGATGCAGTTCGCGGACACGCAACCGCAGAAGATCTGGCGATCGCGTGCGACGGAGCTGCTCGAACGCGTGGGCCTCGGCCACCGGCTGCACGCGAAGCCGACGACGATGAGCGTTGGCGAGCAGCAGCGCGTGGCGATCGCGCGTGCGCTCGCGAACAAGCAGAAAATTGTCGTGGCGGATGAGCCGACGGGCAGCCTCGATCCGAAGACCGCGCAGGCGGTGATGGATCTGCTGCTGGAGATGTGCCGCGAGGAACAGGTGACCATGCTGATGGTCACGCATGACCGCGCGCTGGCGGGACTGCTCCCGGACCAATTCGACTGCTCGGGGCTGGTGCGCGAGGTGAAGCCGTGAGCCTGTGGCGGATCGCGTGGACGTACCTGTGGAGCCGGTGGCTGACGACGAGCCTGACGATTCTGTCCGTCGCGCTGGCGGTCGGGCTGATCTCTGCGATCTTGACCGTGCGCAACGAGACCCGGGCGCGGTTCGCCGAGGAGCAACAGGCGTACGACCTAGTCGTTGGGCAGGGGAGCCCGCTGCAACTCGTGCTGAACGCGGTGTACTTCCTCGACAACCCCACCGGCGCGATCAGCTACTCGGACTACGAACGGCTGAAGACCGAGGAGGAGGTCGTGTACGCGTTCCCCGTCGGCCTCGGGGACACGTATCGCGGGTTTCGCATTGTCGGGACCGTGAAAGAGATGTTCGCGTTTCCGTGGACCAGCGCGGTGACGGGTGAAGCGCGCTACCCGTTCCAGATTGCCGACGGCCGTTTCTTCGACAAGCCGATGGAGGCGGTGCTCGGTTTTCTCGCAGCGCGAACGACGGGGCTCAAGGTGGGGGACACCTTTGTGAGCACGCACGGCACAATCGAGCTCGCTTCCGAAATCAGCGGCGAAGACCACAGCGAACACCCCTACACGGTGGTCGGGGTGATGAAACCCTCGGGTACGTCAAACGACCGCGCGATCTTCGTCGATCTTCAGTCCGTGTGGGACCTGCACGCTGAACACGACGATGAGGAAGGCGAGCACCACGACGAGGAACACGAGGAACGCCTTGTGACGGCGGTGTTGCTCGACCTGGACAGTCCCGCGTCGCGATACTCGGTAATGGGCAACGTGATGCAGGACTACAAACTGACGGCCGCGGTGCCGATCGACCAGATCCAGCGGTTGTACAACCAAATCCTCGCGCCGGCGGTGATCATCATGGTCGCGATCGGCTACGTCGTCGTGGTGATTTCGGCCTTGTCGATTCTCATCGGGCTCTACCTCTCCATTATTCAGCGCCGGCGAGATCTTGCTATAATGCGTGCGTTGGGCGCGTCCGCCGGGGACATCTTCGGCGCGGTGCTGATCGAGGCGTTCCTGGTTTCGGTGATGGGCGTCGCGGCGGGCTGGGTGCTCGGCAAGGCGGTGGCCTACGGCATCGGCGTGTACATGGAAGGCGCGTATGGGTTCGCGCTGGCCGGGTACCGCACGAGCAGCGAGGAACTGGGATTCTTCGCGGTTGTCGCGCTGGTCGGATTGATTGCGGGCATCCTGCCGGCGTGGCAGGCGTACCGGACGGACATCGCGCGCGATTTGCAGGCGACATGAGGTGAAGTGACGTGAAACGGCGAACGAAACGCGATCTCGGCATTCTGGTCGCCATCCTGGCGGTCATCGGCGGGGTGGCGTTCGCCAATTCGCAACTGCGTCGTGCGGGGCTGGCAGGCGACTTCGAAGCATTGCGCGAACGGCTCGAGACGGCCCGGCTGGCGTCGGGCGTGAACCTGCTCAAGTGGAACATCCTTCGCGCTACAACGGGGAACCTGAGGTCCGGCGCGAAGTTCAGCGACGAACTGCTCGAACACGACGGCAAGGAGTTCCTCATCATCGG
>CAYPNI010000085.1:13782-17645 GCA_964411925.1 uncultured Nitrospirales bacterium
GTGGTGGACGGCGTCGGCACGCCCGCGAAGGGGCCGATGGACATCTTCGTGCGGGGCGGGCGGATCGAAAAGATTGTGCCGTCCGGCCCGCAACGATCGGCGATGGCTTCGATGGACGCGGTCATCGACGCGACGGGGAAATATGTGTTGCCGGGGTTCATCAACATGCACGCGCATCTGCACCCTGTGCGCGCGGGCATCGAAATGCCGCTGCAGTACCAGTACAACCTCTGGCTCGGTTCGGGCATCACGACGATGCGCGACGTGGGCAGCGAAGCGCGCCTGGTGCTCGAGCAGCGCGACCTCAGCGCGTCGGGCGCGATCGCCGCGCCGCGCATTTTCGCGTATCTCTGGTTCCCGAGCGGCAATACGGCCGATGACGGCTTTGTCGCCGGGACGGCGCCGAGCGAGCGCGACATCCGGCAGATGGTGCGCGACCTCGCCAAGCTCGGCGCGGACGGCATGAAGGTGCGACATTTCGATCGGGAATCGTTCCGCATCATCGGCGACGAAGCGCAGAAGCTGGGGTTGCGGATCGCGCACCATGTGGGCGTCGAGGACGCGAACGCGTGGGACGATGCCGCAGTACGCACGTCAACGATCGAGCACTGGTATGGCATTCCGGATGCGGCGATCGACGGAGTGCAGGACTTTCCCGCGGACTACAACTTCAACAACGAGCTGCACCGGTTCCGGTATGCGGGCCGTATCTGGCGCGAGGCCGATCCGGCGCGGTTGGAGGACGTCCTGCAGACGCTGGTCGACGCGGGCGTGGCGTGGGACCCGACGTTCTCGATTTACGAAGCGTGCCGCGACCTGCAGCGGGCGCTGACCGACCCGGCGCTGGCGATCTATCTTCATCCGGCGCTGGAGGCGTACTTCGCGCCGAACCCGGAGTACCACGGGTCGTTCTTCTACGGGTGGACGAACACGGACGAGTCGTTCTGGCGCGAGAACTACCGGATCTGGATGGAGGCGGTGCGCGAGTTCGCGCGCATGGGCGGGACCGTGACGACGGGGGAGGACGCTGGGTTCATCTACAAGCTATACGGGTTTGGCTACCTGCGGGAGTTGCAGTTGCAGGAAGAGGCCGGGTTCCATCCGCTCGAAGTCATCCAACACGCTACGCACAACGGCGCGAAGGTCCTTGGGCGGGAACACGACCTCGGGCGGATCAAGGCGGGGTATGTGGCGGACCTGATCGTCGTGAACGGGAACCCGCTGGACAATCTTCAGATCCTGCTGCCGAAGGGGCTCAATCCGACGCTGGATGCGCAGCGGGGCGGCGAGGGCGGCATCGAATGGACGGTCAAAGAGGGCATCACCTACCACGCGCCCACGCTCTGGACGGAGACGCGGGGCCTCGTGGAACGCGCGCGCGTGAGCGGGCGGCCGGCGCTGGGTAGTCCGTAGGTCCGAGCGATGGCGAGCGCTGTGACGAAGGGAGATTCCCGCCTCCGCGGGAATGACAAAGGGGGAGCTGGCGTGCGAGCACGGGAACAAGGAAGATTATCGCCTTCGCGGGCATGACAATCGGGGGCGGGTTCGCGAGCGCTGTGACGAAGGGAGATTCCCGCCTTCGCGGGAATGACAAAGGGGGAGCTGGCGTGCGAGCGCGGGAACAAGAAAAATTACCGCCTTCGCGGGCATGACAATCGGGGGCGGGTTCGCGAGCAACGCATTCTACCGCTGTTCGATAATGCTTGGAGTGTCTGGGAGCGGGGCAACCGTGACGTGAAACAGCCAGAGCGGGTGGGAGGCGCGCAAGGGCCGCACTGCGAACGCGACGTTCGCCCGCCGGAGGTCTTGCCGCAGATAGCGCGCGCGCTTCGCCGAGGACATTAGCAACCAGTTTGACGGCGCCTGGAAGCTCATCTCGCCGGAGCGCATTCCTACCGCCTCTTCCAACTCGAGCGGGTTGTGGAACACCGGCGCGGGGCCGTTCCAGTAAAACTGTAACGCGCTCTGGGCGATCATATCGTCGATGTAAATATCGCGCACGGGCTCGGGATCCTGCTGGATGAGCTCGGCGACGCGGTCATAACGCGCACGGAAGGGTCCGGGGAAGTAGTAGAGCGCATCGAAGAGGATGAGCGGGGCAAACGCAAGCGCGGCGACGGCCAACCCGCGCCGGCTCAGCAGCCAGCCGAGGCCGAGATAGACCGGGGGAAAGACAAACAGCAGATAGCGGCCGTGAAACATGGGCTGCCAGATGAGGGACCCGGCGTAGGCGACTACCGGCGGGATGACGAACCACAGGGCGAGCAGGTCGCCGGCGTCGCGCGTGGACAGTCGCGGCGCAGCGGACGGCTGAGGCGATCGGCGCACCAGCAGCGCGATGGCCGCGGCGAACCCGGCCAGCGTGATCACCTCGACGGCGGCCCAGAGCGTGTCACGCGCCGTCAGCAGCGCCGCGCCAGCGTCGTTGACCGGCGGATACGCCATGACGCCCGTGCCCATGGCGAGAAACGTGCGCACGCTGGGATCGTCACCCCAGAACGTGGGCCGCGAGAGCCAGCCGGCCTGCGCGTAGGCGACGTCGCGGTCGATGAGCGCGAGAAACACGACGAGCGAGGCGGCGAGCGAGGCGTGGAGGGCGGTCCAGGCGGCGATCCATCGCCAGCGGCCCCAGTGATACTTGCAGAGGAAGAGGCCGATGGCCGCGAAGAGCAGGACGGTGAACGGATGCGTCCAGATTGCCGCTGCGCTCGCGGCGGCGTGGAGGGCGAGCGACGCGGCCGTGGGCCGCGCAACGAAGCGCACGAACGACCACACCATCAGCGTTGCGAGCAGCGTGATCATCGAGTAGAAGCGGATTTCCTGCGAGTGATAGATGTGCCAACAGACGAACGACATCCACGCGGCGGCGATGAGTCCCGCGCGATGCCCGAACAACGAGCGCCCGAGGCCGTACAGCGCGCCGAGGCCCGCGATGCCGTAGACCAGCGAGAGCGCGCGCAGCGCGAGCACGGAATCGCCGAACGCGCGCGACCAGAGGAACTGCGTAATCGAGTAGCCGGGCGGGACGGGCGTCACGGCGTGCGTCTGGCGGAGGAATTCGCCCAGATTTGGCGCGTCGAGAAACTCGAGCGTCGCGATCTCGTCGTGCCATGCGGCCTCGTTGGGCAGGCTGATCAAGCGCACGCCCAACGCCGCGAGCAGGACGAGCGCCAGCGCGATCGCGTCCCGCGTTCCGGAACGGGGCCTCGCCGCGACGAGTTTGCTTTGCTCGCTTTCCGGTTCCCGCTCCATCGTACCGGCCGCCGCGCGTTACTCGATGAACCCGTGGTACAGCCCCATGTAGTACGGCAGCAGGAACACCGTGCCGCTGGCGAGCCCCTGGCCGTTGCCGCCGTAGTCGAGTTCGTACGGGTCCGTGTTCCAGTGATTGAAGAAACGTTCTTCGACCGGCAGCACCTTGCCCGTGACGCGCAAGCCGCGGCGCGGCGGCCGGCGATTGTCGGGATCCTCGGCCTGCTGGCGGCGCAGCGGAACGATGTCGAGCCGGTGGCTGTTCTGAATGCCCCAGTTGAAGCGATCGAGCGGGAATCCCTTGAGCGTGGCGATCGCGTCGTCGAGCCAGTCTTCGTAGGGGCCGAGGTCCACCGTGCCCCATTGTGTCGTGGTGGTCGCGCCCAGGCAGGACGCGGCGAAAACGATATTGAAGAACGGGTTCATCTCCGGGTACTCGAGCTTCCAGTACTGGTAGAACGAATGCCGGATCATGTCTCGTAATTCGTCGTTATTCGTGTACTTGATCAGGTTGTAATACGACATGAACGCCATTTCGTCGTCGGACTGGTTGCCCGAGCCGATGCCGTACTGGATTTTCGCGACCATGGCGTTCTGATCGTAGTGGTGCT
>CAYPNI010000086.1:0-17572 GCA_964411925.1 uncultured Nitrospirales bacterium
CCGATGACGCAGGTGGTGGTTGGGTGCAGGATGCCGCAGGGGATGAGGTGCAGGACGGTTTTCTTGCCGTTGACGACAACCGTGTGCCCCGCATTATTGCCGCCGGCATAACGCACGACGACATCGGCGCGTTCGGTCAGGTAGTCGACGGTCTTGCCCTTGCCCTCGTCGCCCCACTGCATTCCCACGATCACATAGCCGGGCATGCGGGCCTTTCGATTATCCGATTCCGGGTTTCAGGTTCGGCGGGTTGGGATCGATTCCGGGACGGTTCAGCGACGCCTCGCGCACCTGCGTGGCGCGCACGGCGAACACGCGCTGCAACTCGGCGATCGCTTCGTTGAGATTTGCTTCCTCGTCCTTCGTGAGATTGCCCTTCGTCTTCTCGCGCAGCATGATCAACGAGTCGATCAGATGGCGGGCCGCGCCGAGATCGACGTAGACCTGTTTCTGGCCTTCCTCGGCGGCGAGGCCCAGCGCCATGACGGTCTGCGCGGCGAGCGTGGAGACGAGGTAGTCGAAGAGTGTGAGGTCCGCCTCTTCGAGTTCGCCTTTGGCCGGTGCCGCTTTGGCGGGCTCTTTTTCCTGCTTCTCGCGGGCCTGCTCGCGCTCACGATCGACTTTGGACTTCCAGTCCTCGTCAACGATGATCTTCGGCGTGTCGTTCTTGTCGGCCACTTGGGCAGTCCTCCCGCGGGCGGACAGTCCTCCTGCGCCACGAGTGCAGGCTGGCGTGTCCGCGCTGTAAGCCGGGCGTTATTTCTTGTTCTTGTGCCGATTGGCGCGGCGCTTTTTCTTGCGCTTGTGCTTAGCGATTTTTGCGCGCCGGACTTTTCTTCCACCCGCCACGATGGGCTCCTCCAATTAGACCCGGTATGCCTACGCCAGCCAGTGCTCGTCGGGCATGGTGTAGGAACAAAGTTCCTTCTCTGAAAAATACAGCGAAATCTCGCGCTTGGCCGTATCGACCAAATCAGACGCGTGCACAACGTTATTTTGCAGGCTCAGGCCGAAGTCGCCGCGAATCGTGCCAATGTCGGCCTTGAGCGAGTTCGTCGCGCCGTTCATCTTGCGCACGACCTCGACGGCATTGTTGCCTTCCCAGACCATCTGGACCGTGGGGCCCGAGGTGATGAACTTTACGAGGTCGTTGAAGAACGGCTTGCCCTCATGTTCGGCGTAGTGCTTGTGCGCGAGATCCTTGCTGATAACCTGCAATTTGAGCGCGACCAGTTTCAGCCCCTTGGCCTCGTATCGTTGCACGATGTCGCCGATGAGCCTGCGGCCGACGCCGTCGGGCTTGACCATGACAAATGTCCGTTCCGCCAACTCGATTTCCTCTCAATTCGGGGCCATGCACACTCGCAACGCACACTCCGGCCTTCCGAACGATCCCGGGGGGAGTGCCACGGATGAACCGGGTCGAAAGACCCGCACGCCCAATCGCGCGGGACTATAGCAGACGGGCCAAAATCGGTCAAACCAGCGGCGTCCCGCCGGCCGATTGCCGCGGGCCGGGCCCGGGGCTTGTCCCGAGACGTTTTTTCCGTTTACCCTAGTAGGTCGTATCGGAAGGGTCGGCCTGTATGTTGCAACTCTCGGACCGTCAGGTCCGCATTGTGAACGCGTTCCTGCGCAATGCGGCCCTCGAGACGCCGCCCGATCCGCCGTCTGCGCGCACGGAAGTGCTCACGCACATCCGCCGGCGGTTGCGCGACGAACTCTCGCGCAGAAACGATTCCCCGCTCGGGGACGAAGACCTCATCCGCGTGCTGAACCGGATTCAGTTGCCCGAGAAGGCGGCCCACGCCGATTCGCTGCTGGATCAGCGCCTCCGCGCGATTTCCATGAACGGCAACGGCGCTATGTCGCTGACGAAGGAACAGGTGCAGATCGTCGAGGAGGACCATGACGACGAACCTGCACTGGTGAACTTTTCGTCCCGGCCCGTGTTCGCGATTTCAACAGAATTGCCCGCCGCTGCGCCTCCACCATTGCCGTTCGGGCCGTTGGCGTCGTCCCAGCGCGTATGGCTGGGTGTGTGCGTGGCGATCGCGGAACAGTTCGGATTTGGCGTCGCGCCAGTCCGCGCGACGGTTGGCGCGATCGGACTGCTTACAGGCCCCGTAGCGGTCACGATGTACTTGCTTGCATACGCGTACTTCTATTCGAGTAAGCACGGCGAAGGCGCGCCACGAGTGTCGGTGGGCCGCGTCTTGCGGCCGGTGGGCGAGTTGGCGGCCGCGCTCGTGTCTATGGTGGTCGTGTTCGCCGCCGCCGTCTGGTTCGTGGACTGGGTTTACAAACTCGCCATCGGGTATCCGCCGGTTCCGGACAAATGGAGCGGGTTCGCGGTGGGTGCGAATCGGCTGGTGTTCTGGGGCGGTATTTTCATGGCGCCGTTCTCCGTCCTGGCCGGGCTCCCCGTTGCACCGCCCTGGGACTGGAGCATTCCGCGCGCATTGCGGACGGGACTCATCGTGCTCGGTATTCTGCTCTCGCTCGCGTTTGCTTCTTACCTTACAGGCGCTCTGCTGGGCGCGGTCCGCGACTGGCCGATCTGATATTAGGCGGCGCCGACAGCGTCGTGAACGCGCCGCGACAGATCGGCCAACGCGGGTTTGGACACCTCAATCTCCTCCAATCTGCCGATATCGAGGTAGAGAACATAACCTGAGCGGACGGGACGGCCGGCGGCATCCGCCGCCGCGGCGTAGAGTTGAAGCTGTGTTTCGTAGCGTGCGTGCCGGGCCGCGTCGAACGTACCTGTCTTGTAGTCGAGCACGAGTTCGCCGTCGATCAGCAGATCGATTTTTCCCCGCAGCGTGACACCCGCGGTGCGCCAGGTGAACGACAACTCTCGCTCTACCCGGGCGGCGTCGCGCAGGCGCTGCCACAGCGCACAGGCGCGCAGCCGATCGACAACTCGCTCGAGCGCGTCCTGAGCGGAAGCGCGCGCTGAAATCTGCGGGCAATAGTCGCGCAGCACGGATGCAATCGGCGGATCGCTCCCGAAATCCCAGCGTTCCAGCAACGTATGAACTGCCGTCCCGAGCGCGCGCCCGCCAGGATCGCGCGTTCCCTCCGTCGTCGATCGCTCCTGGTCCCATGCGCGTTCGCCGAAAATGCGATCCAGCATGGCGTTGACGGGCAGAGAGTCGCCGATCGCGCCAACCGCGTTCAGCGGCTCGGCGCGATCGGTCAACGC
This sequence comes from uncultured Nitrospirales bacterium, assembly GCA_964411925.1. Taxonomy (GTDB): domain Bacteria; phylum Hydrogenedentota; class Hydrogenedentia; order Hydrogenedentales; genus VFKU01. Next base: position 3,209 of record CAYPNI010000086.1, read on the forward strand.
GCCCAGATCGATCGGTTCGCGACGGTCACGCCTCTTCTCGGCCGAGTTCCGTGCGGGAGTTTTGCGCAACACGCGAGCTTCCCAACCCTCGCCGCGAAGCATGGCGCCGTCGGATTGGCTTCCGATGTCGAGCGTCGCGTTGAGATGTGCGGCCCAGGTACCGGCGATCGGTTTGGGCGGCATCGAGAACAGCAGAAAGTCGCGGGCGCGCGTCGCGGCGACGTAGAGCACGCGGGCCTCCTCCGCGTCCTGTTCTTCAGCGTCGATCGCGTGAACCAGTTGCGCGAGCGGCGGCTTGACCATCGCACCGCGTGTGTCATGAACGACAGCGGCGAGACCGTATTGCATGTGTGCGTGGAAGAGCCTGGCTGTCCGGCCGGTTCCGCGTTTCGCGCCGGTGTCCGCGACAATCGCGACGGGGAACTCGAGGCCCTTGGCCTTGTGCACCGTCATGAGCGTGACCGCGCCGAGCGCGTCTGTGGCGAGCTCGGCATCCCCCTCGCGCGGGTCGCGCTGGGCGATCGTCGCAAGATATGAAGTGAACGCGTGAAGGCTGGCGCGCCCCGTGTGCGAAAAGCTCTCGGCGACGTCCACGAGCTTTCGGAGGTTGCCTGCTTTTTGGACGCCGTGAATCTGCGGCAGAAGAATGGCCTCGAACCCCGTGCGCGCCAGCACGAAGCGGACGAGCGTCGGAAGCGGCATCTCACGCCACGCCCAGATGTCGCGCAGCAACCCGCGCGCGGAGCCGAGTCGTTTTGCCTCGGCATCGTCGCGGGGCGCGGCGCCATTCGCGAACGCGTCGGCGAGACCCTGGGCGCGGGTGAGTTCCATAAGCGTGTCGTCACGGAGTCCCCCCAACGGCCCACGCAAGAACGCCGCAAGCGCGAACTCGTTCCATGGGTCGAGCGCGGCGGTGAAGAGATTGTGGAGATCGAGGACCTCCTGCCGCGCGTAAAATCCGGAACCCTCCGCGACGATGCTCGGAATTCCGGCGTCGCGCAGGGCCGCGTCGTAGGTCTCGAAGTTGGTGCCCTTGCGGAAAAGCAACGCGATGTCGCCGTACTGCGCGCGGCGCGGCTGTTTCGTCGCCTTATCGAATACGTCCACGCCGTCCGGTCCACACATCTGCGCGACGCGCGCGGCGATCATGCGGGCCTCGGCTTCCCGGTAGACTTCGGCGCCGGCGGCATTGCCCCCGCCGGTCGTTATCGTCTCGGGCACGAGGAACTCGACGCGCGGTCCGTTCGCCGGGGGACGGGTCGCCCTCAGCGGGTGAAATTCCGCCTCGACATCCTGCAAAAGGCCGGAGCGTGCGAAGAAGTGGTTGATGAACGCGATGATCTCGGGCACGGACCGGAAATTCTCGTCGAGATACAGCGTCTCGTCCACCAGATCGCGGGCTTTCGCGAACACGTCTACTTCGGCGTTGCGGAACCGATAGATGGACTGTTTCGCGTCCCCGACGACGAACAACTCCGCGCCGACCGCAGCGCCGAGCCCGGCGATCTGCCGGGCGAGCTCGAGTTGCGCGTGGTTCGTGTCCTGGAATTCGTCGATGAGGAGGTGATGAGCGCCGGCGGCAACACGATGGCGCAACTCGGGCCGTTCCGCGATCATGTCAAACGTGCGCCGCAGAAGCTCGGCAAAATCGAGCGCGGTGCGCGCCGTTTTTGCTTTCGCGTAGGCGGCAGCGGCGTGCCGGTAGACGTGGAGCAGGTCCAGCGTGAGCTGCACGGCGCGGGCTTCGTCCGCGGGGTCAATCATTTCGATCGCCCATCGTTCCGCGAGTTCACGAGCATCCTTTACGATGCGGGCGACTTCGTTGAACGCTTCCGGGGAGGACCAGTTCTTCCTGGAGCGCTGTCGCAGATCGAACTGGGTAAGTTGGACGAGCGCGGAGTTGACCGCGGCTGCGTTCTCAAGCGCCAATACGGTACGCAACGAATCGCGCGCTGCCACCCGCACGCGTTCACGGGCGTCGGCGGGATCGCCGCATGCGCCGTCCAGACCTTCGAGTTCGCGGAGCATCAAACCCAGGCGCGGGTCCGCCGCGAGTTTCTTGAATCGCGTGCCGAGCAGCGCGTCTGTATCGTCCCGCCAACGCTTTGCCAGTGCTTCAGCGTTCAGGCCGTCATACCGGGCGCAGGCACGTTCCATCTCCGCGGGCGCGCCCAGCGCGCGTTCGATGGCGCCGTTCAGATGGAACACCCCGAACTCCGCGCCCAGCCGATGGGCGGCGGCGTCGCCGGCTTCAAGCAGCGCCTCGATGGCGCGTCCGGCGACCTCGGCGCGAAGAATCTCGCCTTCGGCATCGGCGAGGAGGGCGAAGTCCGGGTCAAGACCGAGGTGGAGCGCATTCTCGCGCAGCAGGCCCGCGCAGAAGGCGTCGATGGTCGTGATGCGCGCCGACTCCAGTTCGAGCTCAAGCTGCCGCCACTTCGTCATCGATCTCGGATCGGCCGGGTCCGCCGCGCGATGAATTTCGCGACGCAGGCGCTCGCGCATTTCCGCCGCGGCCTTTCGCGTGAAGGTGATGGCGACGATGCGTCGCAGCGACACGTCCTTCCGCAGGAGATGCACGATGCGGTGAACAAGGACGGCCGTCTTGCCGGAGCCCGCCGCAGCGTCTACGCACAGGTTTTTCCCTGTCGTCTCGATCGCGGTGCGCTGTTGCTCCGTGGGCGTGAACATCATGCGCCGGCCTTCCGCTGCATTCGCGCGCGCTGAAACCGGCACACTTTCTCGTCGGGACAGCCTTTGCACGGGTTCTCGTCGGTCGTGGGATGAAACACGCCCGCGCGTATGCCGGCGAGAGCCTTCGACACGGCGTCACGGGCGATTTCGACGCGCCGATCCCAATCGGAGGAATCCTCCCCGCGGGACAGGGCGTACCGGTATCCTTTGTGCCGTCCCACAGCGAGGTACACGGCTGAATCGCAGCGGGCCCGTGGACGGACCACGGACTCCGCCGCGAGCGCGTACAGCGCCAACTGGAACGTGCGGCCGCTCGTGATGTCTCCGGCCGAAACCTCGGAGGACTTGTAGTCCACCAGGCGAATCTCGCCGGCGCGTTCATCGATTCGGTCGATGCGGCCCCGGAGCAGCACGCTTCCATCGTCGAGCGCCAGCCGATAGGGCGGAAATCCGGACTCTCCTTCGCGCGAACCGCCGAACACCGTCTCGAAGTCCGCGGGCTTCCATTCGGAATCGCCAGCGTCGCGGGCGATTGCCAGATACTGTTGCAACACGCGGGACAGTTTCGCCTTCTCCGCGGCGAGCAGGCCGTGCGACAGGTGCATCTGGCCGCGTGTTGTCTCGGTGAACGCCTGTTCGAGCGCTGACGCCATCGCGTCGCGGGCGACGTCCACGGGGATATCGGGTACGGACTTTCCGGCGTGGTCGCGGTGGAACAATTCGAGTGCGCGGTGAATTACGCTGCCTTCGACGCGCTTGTCCAGCGTTTGAGCGGTCGTTTCGACCGCGAAGAGGCGGAGCAACCGCTCCTCGAAAAACCGGAACGGGCACGACGCGTACTGTTCGAGGGACGTGGCGCTGAATACAGCGTCGGGTCCGAACTCCGACGCGATGAACTTCAGGTTCGCGTCGGACGACAGCACGCCGTCATGCGCGCCGAATGGTGACGCGGACTGTCGATCGGACTCGACGACGGCGGCGGACGCGATGTGCGGGAACCGCTTTGCGGCCTCGCGCGTGGTCCCGTCCAGAAACGCGATGTTTTTGAGATCGCGTTCGCAGGCCACGAGTTCCAGAGGCGGCACGAGCACGTCCGCGGGCCGCCCCGGCTGCTCGATGTCAGGATCGGAGAGCCGCTCAAGGATCTCCTCGAGATACAGGCTGCGTTGCGTGGGTTTCCCGCCCCGTTCGACGGTGTGCCAGCTTATCGTAAGGCGCTTTCGCGCCGTCGCGAACATGCGCTGGAACAACAGCATTTCGCGCCGGTCGTGTTGAGCCGCTCCTTCGAGCGGCAGACCCAGCGCGCGCAGTTCCCCGCGTTCATCTTCACCGTAGAGCGCGTTGACGGCGTGGCCCTCGGGTACGTTGGCATCGGTCACACCGGCGAGGAAGACATGATCGAACGCGAGATAGCGCGCGGATTCCATGTCGATACACGCGACGCCGCCCGAATTGCTGCTCCCGCGCACGGTCAGTAACGAGAGCATGCGCCGAAACAGGGCCGTAAAGTCGGCTGGCGAAATGCGCGGGCGTCCGCCGGCCGAATCGGTCTCGTGCAGGTGGAACAATCCGCGGCGAATCCCCTCGAGCGCGGCGGCTTCGAACTCTCGGTGTGACTCGCTCGGCGCCGCTGCTATCGCGTCGTCGATTGGCAAATCGTCCAACAGCGCGTCTAGGCAGGCTGCAAACCCGGCGGTGTTCCGCGCGTCGGACCAGACCGCGGCCAATTTGCCGAACTTCGCGAAAGCCTCGAGCAGCGCGGTGCACGCTGGTGCGGCGCCGGGCATGTGACGCACGAGGTCATTCATCTCCCGGCCCTGCGGCCGTGCGATTGCCGACGCGAGCCACGAGAGCGCGCGTTCCCAGCTCGCACGCGCGGCGCGGGGCCGGGCGGCGCGGATGAGCGTCGTGAAGGCGTTCGCGTGCGGTGCGCCAGGTCCGGCGAACCACGGCGACGTGAGGACGTCGGCGACATCCGGCTCGGCCCAGGTCTGGGCCGCGTCGGTGAACCGGAGCAGGAACCCGGCGAGTGCAGACCGGCCGGCCGCGGGCGGCGTGAACGCGGCCAGGGGGACGCGAAACTCCGCGAAGACATCCGCGATCGTTTCGCGGACGGCGGCGGGATTCCGGTAGACGAGCGCGATCTCGCGGGGCGCGACACCGTCCTCGCGAATGAGACGCTTGATTCGGCGCGCCAAGGACTCGATTTCATGGTCCACGGTGTGACACTCGACGAGATCGAGGTCCGACCTCATGGTCTTCGGCGCGGGCACCGCGTCGCGCGCGAGCAACGTGGATGCGACATACTCTGTCACGCTTGTTGGGGCGGGCTCGTCGCGCGAATCCACTTCGACATCGGTAAACGTGGCGCCGATTCGCTCGTACGTTTCGCGGGGGATCGCGTAGAGATCCTGTTGGGCGGGACCCAGACTCACGTTGAACCCGAACGTAAGTTGTTCGACGTGCCGCGCCGCTTCCTGGATCACGCGGAACTCGGACGGAGTAAAGTCGTCGAATTCGTCGAGCAGGAGATGCTCGATCGCCTGTAGCGCCGCGGGGCAGGATTCTTCGCAGACGTTCCGCGCGAGCCAATACATACCCTGAAGGTCGACGGCATCCGCGCGGTGGAGTTCGTTCTGGTATTCGCGGTACACCGCGGAGACAATCCCGTCCATATCATTCTTGCGCCGAGCCTTCTTCATGCGCTGCGCGAAGTCCTCGGGTTCGATCGCGGCTTGCTTGAGCTGGCCGATGACGCTGAGCAAGTGGTCGAGGAAACCCTCGGTCCGTGCGGCCGCGCCGATGGTGTCAAGCGCGCGCGTGGCGGTGACGCGCTCCACGGCGCGCTTCAGCAACAGATGCTGGCCAAGCGCGTCGATGCGGGCGTGTTCGAGCGGCGCGCCACGAAGAATCCTCCGCACGAGGCCTTCAAACGAGACAATGGGCGGATCGAGGAACGCGGCGCGGCCCGCGGCACGCAGCAGCGAATCCGTGCGCAGTTGAGCGTGCTGCTCGGTCGGCACGATGAGCAGCGACCGATCCGGATCTTCAGCCAGCAGCGCGACGATTCGTGCCGCGCGGTCCGACCGCGCCGTTCCAGCGATCACGCGAACGCGCGGCACGGCGGCCTCCCGCGGTCAGACCTCGTCCGCGAGACGAATGTTGTACCGGTAGCCCTGCTCGGTGAGGAAGAGCTGGCGTTTCACGCTGTAATCCTGGTCGCAGGTGTCGCGCGAGACGGTGGAGTAGAAGTGCGCGACGGTCTCCTCGGTCTTCGGGCGCAGAATTCGGCCGAGCCGCTGGGCCTCTTCTTGCCGTGAGCCGAACGTGCCGGACACCTGGATGGCGACGTTCGCGTCGGGCAGATCGATCGCGAAGTTCGCGACCTTCGAGACGATCAGCAACTTTTCCTTGCCGTTGCGGAACGCCTGGTAGAGCCTTTCGCGTTCGCGCGTGCCGGTGCGACCGGTGATGATCGGCGCCTGGAACTTGTCGGAGATCTCCTTCAACTGATCGAGGTACTGCCCGATGATGAGGATGTTGTCGCCGCGATGCTTCTGGATCAACTTCTCGCAGACATCCTGCTTGTTCGGGTTCGTCGAGGCGATGCGGAACTTCATGCGCTTGTCGGAGATCGCGTAGCGATAACGATCCTCCGCGGGCATCGGCACGCGGATCTCGTGGCAGACCGCCTGGGCGATCCAGCCCTGCTTCTCGAGCACTTTCCACGGAACGTCGTACTTTTTCGGGCCGATCAAAGAGAAGACATCGTCCTCGCGCGCGTCCTCGCGCACCAGGGTTGCGGTCAACCCGATGCGGCGGCGCGCCTGGAGGCTTGCGGTCGCGCGGAAGACCGGCGCGGGCAGCAGGTGGACCTCGTCGTACACGATGAGGCCCCAGTTGCCCTTGTCGAACAGGTCGAAATGGACGAAGGGGCTGTCCTTACTCTTGCGGTACGTCAGCACCTGGTAGGTCGCAAGCGTGACCGGGCGAATTTCCTTGGAATCGCCGCTGTATTCGCCGATCTGGTCGGGATTGAGCGAAGTCTTGTCCAGCAGCTCGTTCTTCCACTGGCGGAGCGCGATCGTGTTCGTCGTGAGCACGAGTGACTGCGTCTGCATCGCGTGGATCGCGCCGATGCCGACACAGGTTTTCCCCGCGCCGCACGGCAATACGACGACGCCCGAACCGCCGTGATTGGCGCCGCCCGCCCAGAACGCGGCGACGGATTCCTGCTGATACTTCCGCAGGCCGAACGGTTTGCCGCACAGCGCGACGTCGCGCAGCGTGAACGGCAGCGGCGCGCCCTCGACGTAGCCGGCGAGGTCCTCGACGGGAAAGCCGAGCTTGATCATCGCGCACTTGATGTTGCCGCGGTCGCCCGGCGCGATGACGATGCGGTTGCGCCCATCCGACCCCGCGACGTAGGGCTTGACCTGTTGGTTGTTCACCAACTCGGTGATCAGCATCGCGTCTTGCGATTCAATGACCAGCCGGCCGTCTTCGAGTTTGTAGAGCTTGAGCCGGCCGTAGCGCGAAACGTATTCGCGGATCTCGATGATGATGTTTTCCGGCACGTCGTACTTGCTGTACCGGTGCAGCGCCCGAACGATGTCGTCCGCGCGCATGCCGGCCGCGGCCGCGTTCCACAGCGACAACGGCGTGATGCGATAGGTGTGGATATGCTCGGGCGACTTGATCAGCTCGGCGAACGAAGCGATCGCGTCGCGCGCGTCCTCGAACTGCGGCCCATCCGTCTCGAGCAGGATGGATCGGTCCGATTGGACGATGACAGGATTCGGTTGTGCAGCCCCCATGACAGCCCCCATGAACGCGGAGTCTAACACAAGGCGACAGGAAATGGGAGAGAGATTGCGGCCCGCGTGAGCGCACGAGTTCTCTCTTTACAAACGAGTGGCGATCGAAGCGCGAGATCCTTCGCTACGCTCAGGATGACACGCCAAAACGCCGCGACTATCGGAAGTAATCAATTGCGGCGGGTCGTCGTAGGCGCCGCGAAGGGCCGCTTCCCTCACGCCCGCGGTTCGAGATCGTTCAGCGCGCGCGGTGGATTGATGACTTCGGCCAACACGATCGCGCGCCGCACCTCGGCGAGATCGCTGAACAGACGGTGGCGTTGCGTCCGGGCAACGCGGCGCATCGGACGTTTTTGGGGTTCGCGCGAGGCGGCGTGTTCCTGCTGCTTTCGCCGCTCAGTCTCCGCGCGCTGGCGCCGCTCGCGCTCCTGCCGCTCCGCCTCTTCCTGCGTCGTCGGTTCTTCGCGGCGTTTTGGGCGCGCCTGGCGCGTGCTCATCATTTCCTGCGGCGAACGCGCGGGCCGCTGGCGCACGGGGCGGATCTGCGGCGGTTGTTGCGCGCCCTTGTGGGGAGGCGCGGCGGGTTGACGCCGCCTCGGATCATGGACACGGCGCGGCTGTTGGTGTTGAGGCGGCCGTTGCGCAGGCGGCTGGACTTGCCGGGGCATTTCGCTGCGTACCGGAGGGGGCGCCGGCTCCCACTCGCCTTCGTCGTCCCCTTCCACGGATTCGGTCCGTGGCCGCGCCGGCTGGCCCATCAACTGCCGAATCACGTCCTCCATGTCCACCGGCACGGGCGCGGACGCGCGGCGACGCTGCGAGCCGCGCGGGCTGGCCGTGGGGACGGCCGGATCGGCCGCCGGCCGCCGGCCCGCGGCTGCGTCTTCTTCGGCGTCTTCGCGTTCCAGCTTTTGCTTCAGCTCGCGCTGTTCCTTGAGCTTCTGCACGACCGACAAGACCGCGACGACGATAAAGACTATGACGCCCAGGAATTCCATTGAATCGCCCCGAAGCTACTTCTTCTTTTCGCCGCCTTCGTCCATTTTCGAGATCGATTCGCGCATGCCGGTGTCGGCCATGATGTTCTTCATGCGGTAATAGTCCATGACGCCGAGGTGGCCGCCGCGGAATGCGTCGGCAATGGCCTTGGGCACTTCGGACTCGGCCTGAACGAGTTTGGATTCCATCTCGACCACGAGCGCGCGCATTTCCTGCTCGCGCGCCATCGCCATCGCGCGGCGTTCCTCGGCGCGCGCCTGGGCGATGTTCTTGTCGGCCTCGGCTTGTTTGATTTGGAGTTGCGCGCCGATGTTGTCACCGACGTCCACGTCCGCGATATCGATCGACAGAATTTCGTACGCCGTGCCGGAGTCGAGCCCGCGCTGGAGCACGGTCTTCGAGATCATGTCGGGGTTCTCGAGCACTTTCTTGTGCGACGGCGCGCTGCCGATCGTGGTCACGATGCCTTCGCCGACGCGCGCAATAATGGTTTCCTCCGTCGCGCCGCCGACCAGCGTAGCGAGGTTTGTGCGTACCGTCACGCGGGCCTTGGCTTTGATCTGGATGCCGTCCATCGCGACCGCGGCGACGGTGTTCGGTCCCTGGCGCGGATCGGGGCAGTCGATGACCTTCGGCTTGACAGAGGTCTGCACCGCGTCGAACACGTCGCGGCCCGCGAGATCGATCGCGGTCGCCTTCTGAAACGAGAGCCCGATATTCGCCTTCGACGCGGCGATCAATGCCTGTACCACACGGACGACGTTGCCGCCGGCGAGGTAGTGCGCCTCGAGCTCGTCGGTCGAGATAGGAATGTCGGCCTTGACAGCCATGATCCGGCTGTCAACGATGACGGACGGGTTGACGCGCCGCAGGCGCATCCCGACGAGGCGCGCAAAGCTGACGCGCGCGCCGGAGAGGGCGGCCCGCAGCCAGATGCCGATGAAACTGATGATGATCGCGCCGACGATGAGCAGAAAGATAATCGCGACGACGACCAACGCAATCATGATGAATTCCATGTGCTGCCCCTCATTTCGCGGGTGCTATGCCCGATTCCGAAGTGTTCGAGTCACTATATACATACAATCGTGCGCCCCGCGAATTCGTCACGGAGCAGCGCACGCGCGGCAACAAGCGCTCAACGCGCGTCCGCGACGTTCCCAGCGGCGCGATCATCGCCCGCGCGGCGGACCGGTTCGGGCCGCCGGGCCAACTGGCGCGGATCGCCGCCAGCGCGCGCATGCTCCTCGAAGCGATTGAGCGGGATGTCGAGCCCGGCCTGCTTCGCGTTGAGATAGGCGGTGACGACGCGAAACGCGCTGACTCCGGACAGCGTCATCCGAAACATGCGCCGGAACCCAACCTCCGCGCCGGCGACACGCGATCGCATGTACAGCCGGCCGTAGTAGATATACGTGGACACGGCGGCCATGAGGACGATCGCGACCAAGGCCGCGAGCAACAGACCGCCCAGGCCGCCCATCACGCGGGCTGCCGCTGGCCCGAGACGTCAGCCACTTCCTCGCACACGACCCGGTGCCCCTCGACTTCGACGATGCGCACGGTCTTTCCGGCGTCGATGAACGTGCCGTTGGACACGGCGTCGATGCGCGTGTTTCCGACCATGATCGAGCCGGCGGGCCGCAACGTGCTGTGCACCTTCGCGAGTTGGCCGACGAGCGCGGCGTCCTGCGCGAAATCGGCGTACCCCGCGGCGACGTCCTGCTTGCTCTTGAGCACGAGCCCGTCGCCCAGCGGCGTCTTGAAGATCAGGTAAAGTCCCGCGGCGACTACGATCACCACGGTGCCCAACTCGCCCGCGAGCAGGAGTACGCCGTACTCCGGAAAGCGGTACCAACCCAGCGCGATGCTGCCGAAGACCAGGAGCGCGCCCAACAAACCCAGCGCGCCGCCGGGAACGAAGAACTCGGCAAAAATCAGCGCGACGCCCGCGACGAACAGGATGACGACGGGCATCATGGTTCGCGGCTCTCCCCGGTGGCTGCCATTTCATCACGGCCCGCGGACTCGAGCAGCGAGATCAACTGGCCGACTTCGATACGGACGCCTTGCATGACTTTCATCTTGTCGGCGGGATCGTTCGGATCACTTTCCCGCTGGTCGTCGAACATTTCAATGAGCCCGCCCTCCGGAAAGAGCGCGCGTGCCTGCTTGAGCAGTTTGTTGTAGCCCTGGATGACCGGAATGCAACTGTAGTATCCGGCCCCCTGTTGATGGAGCACGATCGAATCTTCAAGCAATTGCTTGAGCATGCGGATGATGGCGGTGCGATTGTCCATCACGCGGATACCTCCGTTGTCTCGACCACGTAACGGCCGCCGTCGATTTCGATGATCTCCACGCTCACGCCGGACGGGATGTACGCGCCTCGCGACACGACCTGCAGCGTCGCATCGCCGAACCGCGCGCGGCCGACGGGCCGCAACATGCTGGTCGTCGTGCCGCGCATGCCGATACGCGCGACCTGCGCGTCTTGCACGGGCGACGTATAGCCCTGGGCCACCGGCTGCGCACTCTCGAGCACGAGCGCGCCGTAAAACGGCGAACGCGGGAACAGCTTCCACGTGGCAAAGACAAACGCGGTGAAGGTCACCGCCGCGACGCCCATCGAGTAAATGACTTCTTCGAGCCGTTCGTAATCCCAACTGTATTGCGGAAAGGTGAAGCTGACGAGGGCGAGGTAGGTGCCCGCGAGGACACAAAGAATGCCCGCGATGCCCGCGATGCCGAAGCCGGGCAGCACGAATATCTCGACGCCGATGAGGATGAGGCCGGAGAGAATCAGGACGATGTCGATTGTGTCGGTGAGCCCGAGGACGAAGTGCGCGCCGAAGAGCAGCGTAAGCGCGATGATACCGACGATGCCCGCGAGGCCGAAGCCCGCGGTCTTGATTTCGAAGTAGAGCGCGCCGAGGCCGACCATCAGCAACAGGCCGGCGATGGTCGGGCTGGTGAGGAACCGGAACGTTTTTTCCGCCCAGTTCGGCTCGATGACGTGCAGCGTTGCGCCGCCGAGGTCGAACTGCCTCAGCGCCGAATCGAGGTTCGACACGATCATCGGGATGAGGCCGAACTTCATCGCCTCACTGGGCGTAATCGTCAGGAGTTTGCCCGCGGGCAGCACGAGCTCGCTGCCGTCTTCGTAAACCACGGAGCCGGCGTCGTGCAATTCGTCCGGCTGCGGCGCGGCGGTTTCTACGACGGCGGGCGGCTGCGCGGGCTTCGGGGGTTCGCCGGACAACGTGCGCAGGATGTCTTCGATGCCGGAGGGCGGGCTGCCCGCACCCGGCCGGGGGCCGTCGCTTTCGGGGCCGACGGTCCCGGTGACGGCGTAGACCGTGTAGTTGCCCGTCTCGGGGTCGCGATAGCCGCGCAGTTCGATGTCCTTATCGACCATCGCCTCAGCCAACGCGGGGTTGTGGCCGTTGCTCTCGGCAAGCGCGCGCATCTTGGCGCGCATGAACGAGACTTCCTTCTCACCGGTCGGTTGCATGCCTTCGGCCGTGGGGACAACGGGCGTCGCCGCGCCGATCGAGCTGCCCGAGGTCATGATGATGTCGTCGCACGCGAAACTGATGAGCGCGCCGGCGGAAATGGCGCCGCGGCCCTCGATGTACGCGATGCTGCGCACGGACGACTCGGTAATTTTCGATGCGATGTCCACTGCGGAATCGACGCGCCCGCCGAAGGTGTCCACGCGGAACACGATTGCGCGCGCGCTGAGTGCTTCGGCTTCCTTGATCGCGCGTTCGACGAGCACCATCACGCCGGGCTCGATGTCGCCGCTGACCGGACACACGACCACGACCCCGGCGCCGGCCGGTAACGCGGCGGCCTTCGGCGACTCAGGCACAAGCGTCTCTTGCGCGGATGCCGTCGCCGCGACGAACGCGGCGCAGAGTATGAAAGCGATTCGATTCATGGTCCGTTCCGGTGTATCACGCACTCCCTCACCCGTACTACAGCGAAGCATGCGCCTTTATTCTACGGTACGGCGGCGCGAACATAAAGGCGCGGCGCCCGAAGGGGTTCCGCGCGGGCATGCGGGCTTCGTCGCAGACGACAGCCCCACGCCGGAGCCCGCCTGGGGTTGCGACCCGGCAGGCGGTCGCGTCGCACACGGGGAGATCGCTTCGTAGCCTTCCCCGCTCCCCGCAATGTTGGGGAGAAAGATCGCGCTCGCGCGCCGCCGGCGGAATCATTCAGGTGGGCAGTCAGCCCTGGGAGGGCGAGCGTACCCGCGAGCCGGAACGAACCGGTATGCGCAGGCTCGCGAGTACGCTCGCCCTCCCACGTCGCAAAAAATCAAACGAGAGCGAGGCCGATCTCATTGTTGAGTTCGTAGCCGAGGCGGGTGGGGGAGAGGCGTGTGCCGTCATCCGTGATGAGGCCTCGGGCGGCGAGCGGCGCGAGCGCGGTGTCGAACTCTTCGTCGATGCTTGCGCCGAAGCGGGAGCGGTAGGCAGGGCGTGTGATACCGGCGCGCGTTCGGAAGTGTTGTATGAGCGTCTCGACTTTCGTTTCGCGATCGTTCAATCGAAGAGACTCTTCCTTTTCGCCCGGGCGTTGCAGATACGCGGCTATGTTGGCAAGGTTTCGTGCGCGGACGCCGCCGATGTAGCTGACCGCTCCGGGACCGAAGCCGGCGTAGGTTTCGTTGTGCCAATAGATCAAGTTGTGCGCTGACTCGAAACCCGGTTTCGCAAAGTTTGAGACTTCGTAGTGCGCGTACCCGGCGGCGCCGAGCGCGTCCATCGCGTGGCGGTACTGATCGAGCGCGATGTCGTCGTCCACGGCGTCGTGGCGCTGGTTCCAGAATGGCGTGCGTTCCTCGTAGGTGAGCGCGTAGGTCGAAACGTGCGGCGGGGCGAACGACACGCATTCGCTGACGCTCGCGGTCCACGCGGCGGGCGGTTTCGCGCCGAAGATGAGATCGATACCCCAGTTTTCGAACTCCTCGCCGACGACGGCGCACGCGCGGCGCGCCACATCTGCGTCGTGACAACGCCCCAGGAACCGAAGCACATCGTCGTCGAACGACTGCACGCCAAGACTCAGCCGGTTAATGCCGAGATCGCGCCAGAACCGGACTCGATCGCGCGTGATGTCGTCCGGGTTCGCTTCAATCGTGACCTCGATACGGGAGGGTCGCGCTGCCGCGCGACCGTCGATGTCCTTTGGGAGTGCGAGCGTACTCGCGAGCCGTTGGTCGTCGCTGTAGGTCGCGGCTCGCGAGTACGCTCGCTCTCCCAGCGGCGTGGCGGCGCGAAACCGGCGGCCCAGCGCGTCGAAAACACGTTCGAAGGCGGTGTTGGACAGGAGTGAGGGCGTACCGCCGCCAAAGAAGACCGAGCACGCCTCCTCCGGGCCCTCAAACGCCTGGATCTCGCGGATGATCGCGTCGGTAAACGCATCGGGCGCGTCGCCGTCCACGGGCCGCTTCACGAAGTCGCAGTAGGGACATGCGACGCGGCAGTAGGGGACGTGAAGATAGAGGCCGATGGGTTTTGCGGGCATCAACGGGAATCGTAATCTTAATCGTCCTCGTAATCGTAATCGGGGTCGAACTGTCGATTACGATTACGATCAGGAATTACGATTAGGATAGAAACGAACTAAATATATCCCCCGCCTTTGTATTCCATGTCTCGCTTGAGGATGACATTGACAAGCGCGGGTTTCTTTGATGCGAACGCCCGTTCGAGCGCGGGGCGAATGTCGTCCGGTTTCTCGACAAACTCACCGTGGCCGCCCATGGCTTCGACGATCTTGTCGTAGCGCGTGTGGTTGAGATACGTCGCGACGTGCTCGCCGTAGAATGCGCCCTGCGGCC
>CAYPNI010000087.1:0-17443 GCA_964411925.1 uncultured Nitrospirales bacterium
GCCTTCGCGGGAATGACAAACTGATGACGCGGAGTGGTGGTGGGGCGCGTGTTGCATGACGCGCGGTGGTGGTAGGGCGTGTGTTGCGTGACTCGCGGTGGTGTTAGGGCGTGTATCTCATGGCGCGCGGCCGATGTCTGGCGCGCCTGCGGCTTGCGGGCGTGAGCGCGGGCTTCGTTGCGGGTGGGATCGGCTCGCGTTCGATCGGGTCTGGTGGAAGAGATTCCCGCCTTCGCGGGAATGACAAACTGACGGGGTCGGGTGGTGGTGGGGCGTGTGTTGCGTGACTCGCGGTGGTGTTAGGGCGTGTATCTCATGGCGCGCGGCCGATGTCTGGCGCGCCTGCGGCTTGCGGGCGTTGACGCGAAGTCACTTCACGCCGCGTGCCATTCCTTCCAGGGGACGACGCCGCGCTCGGGTTGGGGCGCACCGGGGAGCCGGGCGAGGTACTCGAGCAGATGGCCGTCGGGATCCTTGAAGTAGACTGAGACCGCGGGCATCCACGCGAGGACGGTGGGTTCGTCCGTCGGATTGCCGCTGAAATCGAGGATTTGCAGGCCCGACTTGTTCAAGTGCGCGACCGCGCGGCTGAGGTCTTCGAGCGCGATTTCGAAGGCGATGTGCTGATGATGAATCGAGCCCGGCGGCCGCTCCCAGAGCCCGATCATCGTGTGATTCCAGCCGCCGGCGAAACAAAACGCGATATGACGGACCTCGTCGAGCGTGCCGAGCGTGAGCCCGAGGGTATCGGTGTAAAAGCGGAGGCTCCGCTGTAAGTCGAGCACCGGCAGGTGCGCCTCGAACAATCCGCGAATCATCATCCCTCTCATCGCCCGGGCGAATCCCCGCAAAACGCTAACACGCGCGCGGACTTGAATGTTCCAATCCCGAAACTACTCGCACCCCGCGCGTGGATATGCTAAGTTGGATCTCCAATCCGGTCCAGCGTCAGGGGAGGCGTAGCCATGAAAAAGCTGCTGCTTGTCGTCATCCTGCTTGTGCTTCTGCTCGTCGTGGTTGTGGGCGGCGGGCTCGCGTACGCGGTCATGAACGCGAACGCGATTGCCCGGCAATACAAACCCGAACTGGAGAAAATGGCCAGCGAGGCGCTGGGCAGCACGGTCACCTTCGGCGAGATTTCGGCGAGCGTGTTTCCGAGCGTGCGGCTCGTGGTGGATGACACCCGCGTCGAGAGCGACGGCCAGGCCATGACGCTCGAGAACCTTTCGTTGCGTGTTGCGTTGATGCCGTTGCTGAGCCAGACGCTGCAAGTCGAGGAACTCGTGCTCGATACACCCAAGATTACCGTGTATCTCGAGAAGGACGGGTTCTACGTCGCCGGATTACCGCGCAATCCGCCGGAACAGAAGGACGAATCGCCGGCGGGTGGCCCGGCGGCCGCGACCCCGGAGATCACAGTGACGCTGGACCGTGTCGCGCTCAAAGACGCGACGATCGCGCTCGTGGACAAGGTCGCGGAGAAGGAATACGTGGTCAAGGCGTTGAGCGCGAACGCGGGATTGGGGTTCGCCAACAACGTCGTGACGCTGCGCACGCTTGATGGCAGCATGGTGATACTCGACGACGTGGACGTGAAATTCGGCGGCGAGAACACGACGTTCAACCTTGACGGCGGCGCGTTCCAGATCGCGCAGGCCGACGCGACGGCGCTGGGCAATACGTTCAAGGTCAGCGGCGGGATCGATCCGGACGACTCGAAGCAGGCGCTCCGCATCCAGTCGGAGCGCGTGGATCTCTCCAGCCTTGGGCCGCTGTACGACGTGTTCGCGCCGGGCATCAACGAAATGGGTATTACTGGCCAGTGCGCGCCGGACATCACGGTGGCGTGGACGTCCGAGGGCGCGTACCGCGCGAACGGAACGGTGGGCATCTCGAATGCGGCGTGGACGGTGGCCGACATCCCGCTGCACGACGTGGCGAGCACGCTCACGCTCGATGCGAACAACGAACGCATCAAGATCGCCACCGGCGACACCAAGGGTATGCTGCGCGACGCGCCGTTTACGATGGAGCTGGACTCCGGCCTGAAGGACATGAAGGCCACCGTCGAGACGATGAAAGTGGGCATTTTCGGCGGGTCCGGCACACTCAACACGGGCGCCCAACTCGACGGCGAGATGCCGTTTACGGCGGACGTGGATTTTTCGGGCATGTTGGTCGAGCAAGTCGTGCCGGCGTTGCTGCCCGATACGCCGAACAGCATTACGGGGACGATCAGCAAACTTGGCGCCGACGTGACCGGGACGCTGAACGAGAACTTGATGGCGTCGATTGCCGGCACCGCAGAGATGGAACTGAAAGACGGCCTGATCAAGGACGTGAACATCGGCAAGGAGACGCTGGGCAAGGTCACGGAAATCCCGTTTGTCGGCGGGGCGCTGTTGAGCGTGGTGCCGGAGTCTTTGCAGGAATTCGTGAACCGGAAGCACACGGTGCTGGAGAGCGTCAGCGCGACGTACGCCGTGGCGGAGGAAAAACTCGCGACGGAAGACCTGGTGATCGAGAGCGACTTCTTCCGGCTCGAGGGGAAGGGCACGATTGGATTCGATACGGATTTGGACCTCGACGCCGTGATCTACTTCGCGAAGAACTTCTCCGACGGCATGGCCGGGACCACGAAGGAGCTGCGGTACTTGTTTAACGACGAGGGCCGGCTGGCGTTTCCCGTCAAGATCAAGGGCGTGCCGCCCAAGCTGATCATCGTGCCGGACGTGGGCGATCTCGTGAAGCGCGCGGCGACGGGCGCGATCAAGCAGGAGGGCATCGGCGAGATTAAGAAGCAGGCGGACAAACTGCTCAAGGGCGTCTTGGGGGGCGACAAGTCTGAAGCGGCGCCACCGGCGGAAGGCACGGCGCCTGAAGGCGCTGCGCCACAGGAGGCCGCGCCCCAGGAAGAGAAGAAGGAAGAGGGCGGGTTGCTCAAGCGGTTCGGCATCAAGCCGCCCAGCGAATAAGGGGCGCGGTAAATCGGTAAGTAGCGAATGTGCGTACACGAGGGTAATCGCGCGGCGGAACGCAGGGAGCGACGACGATTGGTTAAGGGATGGTTGAGCGCGGCGGGGTTGATGGCCGTCGTGTTCGGATTCGGCGGCTGCCAGTCCGTGTATTACGGCACGATGGAGAAATTCGGCGTCGAGAAGCGGGAGATTCTCGTCGATCGCATCGAGGAAGCGCGGGACGACCAGGAAGAGGCGAAGGAACAGTTCCAGACGGCGCTCGCGCAGTTCAAGGCGGCGACGGGGTTCCAGGGTGGCGAGCTCGAACAGGTGTATGAGCGGCTGAACCGCGAATACGAACGCAGCAGCGCGCGCGCGAGCGATGTCCACGCGAGCATCAACAAGGTGCAGGACGTGGCGAATGCGCTGTTCAAGGAGTGGGAGCGCGAGCTCGAGGATTACACGAACGAGGAATTGCGCCGGGACAGCGCGATGAAACTTCAGACGACGCGCGACCGCTACGCGCGACTGATCGACGTGATGCGGCGCGCGGAATCAAGCATCAACCCGGTGATCGCTGTGTTCCACGACCAGGTGCTCTACCTGAAGCACAACCTCAACGCGCAGGCGATCGCGTCGCTCCAGACGCAGGTGTCGCAGGTGGAGGACGACGTGGCGGGTTTGCTGCGCGACATGGAGCGTTCGATTGCCGAGGCGAACGCGTTTATCGCGGACATGGGCAGCACGGGGTGACGCGGTAGGGGCGCGACTCTATCCCGGGTTGTCCCGGCCGCCATATTGAGACGTTGGTCTTACTCGGGTTTTCGAAGACCAGATCAACCAATCCAGTTCTTCCCAATGAGTGCCCGATTTTCTTAGATCACCAAACGCCGACTTGTCTCGCTGGATAAGCTTGATGATTCTCTCATCGAGCGTAATGGCTTGATGTAACAGTTTCGCCGCTTCGGCGTGCATCCCCGCGCGTTCCTGCGGATCCGGACAGTTCTTCGCCAGGAAGCAAAGGCTGCGGGCTTTGCCGAAGAGGGCTTCGGGGAAATCCTCTCGAAGCTCGAGCGCCTTGTTAAACGCCTGCAGCGCCTCCTCGTCACGCAGCAATTGGCCCAGCACGAATCCGAGTTCCCGATGGGCCTCGGGGAAGCCCGGCCTTAAAAGGATCGCCTGCTCATACGCGATTCGCGCGGCCTCGAGCCGCGCGCGGTCGAACCCTTTGAATCGCGTCAGGACGTAACCCCGTGCGAAGTGTGCGTCAGCATTCCCGTCGTCGATCGCTACTGCAGTATCAACCGATGCCAGTCCGGCGACGCATTGATCGTCGTTTGCCAGTGCTATTCCGCGATTCCAATACGCGTCGAAGTACCCGGGCCGGAGGTCAATCGCCTCGTCGAAGTCCGGAATCGCGGCCCGGAATTCCCCGATGCGAGCCTTTGTTCTGCCGCGATTGAAGTACGCCTCCGCAAAGTCGGGTCGAAGCTCCAACGCCTTGTCGAAATCCTGAAATGCTTTTTCGATCATGTCGTTGCGAGAGTGCGCGATCCCACGATTGTAGTAGGCCTGGGTGTACGCAGGTTTGAGCCTGATCGCTTCGTCAAAATCCTGAATCGCGGCTTTGAAATCGTCGTTTCGCGACTCGGCGATGCCGCGGTTGCAGAACGCCTCGGCGAAGTCGGGCCGAAGGGCAATCGCCCTTTCGAAGTGTTTCATTGCGTCGGTGCCGGCCCTGCCGAGTTCCAAGTCCCGCCGGGCCATCGAGATTCCGCAGTATAAATGGGCGTCCGCATTGTCGGGTCGAAGTTCAATCGCGCGCTTGAAGAAACCCAGGGCCTCGTCAAATGCGCCGTCGGTGGCGAGCGTCAAGCCGGCGTTCAGCAGCAGGAATACTGGGTTATTGGCCGAGGTGAGGGCCTGTTTGTAGAGTTCGAGACTTTCATCCTTGCGGCCCAGCCGCGCCAGTGCTACGGCTAGACCCGTTGTGGAACGCTGATCGCCTGGCCGCAACGAACGCGCTTTTTCGAAGGATTGAACAGCCTCGTCTAGCCGATTTCGCCCCAGCCGGCCGAGCGTGATACCCCGCCAGTACCACGCCCTTACGAATGAGTCATCCAGCTTCAGCGCGGCGTCGAGCGCGTCGAGTGCGTCAACGTTCCGACGGGCGCGCATGAAGGAACGTCCGCGAAGAAATTGCACATATGCGTTATCCGGATCCAGCGAACTCGCCAGTTCAAGCGTTTCGAGCGCGAGCTTGTGGAGGTAGCGCCTGGATAGCACGTTGCCCAGTTTGATGAGCGGTGTGGCGTCTCCCAGCGTGTGCAGTGCCTGGGCCACCTCAGACCAGTGGGCATCCTCACTCTCGAACGATTCGGAATAATGGACGACTCGAACCAGGTGGCCAAAGTGCGGCCGAACGGTGTCATTGCTCTGCGAGAAGAGCAAGAAATCCTGTTTGCGCAACGTCCGCAGCGTTTCATCCAGCGCTGGCGGCTCTACCGCGCGCTGGAAGACGGTCCCAAGCAGCGCTTGCACGAGGGGTCTGGATGGCGAAAGGCCGCCGCTATCGAGAAGCTTGAGCGCCCGTAAGGTGTCCTTGTCTGATTCCCTGAGTCCATTGAATCGGGAGCGCATGACGGCCCAGTCGGCAATCGCGAAATCGCCCGGATGCACGTATAGCGGCAAATCTTTTGACGGGACGTTTCTCTCGTAGACTCGGTTCAACATGTCCTTTTGCGAACCGGTGATGAGTCGCAGGCGCAACCTCGGCAGTCCTTCGCAGAATCGCACGACGTGGTTGCCGGGAGTGAAGAGCAGGCTTTCGTAGTCGCTTCCATCGCGACAGGTGCCGACCACTATGCACTGCCGACCGGTGGCGCGCGTGACCCGACTGATGAGGTCTCCCAGCGCGTAGTTTGCGCTCATGAAGGTGGCAATATCGTCCAGAAACACCACGACCCGTTGTCCTGTGAGGGCACGGAGCGCCCATTCGTCCGGCGGCGCGGCCGTCGAGTGGGGGCAAATGACAGTATGTCCGATAAGCTCGCGGAGAATGTGGAGCAGGGTCAGGGTCTTACCAGAACGCATGGCGCCCACTATCAGAAAACCACGCTGCCCCCTGATCCAACCGGCCAGGTCGGTCTCGGTAAATTCCGGCTCGAAGTCTTCGGCAGCTTCGATGGCCCGGTCGAACTCGACCAGGACGCGATTTGTGTACTTGCCGCGAAACGAGCGTTCGGTTCCACCGGGGGGCAGATCGTCTGGAGCCGCCGGTACGAACCCGAACGATTCGAACGGGAGAGATTGCGATGGAGAGTAGACGCGCGCGTGTTCACTGAGCTTCTCCTTGCGCCTCCGAACGTTGCGGCAGTACCAAGAGATCAAGAACGCGCCGAATGCACCGAAAGTTACCCAAATCAGTTCGAGGGGATACTGGCCGGTGGCCCAATTCAGGATCCCCGGCGCGACGGGTGACTTCCCCGGCTCGCCGAGGACCATCGTCAGCAGGTTGATTCCTACTCCGAGTACTACACCGAGGAAAAACACCATCACGGAATATGGCGCGCCGAGTACGAAGATCAGAACGTCGCGGAGGCGGACCCAGCCTGTATGCAGACGAGCGGCGACGAAGTGGAGCCGACGTTTCCACTTGGCCCAACGTATCGCGGCCGTTCGATCCGACGCCGCTGCTCGTGACGTGTTCATGTGGCTCTGCGGGTTCTCCCAAGCCGTGGTTTCTCGCACGACAAGGCAATCAGTCATGATACAAGTGCGGAGCTGACTAATCTATATAAGAGCGCGAGACCGTTGGGATCGGGCAAAAATCTTTGATACACTCCCGGCGATTGGGCGGTTCACACTATGATCGCGCTACTTGTGGTTGTCTCCATTGTCGTGCTGGGCGCGGCGTATGTCACGTACGGCCGATACCTTTCGGCGCAGCTGGGGTTGGACGAGAAGCGGATCACTCCGGCGTGCACGGTGAACGACGGTGTCGATTTCGTGCCGGCGAAGGCGCCGCTGCTCGTGGGGCAGCATTTCAGCGCGATCGCGGCCGCGGGGCCGATCGTGGGGCCGATTCTCGCGGGGATCTGGTTCGGCTGGGTGCCGGCGGTGTTGTGGATCATCCTCGGATCGATATTCATCGGGGGCATGCACGACATCACGAGCCTGACGGCGTCGATTCGCCATAAGGCGGCGTCGGTCGGCGAGCTGGCGCGGCAGTACATGTCGCCGACGGCGCACGTGCTGTTTCTCGTCTTCGTGTGGCTCGCGCTGGTCTACGTCATTGTCGCATTCACCGACATTACCGGGCAGACCTTCAAGTACGTAACCGAAGAAGCGGCATTCGGGCCGGGCGTGGCGGTGTCGTCCGGGCTCTACCTCGCGATCGGTGTGGCGATGGGCGTGCTGCTCTACCGATTCCGCACGAACCTGACGCTGACCACGCTGGTGTTCTTGCCACTCGTGTTCCTGGCGGTGTGGGCGGGCCCGCATGCGCCGCAGCCCGTGCTCGATTTCTTCGGCGGCATCTCGGTCAAACAGTGGGACGGCATCCTGCTGGTCTATTGTTTTATTGCGTCGCTGATTCCGATGTGGCTGCTGCTTCAGCCGCGGGGATATCTTGGCGGGTGGTTTCTGTACGCGGTGATGATTGTGGGGCTGGGCGGCGCTCTGTTCGGCGGGTATTCGATCAAGTATCCGGCGTTCAATCTCGACGGATTGCACAGCATCGTGAACGGGCAGCCGCTGCTGCCGATCCTGTTTATTACGATCGCGTGCGGCGCGTGTTCGGGATTTCACGCGATTGTGTCGTCGGGTACGACCTCGAAACAGCTCAATCTCGAGACGGACGCGCGCGTGGTGGGGTATGGCACGATGCTGCTGGAGGCGCTCGTGGCGATCCTGGCGCTGGGCACGGTGATGATGCTCGCGCCCGGCGATGAGACGCTGGGCAAGGACCCGAACCTCGTGTACGCGTCCGGCCTTGCGTCATACATGGCGCGCGTGGGCATCGACTTCAACGCGGCGCTCGCGTTTGCATTGCTCGCGTTCAGCACGTTCGTGTACGACACGCTCGACGTGAGCACGCGGCTCGCGCGGTACGTCCTGCAGGAGTTGCTCGGGTGGAAGTCGTTCGCGGGCGCGGTCGTGGCGACGGCGGTGACGCTGCTGGTGCCGTTCGCGATTCTCATGGCGACTCCGGAGAAGGCGTACCTGGTCGCGTGGCCGATTTTCGGGACCAGCAACCAATTGCTGGCGAGCCTGACACTGCTGGCGGTCTCGGTGTGGCTGATGCGCACGGGACGCAACGCGCTGTACGCGATTCTGCCGATGGTTTTCATGATGGCGATGACGATGTGGTCGCTCATCCTGCAGATTATTCCCTTCGTCAACGCGCTCCCGGGCGCGCTCCGCGGCGAAGGCATGGAAGGGCGCACGATCGCATCGGGAGTGGTCGGCGTCGTGTTGTTTGTTCTGTCGATATGGCTCATCGTCGAAGCCGTCCGCGTCCTGCGGACCGGTCCAAAACTCAAGCCCGAAACCGAGCTGACCGAATCCGCCGCGTGATTTCAGCCGCGGAGCGCCGGAACTGAATCGTGGACAGCACGGTCCTCATTCGACTCCTGGTATCCCTGGGATTGGGGTTCCTCGTCGGGTTTCAGCGCGAGTGGGCGGACAAGCGCGTGGCCGGCGTGCGGACGTACCCGCTCATCACTGCGCTGGGCACGCTCTCCGTCCTGATCGCGGATCGGTTCGGCGGCTGGATCGTGGCAGCGGCGCTGCTGGCTGTGGCCGCGTTCCTCGTGGTTGGCAAC
Organism: uncultured Nitrospirales bacterium; assembly: GCA_964411925.1. Lineage (GTDB taxonomy): Bacteria > Hydrogenedentota > Hydrogenedentia > Hydrogenedentales > VFKU01. The sequence goes on from CAYPNI010000087.1 coordinate 8,783, forward strand.
GTGCACGAGTTTCGCAAGGGGAATCGCGACACCGGCATTACGAGCGAGATTTCCGCGCTGCTGATGTTCGGCGTGGGCTGCGCGATCGGTCTCGGCTGGTATCGGCTCGGAATCATTTCCACCGGCGTGATCGCGGTACTGCTGCACTGGAAGGCGCCGATTCACGGTTTCGTCGAACGCGTGGGCGCGCAGGACCTCAATGCGATTTTCCGTGTCGTGCTCGTTGCGATGGTCATCCTGCCGGTGCTGCCGGATCGCGCGTACGGCCCGTACGACGTCATCAATCCGTTCGAAATCTGGTTGATGGTCTCGCTCATCGTCGGCATCAGTCTGGGCGCGTACATCGCGTACAAGCTCCTCGGCGAACGCGCCGGGACGATCGTGACGGGCCTGCTCGGCGGGCTGATTTCCAGCACCGCGACGACGTTGTCGTACGCGCGATCGGCCAGGACCAACCCCGGCTCGGCGGGCGCGGCGGCGGTTGTCATCCTCATCGCGTCCGCGATCGTGATGGTGCGCGTACTTTTCGAAATCGGTGTTACGTCGCCCGAATTCCTGCGCGAGGCGTGGGTGCCGCTTGCGACGTTTCTCGGGTTGCTTTTCGTGGTTGCCGGATGCGCGGCGGCATTGCGCTTGCGCGGGAAACATAAGTCCGCAGGGGTCGAGTCTCCGGCGGACGTGAAGGCGGCGGTGATCTTTGGTGGACTGTATGCGCTCGTGCTGCTCGCGGTGGCGTTTGCGAGGGAACACCTGGGCGACTCCGGGCTCTATGCCGTCGCCGCGCTTTCGGGCCTGACCGATATGGACGCGATTACGCTGTCGTCCGCGCAGCTTGTGAAGCGGGGTACGCTCGAGTCGTCGCAGGCGTGGCGCATGATCGTGCTCGGCGCGATCGCCAACCTCGGGTTCAAGGGCGCGACCGTTGCGATACTTGGCACGCGCCAGTTGTTCATTCGCGTCGCAGCGGGATTCGGCGTGGCCGCGGTAGCGGGCGGCGCGATGATTCTGTTCTGGCCGTAGTGTGAATCCAACCGCGCGAAACAGGCCTAAGCTGAACCCCGCTTAGGCCTGCCACCCTCAATTTCGGCTAGGCGAGATAGACGCGCGATTCGCGGGCGGCGACCAGATTCTCTTCGAAGTGTTTGAAGTTCTGCATATCGGCATTGACGACATCGAGGCCGTTCTCGAGCACATAGGCGTAGGAACGCTGGAAGGGGCTCAGGTTGGCGCTGAGCAGTTTCTGGTCGTAGTACCGGTCGAAGGCCGTCATGATGCTGTCTTCGGCGACCCGGCCGTACTTGCCACCGTAGGGAACGGTCGCGATGGGCCGGGCGGCCTTCATCCCGACGAGGCCGATTCCGGCGTCGCGCGCGCGGTCGAGCACGGGCCGGAGTTCCTTCATCGAGCCCTTGTCCGTGCGCATTTCTCGCGTGCGGTACTCGTACCAGCCGGCGGGGCAGATGGCGATCATCGCGAGGCTGTAGTGCCCGGCGTCCACGGCGGCGTCGAGACACTCCTGCGCGTTCTCGTGCGTGCTGATGCCGAGGTGGCCGACCTTGCCCGCATCGCGCGCGTCGTGAAACGCCTTGGCGAGTTCGTCGCTCTTCACGAGTACCGGATCGTTGACGCCCATGAAGTAATACGCGTCGACGTAGTCAATTTCGAGACGTTCCAGGCTGAGTTCGAGCTGGCCGGTCCAGTACTTTGCCGCGCCCTGCGCCGCCTCGACGGTCAGCGGTCCCTCGGCGGTCACGCGCGCGGGCGCCTTGCTCGTCACCCAGACATCGTCGCGGTGCGCTTTGAGGAAGGGCGCGAGATAACGTTCGGAGCCCTTGTAATAGTCGTCATATCCGACGTCGAAGAAGTTGACTCCCTGTTCGTATGCGCGGCCGAGGAGCCGCACGGCCTTGCCGCCGGCGAGCGCCGCGCCGCAGCCGAACACGAGCCGGCTGCACACGAATTTCGTCTTGCCGAGCTGGCGGTACTGCATGCGGTCCGCGCGTTCGTTGCGGTGGTCAAGGCCGTCGTCCGCCTTGGGAAACCGGTTCGCGCCGCGCGCCGGGGTCTGGGCGATGAGCGCGCCACCGGCGACCGCGGCCGCGGCGGTCGTCTTCATGAACTGGCGGCGATTCATACCATTCGAGTCGTACTGGGGAGACATGCCGGGACCCTCCATGCGCTGGACCGATAGTCACGATAACAGGGCCCCCTGCGCGGCGCAATTCCGGCTCGGGCACCTCAACATCATGTCGTGGGCTCGTCCGACACCCTTCGCCAGGCATCCTGAAGGCCGCGATGCTCGATCCATTCATGCATTAGGCTGCGATTCGCCAGATTCGACTGTCCAGAGAGTATCGCGCGGATGTCGCGCAGGTGTTTCTCCGATCCGCCTTCTCGAAAGTACTCTAGTTTTCGGACGATCACTGCTTCCGGAGGTGCGATCGCGATTGCGCCTCCGTCGATGTCCAGCCGGACCGAGTTGTTCAACGACCACACATCCAGGGGATCTCTGCTCGCGAGGTAGATATCTGCACGAAGGCCGGATGAATGATGGTACATATTCATGTGGCCACGGTAACCCCGCGACACCTCGATGCGGATGGCCTCAGCCGGCGGCACATAAAACTCGACCTCTGGAAACTCGGCAAGCAACGCGTCGATCTTGGCGAACTTCAACTCCAGCAGCACATCGAGATCGAGTGTAAGCCTTGGCTCGCCATACACCATCGCTGCGACGCCGCCACCGATGGCATAGCGTAGTCCCGCCCTGTCGAACCGCTCCGTAAAGATGAGATACGGGCTAAGTTCGAGCATGCAAGAAAATTCGGCGGACTTCCGCTTCCACCTCGGAATCGGTCCAGTCCGGATGCAGGCGGCGTACGCCCGCCGCTTTGAGCCTGCGCGCGAACCAATACAAGTCAGCGCCGATCTGGAGCTTCCGCGCAGGCGACATCGCCTGGATGGTCTGCAAGCGGGCGCGTTCGGCGTCGCGCTGGTGCGGCTGACTGAACTCGGGCAAGGGCATGCCTAGACACTAGCAAGCTTGCCCCATCCGGGCAAGGCGATTGAGAGCCCGCGCGGCCGCGTTCTACTTCGCGGTCATGGCCAGCGCGCGATCGAGCAGGCCGAGATCGTCCGAGCCGGCCTGGTGGGCGAGTTCTTCACCCTCGCGGACGACTTTGTGACACTGGATGCACGTCAGCACCACCTGGACGTAATTGAGCGAGGCGCCGTCGATGTTTTGCTTCTCCGCCGCGACGACGATTCGCTCGAGCGCGGAGCGGAAGTCGTCGCCGTAGGCGGCATATGCCGGAGAGTGGGGCTGGCTCCAACGGGCTTCGAGGCTGATGCGTTGCAGTTCCTTCGAGTTCGAAATCATTCGGTCGAAGTCGCCCATCGAGAGTGCGCCGAGGAGATCCTGCGCGTGCTCGAGTTTTTGGCGCATGAGCGATTCGGGCACTTCCTGGGCGAAGCGATCGTCGGCCTGTTCAGCTTCACGCGCCTCGCCGGTCGTTGCGAGGGTGGCAATCGCAATCACTAGCGCCGCCACCATCGCCAAACTTGCTGCGTATCGCATGATCGAATCCTCCCATTATTGGCCGGGACACCGAATTGCCGGGCCCCACCAGTGTTGAGCAATAGCGGTGCCACGTACAAGTGGTTCCTTGGCCGCAGCCGGCGGCGCAGCGGGTGGCCATATATGAGCCTGATTGAGCACTTGTGCGCTGCACAGGTGTGCTCCGCGAGCGTGCACGAGACAGCGTGATATCATCGCGCGGTTTTCACTTCCCTGATGCGAAATTGACGAAAGGTCTGATTGAGATGCTCCGGATTGCGCTTGTTTGCCTGTTGTGTTTTGCGTCGTCGGTGTTGGGTTCCGCGGTCACCTTGCTGGCGCTGGCGCCGGAGGAGGCGGCTCCCGCTCCCGCGGCAGAACCCCAACCCGAACCCGATCGCGGAATCCTTTCGGCGCACGAGCTTGTGCTGACGGACCCATCGGGCCGTGCGCGGATCCGTCTGCAGGGCGAGACGCACGCCGGCGCGCCGGGCGGCCAAATCGTGTTGTACGACGACCGCGACGTGCCGCGCATGAAACTCGCGATGGACCAAACTGGGCCGGTGATTACGCTGGTGAGTTCCGAATTGCCGGACCCGGACCACAAACGGATCCGGATCGCGGTGGACGAACGGACGGCACGCATCGACGTGGGCCACGGCCAGCTCGATGAAGTCGTGATCAAGTCGGGTATGCAGACCGATCCGCCGGCGAACCTCGTGCAGGTATACGGGCGCAACGGCTCCACGGCAGGGTTGTTCACGGACGTGTTCGGCCATGCGACGGCCGAGGTAACCGATCTGACGACGCAGACCGTGTTCCGCGCGCCGGAAGCGAAGCCGTTGCTGCCATGACGACCCCGCGAATGAATGCTCCGAGCGCTGCCCTATTGGCTACCGCGCTGGCGTTATTGGCGTGGGCGCGGCCCGCCGCGGCTGCGGACGTGGACGAGGCGGGGTCACTGCGCGGGCTGGCGGGCGTGATGGTGATTGTGGAGCGGCTGCACGGCGATGCGGCGAACATTGGGCTCGACCGCGAAACGATTGACGCGGAGGTCCGCGGCCGGCTGCAGAAAGCCGGCATCCGCCTGTTGTCTCCGGACGAGCGCCTGGCGGACGAGCGCAGGCCCTATCTCTACGTCAACTGTAACGTGATGTACAACGAGGCGGCGGGCGCGGTGGCGTTTTCACTCGACATTGAAGTGCATCAGCGCGTGACGTTGGCCGACGGCGCGAACGCGCAGGCGCTGACGTGGGCGAAGTCGTATCTTGGCGTGCAGAGCCGCGATCGCGCCGCCGCGCACATCCGGCACGTCATCGGCGGCTATACCGATGAGTTCATCGCGGACTACACACGCGCGAATGGAGATGACGAGCCCGCAGCGGCGCAGCCGGGGGACTGAGCGAGGCGCGTGGTTTCACGCGGAGGCGCGGAGGCGCGGAGCGATGAACAGTTATCCTTCGGCTCGCGCCGGTTTCGCTGAGGCGGGTTTCCCATCGTTGATGAACCACATGGCCCAGGCGATGAAGGCGACCTGAAGGACGATGCGGAACCAGAGCGCGGCGAGTGGGACGTCGCTGTAGCGGTCCTCGGCGTGCTGGATCATCCAGAAGTGGACGGTAAAAAAGACGACGAGGTGGGCGATGATGAACCAGGCGCCCCAGCGGGAGATCGGCGGGATGAGGAGCATCACGCCTGCAACGATTTCGGTGACGCCGCTGAGTTGCACCATGAGTTCGTGCGCGGGGATGTAGTCCGGCATGAGATTGAGATAGAAGTCGGGACGGAGGAAGTGGTTGATGCCTCCGAAGATGAAGAACGCGCCGAGCAGGATTTTGAAGATGAGTTTGACGGCGCGTTTCATCGGGCGGGCTCCGTTGTCTGGGGTGTGACGATGGGAAGCATGGGAAGAATGGGGATTATAGGATGATCTCCGGGCGGCATTTCTAACTGAAGCTTAGCTGCCCGCGTCGGGCCGTCGATCCATCCACCCGGCGATGTCGGCGACGACTCCGGCAGGCAGGTCGTGTTCGCCTTCAAAGTAGATCGTATCGACCGGCCAGTTGTGCTTGCGTAGCGCGGCCTCACCTTCCTGGGCCTTCGCGAGGCTCATCTGTTTGTCCTGCAACCCGTGGACGATCAAGACGGGATACGGCTCGATGTCTCCGAGCCGTGCCTCGACGTCCGGAGGCAGATCGCCGCCGCACTGGATGACACCTGCGGGCCGGAAAAACCCGGCCGCGCCCAGGCGATGCGCCATGGCCGAGCCCTGGCTAAACCCGAGCGCAAACATTCGCGCGGGATTGACCTCGAATCCGTTTCGGATTTCGTCGATGAAGCGTTCCATGTACGCAAGATTGTCGCGGATGGTGTGCTCGCGCATGTAGCGCGTCATCCAGGTGAAGCCGACCTTGCCGTTTTCCCAGTAGAACTGGTTGGCGCCCTGCGGCGCGGCGACGAGCCAATTCCGGTCGCGCAACGGTTCGAAATTGCGGATGAAACCCTTGCAGGATTGCGCGTAGCCGTGGCATGCGACGAGCAGCGGCATCTGCGAAGCCGGTTGCGCGGGTTCCTGCACGGCGAAGTAGGCGCTGTACTGAATCGGCAGCCGGTGGACGGTGACGTTGCCCTCTTCGAGGACGCGTTCGGAGTCATCGGAGATCACGGCGGGTTCCCTGGGTTTTCCGCGCGTACTATAGGCGCTCGGCGCACGAAAGAAAAAGCGCGCCTTTGCCGCCGCAGTCCAAAGATGCCACAATGCGGGGCTCAATCGTTCTGGAGGCGATCATGACCAAGTACGCGAGTATTCGTTGTGCCGTTCTGGCCGTCATTTTCGTGGCTGCGTCGCCCGTGGGAGCGGAGGACGGCGTCAACGTTCGAATCCTGCGCGACACGTGGGGCGTGCCGCATATCTATGGCAAGACGGACGCGGACACGGCGTATGGCCTTGCCTACGCGCATTGCGAAGACGACTTCGGCACGCTGCAGGAGGCGTTCATCTCCGGGCGCAGCCTGCTCGGCAGCATCAAGGGCGCGGACTCGGCGCCGATCGATTTCATGGTGCACCTGCTTGGCGTGTGGGACGATGTCAACGCGAAATACGAGACTGACCTGTCGCCCGAGACGCGCGCGATTTGCGAGGCCTATGCGGCGGGCGTAAACAAATATGCGGAGCGGAACCCGGACGAGCTGATGATTCCGGAGGTTTTCCCGGTGACGGGGAAGGACATCGTGGCCGGGTTCGTGTTCAAGGCTCCGTTCTTCTTCGGGCTGGACAACAACGTGCTCGAACTGTTCGGCAAGGAACGCCGGCGTGAAGTGTCGCAGAAGCGCGCGGCGGCGGCCGCGGCGATCGAGCTTCCGTTCGATGACGAAGACGCGTTCCGCGTGGCGGGGGACTTCCTGAAGCAGTCACTGCCGACGGGGTCGAACACCTTCGGTGTGTCGCGCGGGCGTTCGGCGGACGGCGGCACGTATCTCGCGGTGAACTCGCACCAGCCGTACACGGGTCCTGTCGCGTGGTACGAGGCGCATTTGCACAGCGAGGACGGCTGGGACATGTACGGGGGGCTGTTCCCGGGCATGCCGGTCATCGGGCATGGGCACAACGCGCATCTCGGCTGGGCGATGACGGTCAACGCGCCGGATCTGGTCGACGTGTACGTGCTCGAAATGAACCCTGACAATCCGAACCAGTACAAGTTCGACGGGAAATGGCGCGACCTCGACGTGAAAACCGTGACGTTGCAGGTCAAGATCAATCCCGACAGCGAAATGACGATGAAGGTCCGGCGGGAAGTCGCGCGATCGGTCCACGGGCCGGTGGTGCGCGCCGACCACGGCGTCTACGCGATCCGGTACGCCGGGATGGGGGACATCCGCCAGGTCGAACAGTGGTACCGGATGAACAAGGCGCAGACTCGGGAGCAGTGGCTCGACGCCGTGCGCATGCAGGCGATTTCATCGCTCAATATCGGCTACGCGGACGAGCAAGGCACGATCGCCTATCTCTACAACGCGCGGATTCCCGTGCGCGCGCAGGGCTACGACTACCGGATGTACCTGCCGGGAGATACGTCCGAGACGCTCTGGACGGACTACCTGCCGTTTGACCGGCTGCCGGCGGTGGTCAATCCGGCGTCGGGATTTTTTCAGAACTGCAACTCGACGCCGTTCGAGACGACGACGGGCACGGGCAACCCGGATTCGGCGAGTTTCGCGCCGACGGACGGGATCGAAACGCACATGACGAACCGGGCGCTACGCGCGATCGAGTTGTACGGCGGCGACGAGTCAATCACGTGGGACGAGTTCGTGGCGTACAAATACGACATGAAGTACTCGGCGAGTTCGGTGATGGCCAAGAGTCTCGCCGCGCTATTCGCCCATGCAGACGGAAACCCCGGCACACTGGATGCGGATGGAATCAAGCTGCTGCGCGACTGGAACCTGAGCACCGACCCGGACAGCCGTGGCGCGGCACTGGCGGTGTTGACCGTGCTTCCGCTGACGAACGGGACGAAAGTGCCCGAGGCGGATGCCTTGGCGAAGAGTTTTGGAGAGGCGGTGACGCTGCTGCGCGAGAAACACGGCCGTATCGATCCGCCGTGGAGCGAGGTGAACCGGCTCGTGCGCGGCACGACGGACCTGGGTATCGGGGGCGGGCCGGACATCCTGCATGCGGTATACGGCGGCCTCGACAAGGAGACCGGGCGGTACGTCGCGCGCGCGGGGGATACGCTCGTGTTGCTGGTGAACTGGGATGCGAAGGGCGCCGTGCACTCGCAGGTGGTGCATCAATTCGGGAGCGCGACGCTTGACGCGACATCGGCGCACTATGCCGACCAGAGCCCGCTGTTCGTGGCGCGCCAGCTTCGGCCGGTGTGGCGCACGGAGGCGGAGATCCGCGCAAACCTCGAGCGGGAGTATCAGCCCGGGCAGGAGTAGCTGCCGGTCCGGGAACAGGCCTAAGCTGAAACCCGCTTAGGCCTGCCACCCGGTAGGTTGAGATTGCTTCGTCGCAAAGGGCGCTCCTCGCAATGACAAGGGGGTTGGGAACAGGCCTAAGCACACTTCGCTTAGGCCTGCCACCCGGCAGGTTGAGA
>CAYPNI010000088.1:0-16996 GCA_964411925.1 uncultured Nitrospirales bacterium
GCCCACCCACCCACGCCCCCCATTTGTCATTCCCGCGAAGGCGGGAATCTCCTTACATCATCACATTTGACCTTCGCTACGCGCCGACCCCCGCTTCGCGTCACTCGTCCCGAAACGTCACCGCCGCCTCAATCCCGTCCCGCGTCGTCCGCGTGGCATTGGCCGGCACCTCGGGGTCCTCGTAGCCAAACGAAATTCCGAACAGAATCTTGATGTCGTCGTTCCCCGGAAACTCCGCGCGCACCACGTCCGGGTAATACCGCATGCTCCCCTGCGCACAGCTCGCGATGCCGTGCGCGTGCATCGCCAGCATCAGCGACTGCGCGTACATCCCCACGTCGATCGCCACCGTCGTCCCGAAGGCCTTGTGCATCCCGATGAACGCCACGTGCGGCGCGTCGAACAGCTCGAAATTCCGCAGCGACGCCTTCGCCCGCCCGGCCGTGTCGTCCCGCGCAATCCCCATGCACGAGTACATCGCCACCGCGCAGTCCACCTGCCGCTTGCGGTACTCCCCCTCAAACTTGCCGGGATAGTCGTAGTCCGGATTCATCGGCACGCCGTTCAGAATGTTGTCCACCAGCTTCGTCCGGATCCGGTCCCGCGCCGCGCCCGTCGCCACGAACACCCGCCATGGCTGGATGTTGCAGTTCGACGGCGTCCGCTGCGCGATCTCGAACACCCGCTCCAGCACCTCCCGCGGCACCGGTTTCGGCAGGTAACCCCGCACCGACCGCCGGCCGAGGACGGCCTCCTCGAACGTCATCTGCTGCTGCTCGACCACTCCCATGCTGATATCGCCTCCCAGCGGATTGAAGCCCAGATTCAGCCGATAATAGGCCCGATTTCGCGTTTTCTCAAACCGGTCCCCATGTAAACGGTTTGATTTCAAGCATTTTGGTCGCCTCCGTGTTAAATAAATCCCCAACCCCTGCGTCTAACTCCGTGTAACAAAGGGGATTGCGCGATGGGTATGCCGCTGGCCATACGCCTTGGCTATCATAGCGGCGCCGTGACCGACTACGACGCCGACCAGACCGCCACCCGAGCCGACGAAGACTCGGCCCTGGTCGCAAGGGCGCGCGCCGGCGAATATGCGGCGTTCGAGACGCTGGTGCGCAAGTACCGGAACGATGTATATGCACTCTCCTATCACTATGTGCGCAACCGCGAAGAGGCCTGGGACATCAGCCAGGAGGTCTTCGTCAAGGCGCACCGCGGCCTCAAGCGGTTCCGCGGCGACTCGAGCTTCAAGACGTGGCTCTTGCGGATCACGTCGAACCAGTGCAAGGATTTCTTCAAGAAGCGCCGCCTGCGGACCGTCGCCCTCGAATCGCTCGAAGGCCACTCGGATCCGCCGACAACGGCCCAGCGGCCAGACGAACGCCTCGAGTCGCAGGAACTGGGGGAAGCGATACAGCAGGCATTGAGCACGCTGCCGGAAAAACACCGCAGCGCGATCGTGTTGCGCGAGTTCCAGGGCCTCTCCTACGAGGCCATGGCAGAAGTGATGGAATGCAGTTTGGGCACCGTGATGAGCCGGTTGCATCACGCCCGCAAGAAGATGCAAAAGGCACTCGTCGAAATGGGTGTCGCAGGGGAACGATGACATGAACACCGTAGAATGCACATTCGGAGAACGCGTCGAGCGCTGGTTCGACGGAGAACTCGCCGAGGGCGAGACGGTTCGCGTCCATCTCGCGATCTGCCCCGCCTGCCGGGACCACCTCGCGCTGCTCGAGCGTACCCGCGCGGCGATTCACGCCATGCCCGCGCCGGCCCTCGACGACGCGCAGATGCCCGCGTTCCTCCACGATCTGCGCACGCGCGTCGAACAGAAGCCCGCGCGCTCGTTCAACCTGTGGGCCATGATGTCCGCGGCGGCCGCGGCCGTCGTGGTCGCGGTGTCGTTGCTCTCCATCTTCAGCACCGGGCCGCAGCCCATCGAGGCGACGGTCATCGAGGAAGTCTCGACCGATATCCAGGGCGCTACGACCGAATCGGCCGTGTCTGATGACGGCACCGCCACCATCTGGATCAACGTACCGGAGGGCGACCTCTGGTGAGCCCGGTCGGGCTGATACTCCTCGCCGTCTCCGTCATCGGTCAAGATGAAGCCGTCCCTTCGGAACCGGTCACGATTTCGATGGTCGCCGTCGAGGCCCGGCGCGAGGGCCGCGCGCAAAAATCGTTCGGTCCCGGGCTCGAGTCCGTCGAGCGCGCGCTCGCGGGTCTCAGCTTCGACACATTCAGCCGGGTCTCGTCTGCCGAGTTGCCGGTCGCGTACGGCGCGGAACAGCTCATTCAGATCAATACGAAGTACGCGCTCTACGTCCAGCCCGTCTCGAAGACCGACGACGGCCGCGTCCGCATCCGGGCCCGCGTCACCATGAAATCGCGCGACGGCACCCAGACCATCGACGCCCTCGACACCACACTGCTCATCAAGCCCGGCACCCACCTCAACCTCGGCGGCTTGAAGCTCGAGACCGGCGAACTTATCGTCGTCGTGTCCGTGAAGTAAGTTCGGGCAGCGGGCAACCGCGCCGCGTTCAGCGTCTTCCGCTGCGGTCAGCCCGCCGTCACGTCAACTCGATCGCAACGCTCCGGTCGCCCAGCCCCCCCGCCGTCCAGCCGCGCCCGGGCAACAGCGACCGTGCCGCAAAGGACGGGTCCGACAGCCCGCGCGACGTCACGATCATCCGGTCATTGCCCACGGCGACCTCGCGGTATTCACACGGGTACTCCGGCAGCGACGACGTCACCACGTGCGTGACCCCGTCCACGACCTCGACGATGTTCATGTGCAGATGGCCCGCGAAATAGGCCCGCACCTGCGGGTGCTTCTTGAGCACCGCGCGGACCGCCGCCCCGTTCTGCAGGCTGCCGGCGTCCTTCATGCCCGGCCAGCGCGATCGCTCTGGAATCGGGATCGCGGGGTAATGGCACGACACAATCGTCGGCCGCGCCGAGTCGCGAGAGAGTTCCGCGTCCAGCCACGCAAGTTGTTCGTCCGTCAGCGCCCACTTCGCGCGGTCCGTGTCGTCCTCCTGGATGAGCTGCGTCCCGGCATCGCTGTGCGGCATCAACTTGCCGTCGCGCCACGCCCAGCTGGCGTCGAAGACCACGAAGCGCAGGTTTTCGTGCAGAAAGGAATACCGGGGCGTGCCGCCAGGCAAACGCGCGCCATACGCCTCGCAGAACCACGTCCGCGAGTGCTCCTCCGCCGAGTCGTGGTTGCCCGTCATCGGGTAATACGGATAGCCGAGCCAGTCGAGAAAATCGCGCGCCCCATACGTCGCGTCCCGCGTCGGCAGCCCGGTCAAATCGCCCGTCGCCAGGATGAAGTCAGGCTTCAGTTCCCGGAGATCGCGCCGCAGGCACTTCATCACGTCGGGCATCATCGTGCAGACGAACGCGTTGTTCCAGCGCCCGTCCGTATAGCTGCCCAGGTGCGGGTCGCTAATCTGTACGAATCGCCACATCGATACCAACTACACCAGACTCGTCATTGCGGTGTGCACACCCGGCGACGAAGCCTTCTCGTCGTCCAGCCGCCACATCCTCGCGATGCCCCGAGCGCCCGTCAAGTCACAGCTTCTTAAAATACCGCGCGACGGGCCACAGACGGAATCCCGTCTTTTCATACGTCCCGCGCGCCGGCCCATGCCCCGGGTCTGCCCCGGTCTCGACCATCGCCACCGACACGCCGCGCCCGCGCATCCAGTCCAGCGCGAAATCGGTCAGGGCCGTCGCAATCCCCCGGCGCTGGAAATCCGGGTCGACCGCAATCATATAAATTTCCGCGTACGTCTCGGAGTGTTGCTTCACCGCCACGAACCCGGCGACGCGTTCCTCGACGATGCCCACCCAGACGCCGTTGCCCTCGGCCGCGCAGACGTCCTCGACGGCTTCGCGCTGCGACGACTCCCACCCGTCCGGATAGAACGCTTCATACACCGCCAGTTCCATCGAATCCTTGATGGATACGAAGACCGGCGCCCAGGCGCGCAAGGACAAGTCCACCACGGCATCCAGGTGCCGCGGCTCATAAGGCTCAATCCGAATCACGAGTCTGCTCCCAAAAAAAATCCCCGCCCGGAGTCGGGCGGGGAGAGTATCACACCGCTCTCTCGTCAGGGTCTATGCGATCCCGTAGCGCTTCATCGACCGCCACAGCGTCGTCCGGCCGACGCCCAGCAGTTGAGCGGCCTTGCTCCGGTTGTTGTTCGTCCGGCTCAATGTCGCCTTGATCACTTCCGGGGTCAGGTCGCCCGGCTGCTTTGTCCAGCGCGTTGCCAGCACCTCCTCGGGCAGGTCCTTCGCCTCGAGTTCGCCGCCGCTCGACATGATCACCGCATGCTCGATCACGTTCCGCAATTGCCGCACGTTCCCCGGCCAGGCGCAGTCCATCAGCATCTGTTTGAATCCGGCCGACATGCATACTTGCTGCCGCTCGTATTTCTTTTGAAAGTCGCGCAGGAAGTCCTCGGCCAGCCGCAGGATGTCCGTCTGCCGCTCGCGCAACGGCGGCACGTCCAGCCGCCCCACCGTCAGCGCATAGAAGAAGTCTTCGCGCAAGCTGCCTTCGTCGCGCGCGTCCACCGGGTCCTCGTCCAGCGCCGCGATCACCCGCACGTCCACGTGCTCCGCGGCCGCCGCGCCCTTGGGCGTCACCTGGCCAGTCTCAATCGCCCGCAGCACCGCCCCCTGCATTTCATGGGACAATTCGGTCACTTTATTGAGGTAGACCGTTCCCCCGTTCGCCCGGACGAAGGCCCCCGAGTGCCGCAGCGTGGCCCCCTGGAACGCGTTTTTCTCGTACCCGAACAGCTCCTGTTCGAGCATCGCGTCCGTCATCCCCACGCAGTCCACCTCGATAAACGGACCTTTTTTGCGCTCGCTGCCGTTGTGAATGGTGCGCGCGATCGTCTCCTTGCCCGTGCCCGGCTCGCCGCAGATGATCACCGGCGCGTCGGACGTCATCAGTTGCCGTGCGCGTTGTGCGACGGGTTCCATCGCCTCGGACTCCGCGACCACCGTCTCCAGCACAAGGTCGTTGCGGACTTTGCGATTGATTCCCATGAGCGCGGACTGGGCCCGGCGCGCCGCCTTCTGCGCCGACGCAACCAAGGCATCACGCCGTTTCAATTCCGCGTCCACGCTCTCGCCCTGCAACGCCGCCCGGATCCAGTCCGCCTCCTCGCCGAACTCGCCGTCGAGCTTGCTGACGAACATGCAATGATCCGCGCCTGTCGCCGAACAATGCGTCTCGATCGTCAGCACGCGCTTGCCGAGAATCTCGCTCACATGACCCGCGAGGTAGCCTTGCGTCTTCCAGCAGACCCCGTCGCCCTTCGCCACGACGCCCGCCATCTTCTGGACCGTCGCCTCGCTGCATGAGCGGATGATCACTTCGCGGATCAGCGTCTTGCGTTCCGCGTCGAAGTCGAAGCGTTTCGTCTCCGCGATGAACATCCCCTGCAACTGGCCAAACACGAGCGCCGCCTGCAGCGACAGCCGCGCGTTCTCACCAAAATTCTCCAGGTGCCGCAGCGCGTCGCGCCGGCCCTGTTCGAACCCGGTGCGATACAGCAGAGCGCGGCTGCGTTCCATCCCCAATGTCGCGATTAGATGACGCCGCTCGACCGCCTCAGTCTCGGCATCGGTGAAACTGCCCGGACGATTGAGGACGCTCAGCCGGCCCTTGCGTGGGTTCCCCTCGACCCACAGGTGCCGCTCCGCTTCGACGTAGTGCGCCAGGACCGGCGGCAGCTCAAGAAACAAACTGGAACTAAACTTGGTTGGACGCATGACGGTATCCCCCGCATAGTGCGATTGGTGTTCCCCCGCTGGAACAGCATTGAGGTAACAAACATCGGGTTTTTTGTCAAGTGTTTCAGGGCGGGCTGTTTCGCGTTTTGCACGCGAAACCCGCTGCGGCGTGGCGGGTTACGGATGTTTCAGCCGCGTTCAGGCCGATTCGGTCTCGCCGTCCACTTTCGCACGATTCGCCGAACGTACCCACAAATAACCGAACAGCGCCAATCCGAACGCAGCGAACACCAGGCTCGCGACCTGCTGATCCGTCAACGCGAGCACGCGCACCGGGTTATGGTCGCCCCGGAACTCCTCGACCACGAAGCGAAGCAATCCGTAAAGGATAAAGTACATCGGCATCGAGAATCCGTCGAAGGGATGCCACTTCTTGCGCAATAGCAACATGAGCGCAAAAATCGCCGCCAGACCCGCCGACTCGTACAACTGCGTCGGATGAATCGGATGCGACCAGTGCGCGTCAGACGTCATGTCGCTGAATCGATCGAGGTGATCCAGGTATGCCGGGCTCCCGGTGGGCCGCTTTTCCACATCCCACGGGACGCGCCGCGCGGGTATTGCCCAGGCCACCGTCGTGGGCAAGCCGTAGCAGCAGCCGTACAGGAAACAGCCGATGCGTCCGAACGCGTGCGCGAGCGGCACGTACGGAAACATCACGTCGCATGCCGGCCAGAACGGTATCCGGTGACGCCGCAGGTTCCAGATCACAAACAGCAGCGCCGGCGGCACCGCCCCTTGAAACACCAGACCGCCGCGCCGCCACACCGCGATGTATCCCAGCGGGTCGCTCGTCGAGTACTGCGACGGAAACATGAGAATATGCGCGATGCGCGTGCCGAGGAATCCGACGATGAGCACGCCGAATGCCATATCCGAAAACACCTTGGGGTTATAGCCGCGCTTCTCCGCGTAACGCGAGCCGAGATGCGTCGCAACCAGAAACCCCACCGCGATCATGAAGCCGTACGAATACAGCTTGATCGGGCCTATCTCAACCAGTACGGGCCACATCGGGCTGCTCGCGCCATCCCCAGGTGATCAGCAACAACACCACGCCGATATCGATGCACGCATCGGCGATATTGAATGTCGGGAAATACTTCCACGGAAAATCGAACGGCACAAAATAGAAATGAACCTGGATGAAATCCGTCACGGCACCGAAGAATAACCGATCGGACATGTTGCCGATCGCCCCGCCCAGCACCATCGCGTAACCCGTCGTCTGCACGCGGGAATCCGCGCGCAGTTGGCGGAACAGATACAGGAGCACGGCGAACGCGAAAATCGGCGCGAAATAACCGACCAGCGGGACGTTCCGGAACGCGCCCCCCACGATGCCGGGATTCTCGTGATGCACGAACTGAAGGAATACGTCGCCCGTATGCGCCGTACCGGGTTCGATCGTGGCCCGGACGATCGCCTTGGAGATTTGATCGGCCGCCAGGACCGCCGCCGCGACGTACGCAATCCAGCGCGCCTGCCGGCCCCGCGTCGTCAGACCCCCGTCCAGTTCAGGCACGTGATCACTCTCGAAGATGTCCCGGAGTCTGCGGCGCGTGTCGCGCCACCACTGGCAGGCCCGGGCCGCGGGTTTCCCGCTCCACGCCCGCCCGCGCTCGGGTCACCGCCGATTCCGTTCCTTCTCACGCTTCGATTCGCACTCTACGCAGCGTTTTGCCGCAGGGAACACCTCAAGCCGCTTTCGCGGAATTTCAGTCTTGCACGTCTCGCACTTGCCGTAGGACCCGTCTTCTATTCGCTCCAGCGCATCTGCCACTTCCTGCAACATATGCGACTCGCCGCTCGCGAGCCGCAGCGCCGTTTCCCGGTCGTTTGTGTCTGTGCCGGCCTCGGCAAAGCTTGTCGGGTCCATCGCCACTTCGCCCTGCGCCGCCTCGAGGGTGTCCTGGCCGATCGTCCGGATTCCCTTCAACAGATGTTCGCTCTCGGCGAGCAGCATCTTCTTGTATTTCTGCATCTCCCGCTTCGTCATTCGAGGGATAGCCTTCGAACTCGGTGTCGGGCGTTGAGGGCGTGCCGGCATAGTTTTTTGTCCCCGAAGGGTTACATGCAGTTCCGTTGAAAAAACACTCGTTCCCAATACAATGAAGCAGGCGAATCGATTCCGGGTTTGTTCCCCCTTCGGTTCCTAATCGCGCGCGTAACTACTGCGGGATCACCCACTTAGAGCGGCGAACCATAGCACGCGTCCGTCCGGATAGTCAAGGAATTTGGCGCCCCCTGCGCATCGTCCGACGCAAGTCTTTGCGACTCAATCATCTGGATACCCCCGGCTCCCGTCGCTACAATACAAACTCCAACGGACGGACCGAGACGAATGAGGTGGAAATGACCGACGAGCCGGAAAAACGCACTGTGGTGCCGGTGCACATGTGCGCGGAAGATTCGGAAGCCGAAGTGGTCGTCGCGCTGCTGCGTGGGAACGGGATCGAGTCGTTCCCGAATTCGGAACTGCCCCCAAGCGTGTTGCCCGTGTCGGGCCCGCTGGGTCAGGTGACCATCTACGTCGATCCCGAGAATCGAGATCGCGCGATCGAGATCATCGAGGCTCAACTCGACGCCAACGATTGACGCTGCCCCGATCCTGATTCGCGAGAAGCGGCGTCCGCGACGAAGGTAGCACTGCACGCAACTCACCCCGACTCTCGCCGGACAGTCCCGGCTCCGATCGGGCCGAGCCTCACCCCGCCTTGAGCTTGTCGCGCAATTCCGCCAGCTGATCCGCCAGCTGCGTGTTTAGCGGCGCCTGCGGAGCCGATTGCACCGGACGCGATATCGCCCCGTCTCCCCGCGGCGCCTTCTCGCGCCGATTCTTTCGATCAGGCCGGCGTCCCCCGCTGTCGCGCGGTCCCTCGCGCCGCGGTCCCTCGCGTCGCGCGCCCTCTTGTCGCGCCACTTCGCGCGCTGGCCGGTCCCGTCGCGGTCCGGCCTCGCGCCCACGCTCGCCCGCAGGCCGATCCGCCTGAGGTCTCGCCGGTCGAGACGGCCGTGACCGGCCCTCGCCCGCGCCCACTTCGGCAGCGGCCCGTTCCGGAGGTCCCCTCCGCGGCTTGCGGCGCGCGGGTCGTTTGGGTTCGATTGCCTTGATTGAGAAGGAAAGCCGGGGCGCTGCCTTGTCCACCGCGATCACCTTTACGCGCACGCTGTCGCCGACCTGCACAATTTGACGCGGGTCGCGTACGAAACGGTGCGTCAATTCGGAGAGATGCACCAGGCCGTCCTGCCCGACTCCCACATCGACGAACGCGCCGAAGTCCGTCACGTTCGTCACCATCCCCGGCAGCACCATGCCCTCTTCCACGTCTTGCACGCTGCGCACGGCGTCGTCGAACTTCACCGGCGCAAACTTGCGCCGCGGATCCCGGCACGGCCGCGCGAGTTCTTTCAGGATGTCCTGGATGCCCGCGAGGCCGATGGTCTCGGAGACAAACGACTCCGCGTTTATCTTGCCGATCAGTTCGACGTTCCCGATCAAGTCCTTCGGGGTCGAACCCACGGACTCGGCCATCTTTGCCGCGATGTCGTACGCTTCCGGATGCACGCCCGTCGCATCCAACGCATTCACGGAGTCGCGTATCCGCAGGAACCCCGCGCATTGCAGAAAAACCTTCGGGCCGATGCCCGGCACTTCGGCCAATTCCTCGCGCGACTTGAACCCGCCCTTTTGGCGGCGCAACTCGACGATGTTTTGGGCCGTGCCGTACTGAATGCCGGCCACATAACGCAACAGCGACACGGACGCCGTGTTCAGCTCCGCGCCGACCTGGTTCACGCATACGGTCACGGTCTGGTGAAGCCCGTCACGCAGCCGCTTCTGGTTCACATCGTGTTGGTATTGCCCGACCCCGATGCTGCGCGGCTCGATCTTTACCAACTCGGCGAGCGGATCCTGCAGCCGCCGCGCAATGGATACGGCGCCCCGCAGCGTCACGTCCATATCCGGAAATTCGTCGCGCGCGATCTTCGACGCGGAATACACGGACGCCCCGGACTCGTTCACAATCGCCACGAACGGCCGGTTCTCCTCGATGCCGTCCACACATTCGCGCATGAACGCCATCGCTTCGCGCGAGCCGGTCCCGTTGCCGATTGCCACCGCCTTCACCTTGAGACGGCGCATCAAGTCCCGCGCCACGATCCGCGCGTCCTCGCGCTTGGCCGTGTCCTCGGGGTGCACCACGGCAAACCCCACAACGTCGCCCGTGTCGCCGACGACGACGAGTTTGCAGCCGGACCGGAGGCCCGGGTCAACGCCCATCACCGCGATTCGTCCGGCGGGCGGCGCGAGCAGCAGGCTCTTGACGTTTTCCCGGAATACTCGAATCGCGCTGTCGTCGGCGCGCTGGCGCGCATCGTGAATGACCTCGCTCTCGATCGACGGCCGCAACAGCCGGTCGTACGCGTCCGAGACCGCCTGAAGCATCGCGGCGCCGCACGGCGTCGATTCGTCCGCGCCGTGCCGGAGCGCGATTTCCGCCTTGAGCGCCGCGTCGTCCAGTTGCAACTCGATGCGCAATACGCCTTCGCGGTTCCCTCGCAGGATCGCAAGCAGCCGGTGCGCCGGAACCTTCGACAGCGCCTCGGAAAAATCATAGTATGCGTCGTACTTCGTCTTGGCGCCGTCGGCCGTCTTGGTCGCGTGCGCGCGCAACACGCCCGCCGTCGCCATGCGCTCGCGCAGCATTGCGCGGCACCCCGCGTCTTCGGAGATCTCTTCGGCGAGAATGTCCCGCGCACCGGCCAGCGCGTCGTCCGCCGTGGCCACGCCCTTCGCGGCATCAACGTATTTCGCCGCTTCACCGGCGAGGTCGTCGCCCGCCCGCGTGCGAATGAACTCCGCCAGCGGCGCCAGGCCCCGGGATCGCGCGAGCGTGGCCCGGGTCTGGCGTTTGCGTTTGTAGGGCAGGTAGAGGTCCTCGAGCAGGACCTTGTCCATGCACGTCTCGATCGCCCCGCGCAACGGATCGGTCAGCTTGCCGAGTTTCTCGATATTCTGAAGAATCGCTTTGCGCCGCTGTTCGAGCGCCGTGAAATAGTGATTGCGTTCTTCGAGCGACTCGATCTTGGTCTCGTCGAGGCCCCCCGTCGCGTCCTTGCGATACCGCGCGATGAACGGCACCGTGTTGCCCGCATCCAGCAACGCGATCGTGCGCGCGGCCTGATCCCTGGTGACGCCTACTTCACTCGAAATACGATCGAGAATCGCCGCGCTCAACATGAACACATCGGATCCTGACGGAACATCCCGCGAGTCTAACAGAGGTCTGCATTATGCACAACACACGAGGCACGATTCACAAGTTACTCGCCGCCGCGTCCCCCGAATCCACGAATTCTGCCCAAGGTGTTCGCACGATGAATCGCCTCGGGGACCCTGTTATAGTCCAGCGCATGCCGCTCTCCCCCGAACAGCGCGATTGGCTCGCGCTTGCGCTCGTGCCCGGCGTCGGCTCCACCCATTTCATCCGCCTGCTGGCGCGATTCCACACGCCCGGCGAGGTGCTCCGCGCCGGTGAGCGCGCCCTGCGCGAAGTCGTCCGCGAGAATCTCGCCCGTCAAATTGTCCAGTTTGCCGATGTCGTCGACCTGGACGATCAGGAACGCCGTATGGACGCCTGCGGCGCTCAACTGGTGACGCTGGACGACCCGGTCTACCCTTGGCGGCTGGGCGAAATCTACGATCCGCCGCTCGTGCTGTTCGTGCGCGGCGAACTGCGCGCCGAGGATGAACTCGCGCTCGCCGTCGTCGGCACGCGACGTCCCAGCCCCTACGGCCTTCGCATGGCCGAGAAGCTCGGCCGCGAACTCGCGCAGCGCGGCGTCACCGTCGTCAGCGGCCTCGCGTCCGGCATCGACAGCGCCGCGCACCAAGGCGCCATCGCCGCCGCAGGACGCACCGTCGCCGTGCTTGGCAACGGCGTGGACGTCGTCTACCCGCGCGAGAACGAAGCGCTCACGCAGGAGGTCATCGCCAGCGGCTGTGTCGTCTCCCAGTTTCGCATGGGCGAGGACCCCGCGAAGGGTCATTTCCCGCGGCGCAACCGAATCATCAGCGGCATGACGCTCGGCACCGTCGTCGTGCAGGCGCCCCGCGACAGCGGCGCGCTCATCACTGCGCACTCCGCGGCGGAGCAAGGCCGTGAAGTGTTCGCCGTCCCGGGTGAAGCCGGCGCGCGCAACAGCCAGGGGCCGCACGCGCTCCTGCGCGAAGGCGCCAAACTCGTCGAGTCCGCCGACGACATCCTCGTCGAACTCAACCTCCCCGCGGAATTCCGCATCGCCGCTCCGGCACGCGACGCCGATCGTAGCGCCCGGGTCTCGCCGCCGAACCATGGTGGCGCAGGCGTCGCGCCTGCGGGGGTTCCCGACCCCGCACGACAACCCGCCGTCACCAAATCAGCATCCACCCGCACCGCCCCGCGCACCGCGCCGCTCGCCGCTGTCACCGAAGTCGAGCGCGATATCCTCTCCGTGCTCGCGCCCGACGGCTCGTTTGTGGATGAAATCGCGCTCGCCTGCCGCGTTTCCATCGCCGAGGCGCTCAGTTCGCTGACCATGCTCGAACTCAAGGGCCTCGTGCGCCAGTTCAGCGGAAAACGCTTCGCGCCGAGATGAACCCGTTCGACAGCATCGCCGCGCAGGTCCGCCGCGGAGATCGGCTCCCGATCCCCCTCGCCCTCGCGCTCGAAGCCTGCACGCCCGCCGTCCGCATCGGCATGTGGCATCGCGCCCGCCGACCTCGCCACCGCGTGGACGCGCGCGTCGTCAGCTTTGGCAACATCACCGCCGGCGGCACCGGCAAGACGCCCGCCGTGATCGAGCGCGCGCGCGCCGAAATCGCCCAGGGCCGCCGGGTAGCCGTGCTCACCCGTGGCTATGCTGCCCCGTCGGGCAGGCGCCCCTTCGACTCGCCGAATCTGCTCGACGGCTCCCCGTTCGTCGTTCTCGGTGATGAGGCCGCCCTCATCCTTCACAAGGTCCCCCGGGTCGTCGTACTCAAGGACGCGGATCGCGTCGCATCCGCCAGGCGCGCCATCGAGTCGTACACCTGCGATCTGCTCATTCTGGATGACGGCTTCCAATATCTGGCGCTTGAGCGCGACGAAAACGTCGTCATGATCGACGCGACGAACCCGTTCGGCAACGGCCGCCTGATCCCCCGCGGAATCCTGCGCGAGCCCCCCGCCGCGCTCGCGCGCGCGACGCACATCATCGTTACGCACGCCGACCGGTCGCCGGACGTAGTCGAACTTCAGTCACGTCTGCGGGCTCTCGCACCACGCGCGCCCGTCCGCCTCACGTGTCACGCGCCGGTCGCCGTGCGCGACCTCAACACCGGCGAACGCCATGCGCTCGGGTGGTTGCGGGACCGGCGTGTGACCCTCGCGTGCGCAATTGCGTCGCCGCGGAGCTTCGTCGATACCGCCGTGGCACTCGGCGCAAGAGTCGCCACCGTCATCACGCGTCCCGATCACGCGTCCGTCGCGAGCGCGGTGCGGTCTGCGCCTCCGCCGGTCATCGTCACCGAAAAGGACGCCGTCCGGCTGACGGCGCCTCCGCCGGAATCCTACGCCCTCGAAATCGAACTTCGTGACTTTTCGCCTGCCTAATAGTTCGTCACGGTTTCGGGGTTTCCCGCATTAATCGCGCGTGCGAATTTTGCGGTTTCGCCCGCGACAATGCGCCGCAAACACGATCCTCAAGAACTTTTCATCCCAGCGTCACATCGTGCTGACAGTCGCGCCCTAGACTGCGTGCAATCTCGGGGGTCAGCGCCCACGGTCAACCAACCACGGGGTGCAATTTCACTCGGTACTACCGGCGATCAGCCGGATCGCCGCGCCATCAAACCGCGTTGAACTCAACGCATACACAAGGAGAAGCACATGCAGTACCGCAACAAACGGATGGGCTTCACGCTCATCGAACTACTGGTGGTGATCGCCATCATCGGCATCCTCGCCGCCATCCTGCTGCCGGCGCTCGCACGCGCCCGCGAAGCCGCCCGCCGCGCCAGTTGCCAGAACAACCTCAAGCAAATCGGGCTCGCGCTCAAGATGTACGCCAACGAGTCCAAGGGTGAGCGCATGCCGCCCGCGCACGGCAAGGCCTACTACCTCACCGAAGCGATCCCTGGGGTGTCGGCGCTACCGGTCAATCTCGACGACGATTCCGACTACGACGGGTGCAATTACCAGGACGACCTGGACCTGACTCCGTCCCCCCGCGTGATCTATCCCGAGTACATCGCGGACTGGGCCGTGTTCCAGTGCCCGTCCGATGTGGATAAATCCGAAGGCGTCGAAGGGCACCTCGAGGTCGTCAGCCGGTTCGCCAATGACGGGACAACGCCCTGTCCGTATGCCGGACTGACCGATGGCGGCGGCGATAGCTACATCTATCTCGGTTGGCTCATCGACAAAGCCGAATCGAACAATCCGACCGTGACGATTCCCAACGGTGACGGCCAGACGTTCGCGATTCCCGTACAACTCGCTTCGCTGTTTGGCACCGCGCTCGGCGCAGGCGTGACCAACGACGATCCCGCGGCGGACATCGCGACGGGTCTCACGCAGCGCAGCTTCTTCGATCGCGACATTACGTTCGAAGAGGATGACGTACTGCTGAACGTCCTCGGAGTCTTCACGGCCGCCGCCGCGGCGAATCAAACCGTCGGCAACGCGGACGGAAACACAATGTACCGCCTGCGCGAAGGCATCGAGCGGTTTCTGATCACCGATATCAACAATCCCGGCGCATCCGCCCGGGCGCAGTCGAACATCGTGCTCATGAATGACGTCATCAGTTCGGGCGTCAATGTCGGCGGCGCATCGTTCAACCACGTCCCCGGCGGCGTGAACACGCTCTACCTCGACGGCCATGCCTCGTTCGTACGTTACCCCGGAGAATTCCCCTCCAGCCGGGCAATTGCGGACACGGTCTATCTCGTCGTGACGATCTAACGACGGATCAAGAAACAACGCGGGCGGTGGAGCAATCCACCGCCCGCGACAATTTTGAATTCATCCCTTCGGAGTGTTGCTCAGCCCAGCCGTTCCCGCGCCGCGGCCGCCGCGCCCAGCACGCCGGCGTCTTCTCCCAGCTGCGCGGGCACGATCTGTGCCCTTTTCGCGGGCACCTCGAACGCATCGCTCAGTGCGCGACGCCGAATCGGCTCGAACAGCAGTTCGCCCGCCGCGATCATCCCACCACCGAGCACGACCTTCTCCGGGTTCAACAGGTTGATCAGACTCGCGATGCCCACGCCGATCCAGTCGCCGGTTTCTTCAATTGCCCGGCGCGAAAGCGCGTCGCCCGTCGACGCCGCGTCCGAAATCATCTTGCCCGTGAGTTTGCCCACGTCGCCGCCGCATGCCCACGTCAGCGACGTCTTGCCGCCGGCCTCGATCGCCTCGCGCGCCGTACGCACGAGGCCCGTCACGGAGGCGTACGCCTCCAGACACCCGTGCGCGCCGCAGCCGCACTCGCGCCCGTCACGTTGCAGCGTCATGTGTCCAATCTCCGCCGCCGTGCCGTCGATGCCGCGCAACAGCTTGCCGAATACGACGATGCCCCCGCCGACACCCGTCCCCAGCGTCAGCATGCACATGCATTCGACCCCGCGCCCGGCGCCCGCGGTGAACTCGCCAAGGCACGCGAGGTTGGCGTCGTTGTCCACGAAACACGGCAGGTTCAGCCGCGACCGCATCAGGTCCGACAGAGGCACGTTGTGCCAGCCATGAAGATTCGGCGGGCTGAATACCACGCCCGTCCGCCAGTCCATCGGCCCCGGTGCGCCAATCCCCGCTGCGGCGGCCTTGACGCCAGCCGCCTTCAGCGACGCGCGCGCCGATTCCGCCATAACGCCGGCCACCGCTTCCGGGCCGTCCGCGGCAGGCGTGTCGCGTGTGTCGCGCCCGAGTATGCGACCGCCGTCCGAAACCACCGCAGTCTTCACCTGCGTCCCGCCGAGATCGATACCCAGATAGGCCTCACTCATTTCCGATCGTCATCCTTGATCCGTCATTGCGAGAAGCGGGGTTTGCGACGAAGCAATCTCATCAAAGGTCAAAATCAAACCACGAAATCACTCGAACGGTTCACGAAAGCACACAGAATTACTTTATTCGAACTTCGTTTCGTGTGCTTTCGTATAAATTTCGGTTCTTTTCGCGGTTAATCAGTCGCGATTCGCGTGTGGCAGGCTGAAGCGGGTTTCAGCTCAAGCCTGTTCCCGACCTCGCGCTACGCCGTCGCACCTTCTTCCCGCTTCTGGATATTCGCCCACGCATCCTTAAGCCCCACCGCGAGATTGAACACGGGCCTGCCCGGCTTCGAATCCGGGTCCACGCAGAAGTAGCCCTTGCGCTCGAACTGAAACCGGTCGCCCGCCTTCGCGTTCGCCACGCCCGGCTCCACTTTGCACGCCTTGACCACCTCAAGCGAGTTCGGATTGATCAAGTCGCGCCAGTCCTGGCCCTCTTCAACATCATTCACATCGGCCTTCGTGAACAGCCGCGAATACATCCGCGCTTCGGCGTCCAGCGCATGCCCCGCCGAGACCCAGTGCAGCGTCGCCTTCACCTTCCGCCCGTCCGGCGAATCCCCGCCGCGTGTCGCCGGATCATACGTGCACCGGATCTCCGTGATCTCGCCTTTCGCGTCCTTCTCGACGCCCGTACACGTCACAAAATACGCGTACCGCAGCCGCACCTCCCGCCCCGGCGACAACCGGAAGAACTTTTTCGGCGGGTCCTCCATGAAATCCTCGCGCTCGATGTACAGCACGCGCGAAAACGGAACCTTGCGCATTCCAGCCGACGGGTCTTCGGGATTGTTCACCGCGTCGAGTTCCTCGCTCTGACCCTCGGGGTAATTCTCGATGACCACGCGCACCGGATCGAGCACGCCCATGACGCGCGGCGCCCGCTTGTTCAGGTCCTCGCGCAGGCAGTGTTCGAGCTGCTCGATTTCGTTCAGGCTGTCCGCCTTCGCCACGCCGATGCGCCCGCAAAAATCGCGAATGGACTCCGGTGTGTAGCCGCGCCGCTTGAGTCCCGCGATCGTCGGCATCCGCGGGTCGTCCCAGCCGTTGACGGTCTTCTCGGTGACCATCTTGAGCAGGTTGCGCTTG
>CAYPNI010000089.1:0-16933 GCA_964411925.1 uncultured Nitrospirales bacterium
CAGAACGCGAAAAGGACGGCGCCTATGAGGTAGTTGCGCCGCAGCATTTCTTGTACTTCTTGCCGCTGCCGCAGGTACACGGATCGTTGGGGCCGATCTTCGGCGTCGCGCGGCGGACGGTCTTGACCTGCGGTTTCGATTCGGGCCGTTCCATCGTCTGCACGCTGCCGTCGCCGTCGCCGTCGGACCGTTCGGCCGCCTCCGCGCTGAACGCGAACCGGCTGCGGTCGAACGCCGCGAAGCTGCGATCCTGTTCCTTCTCGGCGGCGACATAGGAGTACCGCGAAAGCTGCGCGAAGGGATCGGCCTCGGCGGTCGGCTGTTGCGTCACGGTCATCTGGCGGCGCCGGCGGATTTCGGGGTCCGTCACGCGGAACAGCGTCTGCACGGTCGTCTCATAGACGTTGAGCAGCAACTGCTGGAACATCTCGAAGCCTTCCTGCTTGTACTCCAGCAGCGGATCACGCTGGCCGAGCGCGCGCAGGCGCACCGACTCGCGCAGGTAGTCCATCGAGTACAAGTGGTCGATCCATTTCGAGTCCACCGCGTTGAGCAGCGCCATTTTTTCGAGGTCGTGCACGCGTTTTCGGGCGAGCTTGTCGAATTCGATGCGCGAATCGTCGCCGCCGACTTGTTGCTTGAATCCTTCGCGCAAGTCGTCGGCGAGCACCTCCTCGCGCCGGGCGTATTCCGCCTCGATCTGTTCGAGGAACGCCGTGCCCATCGCGTCGGGCGATCCGAGCGGCACTTCGTCCATGTTAAATTCGAAGCTGAACAGCGAGCGCAGGCGTTTCTGAAGGCCTTCGAGGTCCCACTCATCGGACGAGACCTCCTTCGGCGCGTATTCATCCACCGCGGCGAACGTGACCTCTTCGAACATCTCGCGCAATTGCTCCGTAACGTCTCTGTCTTCAAGAACGTCGCGGCGCAGGCGATAGATGACCTCGCGCTGCTTGTTCATCACGTCGTCGTATTTGAGCAGGTTCTTGCGGCTTTCGAAGTAATACTCCTCGACCTGCCGCTGCGCGCGCTCGATCGACCGCGTCACCATGCGCTGGTCCAGCGGTTCCTCGTCCATCGCTTCGCCGCCCAGCATGCCGATGATTTTCTTCACGCGGTCGCCGCCGAACAGCCGCGCGACCTCGTCCTCGAGGCTGACGTAGAACCGCGTCGTGCCGGGATCGCCCTGGCGGCCCGCGCGGCCGCGCAACTGGTTGTCGATTCGACGGCTCTCGTGGCGCTCGGTGCCCACGATCGCCAGGCCGCCGAGTTCCCGCACGCCTTCCGCGAGTTTGATGTCCGTGCCGCGTCCGGCCATGTTCGTCGCGATGGTGATCGCGTTCTTCTTGCCGGCGTTCGAGATGATCGCGGCCTCGCGCTCGTGGTATTTCGCGTTCAGGACCTGCAGGTCCTTGATCCCCTTCTTGCGCAGCAGATCCGCCACGTGTTCGGACTTCTCGATCGACACCGTGCCGACAAGCGCCGGCCGGCCCGTCGCGTGAATCTTCTCGATTTCGTTCACGACGTAGTTGAACTTGCCTTTTTCCGTCGCAAAAATGAGATCGGTGTTGTCGTCGCGGCGCATCGCCAGGTTCGTGGGCACCTGCACGACTTCGAGTTTGTAGGTGGACATGAACTCGTTGGCTTCGGTGTACGCCGTGCCCGTCATGCCCGCAAGCTTGCCGTAGAGCTTGAACAGATTCTGATACGAAATCGTCGCGACGGTTTGCGTCTCGAACTGCACCGCGACGCGCTCCTTCGCCTCGATGGCCTGGTGCAGACCGTCGCCGAACCGCCGGCCTTCCATGATGCGGCCGGTGAACTCGTCGATGATCACGACCTCGCCGTCGCGCACGACGTATTCGTCGTCCTTCTTGTAGAAATTGTGCGCGCGCAGCGATTGTTCGACCATGTGCACGACGCCGAGTGAATCGTCGGCGTAGAGGTTGCTCACGCCGAGCGCCTGTTCCGCCGCGAGCATGCCGTCCTCGGTCAGCGTCGCCTGCCGGTGCTTCTCCTCGATCTCGTAGTGGTCGCCCTCCCGCAGCTTGCGCACCGCGTCGTCCACTTTGTAGTAGAGGTCCGTGGGTTTTTCGGGCCGGCCGGAGATGATCAGCGGTGTGCGCGCCTCGTCGATGAGGATGGAATCCACCTCGTCCACGATGGCGAAGTTCAGCGCCCGCTGCACGCACTGATCGACGCGGATGGCCATGTTGTCGCGCAGGTAGTCGAAGCCGACTTCGTTATTCGTTGCGTAGGTGATGTCCGCGCGATACGCCACCTGCCGCTCGGGCGGGCTCATGCCCTGCTGGATGAGCCCGACGGTGAGCCCGAGAAACTCGAACACGGGCCCCATCCACTGGCTGTCGCGGCTGGCGAGGTAGTCGTTCACGGTGACGATGTGCACGCCCTTGCCGGTCAGCGCGTTCAGGTAGAGCGGCATCGTCGCGACCAGCGTCTTGCCCTCGCCGGTGACCATCTCGGCGATTTTCCCCTCGTGCAGCACGACCCCGCCCAGCACCTGCACGTCGAACGGGCGCATGCCGAGCACGCGTTTGGAGGTCTCGCGCACCGTCGCGAAGGCCTCGGGAAGGAGATCGTCCAGCGACTCGCCCTGGGCCATCCGCGCCCGGAAGATCGCGGTCTGCCGCCGAAGTTCCTCGTTCCCCATCGCGGCGAGCCGGCGCTCGTGCCCGCAGACCGCCTGCACGATGGGTTTGTAGCGCTTATAGTCGCGCTCGCGGCTCGTGCCGAAGAGCCGGCGCAGGAACGTCTCGCCAAACATAAGGGATTGATCTCCCGCGACTTAAGCGTGATACACTGCGGGCGGCCCCGCTGCGCACCCAATGATACCAAAGGCGGCGCGGGCAATTCGCGCGGCGAGGGGCGCGCGGCCGGGGGTCGGGGCGTGTTGGCCTTCTATATCGTCAGCCTGGGGATTGCCGCCGGTATTGTCGGTTCGTTCGTCCGCCACGTCTTCACCCAGTTCGGTTACGTTCCCGGATTCGTCTCCGGCCTGTACGTAACACTCGGGGCGGCGTTTCTGTTCTCCGCGGCGCAATTGCTCTATTTGACCATTCTGCGCGCCTACCAGCCGACCCGCGCGCCCGCGGTCTACGTCACCGAGGGACTCTCCCAACTCACGATGCTGTTGCTGTTTCCAGCCCTGCTCGACTTTCCGATCCCCGGCCTGCCAGACAGCATGTCGCGGCTTGCGCCGCTGGTTTATATCGGCGTCGCGTTTGCCGTCCACGCGATGTTCAAATTCATGAGTTTCTACGGCGCGCTGACCGGGCCCCCGGATCACGACCGGCCCATCTTGGTCTGGTTCGGCCTGAGTGTCCTCTTCGGCCTCTTCGGCGTGCTCGGATTCGGCGGTTGGCAGCGGGCGATCGAGGGCGCGCGCCTAAAAGCCGAAATGCCCGAGGTCACCGCCGCCGTCGGCAGTCAGTTCGCCCGTGCGCGCGCCGTGAAGGAGGGCGCCGCGCTCACGGGTGTCATGGAAGGCCGCGAGCAACCCATCATGGCCCTTCGGTTCGCGAATCTCGAACCCGGTCTGCGCGAGACCAATCCCGTCGAACGCGTCTACGCCACCGTCACGATCGAGGGGCGAACGACGAAGGTGTTTCAGTCGTCGGCCGCGATGCGCGAGGACGCGTGGACGGAAATCCTCGTGCCGACGAGTTACTTCCCGGCAGACGCGTCGCGCTATCACGTCTATTGGACACGTCGCAGCGAACCCAACTGGCAGCGCATCCTCGGGCTGCGTCCCATCGTGTACAACCTGCCGGAACAACCCGGAGCGGCCCCGCCCCCGCCCGCGGAGGTCTACCTCTCGGGGCCGTCGGTCTACGTCAATCGCGAGGCCGTCAAGGGGCTCAATCTTCTCATCGTGGTCGTCGACGGGCTGGCGGCGAAACATTTGTCTCTCTTCGGCTACGACCGCGATGTGACGCCGTCGATCGACCGGCTCGGGTTTCGCGCGCATCTCTTCCCGAAGATGCGCGCCCCCGGCGCGGACCCGGAAATCGGGCTGTCGGCGCTGTTTTCCGGCCGCGACCCGACGCTCCTCACGGATTCGGCGCCGGCCGCCGCGTCGCTCACCGAAGCCGTCGGCCAGGCGGGTTTCGCGACCGCGGCGTTCGTCGAGTCGGGGCCGCAGGCGGACCTGTACGGGCGCGACTGGGCCCGCGGGTTCCAGGTGTTTGAGGCGCGGCCTTTCCCCGATCCCCAGAAGGGCGACGCGGACGATTCCGGCGAGACGTTGGCGCGCGTGCGCGCGTGGATTTCGGACCACCGCGAGGTGCCGTTTCTGTGCCTGGTCCGACTGCGCACGGTCGCGGAGTTGCCGGGCGCGGGCGCGCCGATCGAGGAGTTATTCAGCGCAGGCGGGCAGCCCCGGGATATTGATCGATACGACAGCGCGCTGTTGCGGCTCGATCGGCAGTTGGGCGCGCTGTTCAAATACATCCGCGACTACGAGACGCGCGCAAACACCGCGATCGTCGTCACGTCCACCTACGGCGTCGAGTTCTCGCCCGCTTCCACCCGGCGCGTCGCCGATGAGCACACCGATGCGGTCCCGTTGATCATCGAGACCCCCGAACGCCGCCAGCTCAAGTATCCCAACGAGGCCAGGCTGCACGACTTGGCGTACACCCTCGCCCACCTCGCCACCGTGCGACTCCCGGGCGGATCCGGCACGACGCTGATTCCCTGACGGCGGCGCGTCGGAGTCCGAGGCGCGAGTTCCGGTGGCGCTGGCTAAAAGCCCGCAGAATTACCCGGTGAACTATTTCGAGCCTGCGCGTGGTGTGGTGGCACAGACTCCCGACCCGAGCGTGGTCTGGTGGCGCAGGCGCCCCGCCCGAGCGTGGTCTGGTGGCGCAGGCGCCCCGCCCGAGCGTGGTCTGGTGGCGCAGGCATCTTGCCTGCGGGGGTTCAGTCATGCGCGAGGCGGCTTACACCCTAGCCCGGAGCGAGGAACTGAGAAAGAGCGATGTCTCGGAACTACTCCGTCTGCGAATCGCTCGGGGAGAGTTCCTGGATGCCTTCGGGGTTGGCGTTCTTCGCGCGCGCGAGTTGCGCCCGCGTGCAAGTCGCCTCGCGCAAGTCTGCGTCGCTCAAGTCCGCCCCGTCGAGGCTCGCGCCCTGCAGGTTTGCATGTTGCAAGTCCGCGGCGTGAAGGTTCGCGCCGTTCAGCCGCGCGCCCTGCAGGTCGGCTCCGCGCAGATACGCCGCGCGAAGGTTCGCGCCCGCGAGGTCCGCGCGCCGCAAATCAGCATGCCGCAGGTCGGCCACTTCAAAATTCGCGCGCGCGAGATCCGTGTCGCGCAGGTCCGCGTCCTGAAGATCCGCGCCGTGGAAATCGCCGTCCTCGAATTTGCCCGACGCCAGACTCGCCCGCGCCGCCTTCACCTCGGCGAACTTGCTGCCCAGGATCTGCGCCTCGTTGAGCCGGGCGTCCTCGAGATTGGCGTGGCTGAGGTCCGCGCCCTTTCCCGCGACACGCGTGAGGTCGCCCGACGATATGTTCGCTTCCTTGAGATCCACGCCGTCGATTTTCGCCTCGCGCAGAATGGATTTCTTCAGCGTCGCGCGCTGGACGATCGCGCCGGAGAGATCGGCCGCTTCAAAGTTTGAACGCTGCGCTTTGGCCTCGTACAGATCGGCCTTGCTGAAATTCGCGCGCGGCATCTCGGTTTTCTGGAGGTTGGCGCGCTGCAGAATCGCGCCGCCGAAATTAGCGTCGCTCAGATTTGTGCCCTGCAGGTTCGCTTCGCGCAGATCGGGCTCAACGCCCGGCGTGCGTTCGCGCCACGCGTTCCACTCTGCGGCCCCCTTTTGCAGGATGGCCAAGTGATCGTCATTCGCCACGTCAACAACCCTCGTACGGCGATTCACCACATCCGCGTTAACAGTAGGATACGACAACCTATGCCGCAACCTCAACCCCTGCCGAGCATTTCCTGCGCGTAACGGCGGTATTTCCAACCGGTTACGCGCCGTGCATTCGCCTTCGCTCTCTACAGATTGGTAGGATCATGCGTACCACGAAACGGGGGTGAAACATGTCCGTCACCGGCGCGCTCCTCGCGTTACTCGTCCTGGCCCAATCCGGGGCCCCGGACCGCGCCCCCGACGATCTGCTCGCGCCGCTCACCGCCTCGACGCCCCGCGTGGACGCGCAAATGCCCGTGTTTGCGGCGCGCTTCCAGTCGTCGGACGGCGCGATGAACGCAGCCTGGCAAAGCGCGGTCGCCAGCCTCGATGCGCGCCGCGTCTCCGGCTTCAGCCAGGACGTCTACTCGCAAATCGGCCCGTTCTGGGGCGATGCCTACGTTGTCGGCCGGGCGTACGCGGC
This sequence comes from uncultured Nitrospirales bacterium, assembly GCA_964411925.1. Taxonomy (GTDB): domain Bacteria; phylum Hydrogenedentota; class Hydrogenedentia; order Hydrogenedentales; genus VFKU01. The sequence continues at coordinate 6,365 of CAYPNI010000089.1, forward strand.
CTGGGCGGGCGACCCGTCCGTGTTGCGCGCGGGCATCGAGCGGGTGCAGCGGCCCTCGCCCGTGCCCGATCCTGCGACCGATGGCCGGCCGCTCGCCGCGTACTCGCTGCTCTGGCCGCGGATGCTGCTCGCGTATCACGACTACACCGGCGACACACGCTACTGCCGCGAACTCGCCGATTTTGCGCTGTCCGAATGGCTGACGTATTTCGAAGCCGCGCGGGGCGATGCCGGTCTCATCGAAGGCAGCAAGATATTCAAGGGTGAACTGACCTGGCTCACCGGATTCCCCGCGGACGCGACGCCGCGCGCGAACTCGGTCATCAACGCGATCTACTGCGACGCCCTGCTTGCCGCCGCGAAGCTCGCCCGCGCCGTCGGTCTCGACGCCGGCATCTACGACAGCGCCGCGGTGCGCCTCACCGCCGCGTACCGCGCGCAACTGCTCGAACCGGCCGTCGGCCTGTTCCGTGACGCGCCGGGCATGCAATCGTTCTCCGCGCTCGGCAACGCGCTCGTGCTCGGCACGGGCATCGCCGCGCCCGAACACCGCCAGGGCATCGTCGCGCTCGTCCGCCGCGACAGCGGCACGTTCCCCGACCTGCTCGCGCCCCTCGCGGCCGAAGCCTGTCTGCGCGCCGGCGAGATCGAGCTGGGCTACCAGATGCTCGCCGCATCGCGCAGTTCGTCGCGCGATTGCAGCGTGCTCTACCTCTTGCCCGAATTCGTCGCCGGCGTCGCGTCGGCCGAGCCCGGCTGGAAAATGACGCGGATCGCGCCGCAATTTCCGAACTGGCTGTCGAGCGTGGAACTCCAGGCGCCCATCCCGGCGGGCCGTGTGACGCTCGCGCATAACACGGGCCAGCAGTTGCGCGTCCAGTTGCCGCCCGGCATGACCGTGATCGTCGACGCGACAAAGGGGACCGCTGTCATGATTGAAAACGTCGCCAGCCACGGCCCGAGCGATCTCAACTCCGAATACGCCGAACGCCTCGCGCGCTACGGCTGGTTCCAGCGCGTCGGCAGCCAGCCCGGCGTCTGGGTCTCCGTGCGCGACCAGAAGCTGCGCATCATCCAGGACGGGCACCTGATCTTCGAGGCGACCTGTGCGACCGCCGCCAACGGCGTCGGCACCGCACTCAACTCGCTCAAGACGCCGCCCGGCTGGCACGCGATCCTCGGCAAGACGGGCGACGGCGAGCCGTGGGGCCGCGTGTTCCGCTCGCGCCGCGCCACGCGCGAAGTCTGGAAGCCGGGCGAAAAACCCGCCGAGGACCTCGTGCTCACGCGCGTGTTGTTCCTCGACGGCCTCGAACCCGGTGTCAACAAGGGCGGCAACGTCGATTCCAACGCGCGCGACATCTACATCCACGGCACCAACGACGAAGGCCGCCTCGGCACGCCGTCCTCCCACGGCTGCATCCGCCTCAGCAACGACAACGTCATCCAGGCCTACAACATCATCCCCAAAGGCGCGTTCGTCCTCATTACCGAGGACTGAACCGCGAAGCGGGAAGCGCAATCTATCGTAGCGCCGCCGTCCCGGCGGCATTCAGCGACGTCGGCATCCGTCGCTCCGCTCCGCACCAGCGCCCCGGAGGGGCCGCACGATAGTAGCCCGCCGTTTCAACGGCGGGTCACGAACGAATACGGAGATCAGTCCCGGAGGGACGACTGAGACGTCCATCGATGTTTCAGCCGTCCCTCCGGGACTCACACAGCACCCGAAACACATGCCCGCCGTTGAAACGGCGGGCTACTATCAGCCGTCGCTCCGCGACTCCCACCGTGATGGCTCTCGCAAGCAGAGACGTCATCGTCGCTAAAGCGGCGATCTTCCGCAAAGCAGTGATCTTCCGCATCGGCGAGCGTGCTCGGTTCAGCAGGAGATTCCTGCTTTCGCAGGAATGACAGAATCGAGATACTTCTCTGTGTTTCTCTGTGCCTCTGTGGTGAATGCTCTTGAAGTTGCGCGCGAGGCGCAGCCGATGTCCCAGCTACTTCGAGTCGTCCTGCGAAGCGTACTCCGCCTTATCGCCCGAGTCGAAGAAATAGTTCGACTTCGGGCCGAACCAGCCGACGGCCCAGGCCGCGTTGCGCGCGCCGTAGATGTTGGTGTCGGTAGTCCACGAGAACTTCTCGCTGGTGACATGCCCGTCCGCCCAGACGACGTTCACGCGGCCGAAGTGTCGGAAATGGATCGACGGCGACGAGTTGCCGAACGTCGTGTTGCCGCGCGGAAACTCGGGCGTCGGGAAGAACGGCGGCTCGACGAAGCCGTATTCGACGATGTAGCCGTCCTGTGGCAGCGCGGCGTCGGCGAACATGATGGTCTGCGACGGCAGGCGCACGCGCGAGTCCAGCGTGCCCATGCGCAGGTCGTCCGGGAACCCGTCGGCGTAGCTCGTCGCGCCGATGTACGGCATGTTGTAGCCGTAGCCGCCGGTGCCCGACTCGAACGCGTTGGGCACGTCGCCCCGCTCGCGGAACTCGAAGAACACGGGGCACTCCTTCACGCGCGCGTCGGGCAGGTATTCCGCGAGCGGCCCGGACATCGGGTCGAAATCGTCGTCGAAGGTCTTGCGCGCGCCGTGCCACCGGACGAGGCCGCCGCCGGTCTGGTCGATGTCGGGTGCCGCGGGCACGTAGTGCCCGTCGTGTTCGTCGGCGAACATCGCGTTCGCGAGGTAGAGCTGCTTGAGGTTGCTCACGCATTCGACCGACAGCGCTTTCTGCCGCGCGCGGCTCAGCGCCGGCAGCAGCAGCGCCGCGAGCAATGCGACAATCGCGATCGTGACCAGCAGCTCGATCATCGTGAATCCGCGCGCGCGTTGCCGGCTGCGCGGATTCCGCAAGGCGCGCACGCCTGCCGCGATCAACACCGGCGCCAGCCAGATCGCGTGAATCGGCAGCGGCGGCGGGGTGCCGCGGAGGTCAATATCCCCGGCGACGTCCGGATCCGCGCCTGAATCCCCGGGCGGACTGCCGGTATCGCCGGAAATCGAGGCAGAATTCAGGGCAAGCCGCGTGGCGGCTTCCGGCGAGTCCGCCGACCGCGCGCCGGCGTCCCCGACGCGCACGACGCCGCCGAAGGACTCGATTCTCATCGGTTTCGAGAGGACGCCGAGTTCCGCGGTCGCGCCGGGGTAAATTCGAACCGTCCCGCTTTGCGTCACGCCCGCGACGCCCTCCGCGAGCGTAGCGTATGGCTGGAACGCGTTCCCCGACTGGACGCCCGTGTAACCAAACGCCACGAACACGGAGGCAGCGCCCGCGTCGCCGCCTCCAGCCGGCGCGCCAAGCACGAACGTGCCGGCGTTGACCGTGCGGAAGGTGACGCTGTTCTGCGCCGTGTCTACGGCGACGTTCGTGATCCCGGTTTGGGAGTAGGCCGCGCCGGTATGCCGGAAAGGTGTCAGCGCAGTCTCGGACAGCCCCGCAATCTGCGACGGCAAGTAACGGAGGACGACTTCGGCGGGCGCGACCTGTTCCGTGGTGAAGTTGGCGACGCTCGATATTATCTGCAACACTGCGCCGCTCTTGACGTAGCCGCCGAGCGGCAGGCCACCCGCGGGCGCGGCGGGGCGCAGCAGATCGACCGTTGCGCTGTGCGTCGTAGACGTGCGCGTGCCGGACGAGTACAGCCGGAGCTGGTTCCCGTGCATATCCGCGGCCGTGCCGAGCAGTGTGCCGGTGGGACTGCCGCCTTCGATCGCGGGAACCTCCAGCGCGAGGACGGTGCTCTCGGGCCGCAACGGGTCCGTCGCCGAGACGCGTGTCTCCCAATCGTCGAGGATGCCGTCGCCATCAGTGTCGATGCTCGGCGCGACATCTGCCACGGCCATGATTTCCGGCGACGCCAGGCCGACCGACATCGTCCGCGAGACGAAGGGGCTGAGCCGGATGTAGCGGAACTGGGTCAGCGGGGACGGCGCGCCGTTTTGCGCGATCGCCCACGCGATGTCGAACGCGTCTCCCCCGCCGCTGCGCGCCGTCATGCCGACGGAGGTCGGGTCGTCCGGCCGCAGGTAGTTGTCGAGATACGGCGCGAGCGTCGGGCTCATGTCGCCGTAGCCCCAGTTGTATTCCTCGGTGTCGGGCCCGCCGCCGACATCGAGATCGTTCGGATTCGTAATCAGGCCCGCGAGGTAGAACGCCTGGCCCGTCATCAGGTTCGTGTCGCCGGAGTTCTCGGCGATCAACGGCAATGTACCCGCTGTATACGGGAAGTCGCGGCTGCCGGGAATCAGGTACCACGTTACGCCGTCGTCGCTGATCTCGATGATCGCCGGTTCCTGAAACCGCCGCTGCTCGTTACCGCCGGCCCAGAACGCGTTCGAATAGACGATGCAGTCGAGGCCGAGGGGGTTCTGCGGGTCGTCGGTGACAGGCGTGTTGAACTTGAGGACCAGCCGCCCGCGGTTCTGCGCGGTGGGCACGCCGAGGCTCACGACCGTCTTGAGGCCGCCGAAATCGTTCAGCGGCACGGTCGGGCCCAGTCCGCGCGGTGCGCCCAACGCGACGGCGGCGGACGTGTACCCGGTGACGGGACTCGTCGCCTGGTACTCGATGACCTCGTCCGCCCAGGGGTCGTCCGTTCCCGCGATTGCCAGCGGAGCTACGAGCGAAGCGAGTGTGAAAATCGTCCATGCGATTCCGAAGGCCGGAACGGGTCGCCGGTACGGCGCGCCGTTGCGCGAATCCGGACTGCACGGACGCGCGATCATTCCCTGGACACCGCCACCGGTTTGCGGACGCGGCGGCTGGCCGCCGCCGCGGCGCACACCACCAACAGGCCCGCCGCCCAGAACGCAGCGCGGCCGCTGGTAAACGGCAGCAGCGCCACCCGGACGGCCGCACGCGCGGCGGGCCGATGGGCGATCCACGCCGCGATCGCCGGACTGCTCCGGTAATACGCATCGACGAACGCGCCGCCCGCGCTCGACGTAAGCAGCGCGCGATCACGAATCGAACGAAGCGCGTCGAGCTCCGATGCGAGCGGCGTGCCGTACGCGGCGGTCGCAATGAAACAGCCGCCTCCAGAGCCGCCCGAGCCCGCCGTGCCGTCCAACTGGTCGCTCGCCGCCGCCACCGCGAAGTCGAGGTCGTCGCCGCCCTTGGCCTCGTTGTTTGTGTACTCTTCGAGATTCGTCAGGCCGTCATCGTCCGGGTCGCCGGTTGCCGAGTACGGTTCGGTGACCCCGCGCGCGACGCGCCGGCCGGTGAAGGGATCCTCGACGAACTCCGGCGAACAGGTATCCACGTCGTCACACGACACGGTCTGGTACATACCCGTCAACGGCGTGCCGCCGGTGGACAACAGGCCCAGCACGGCTGTTTGCATCGCCTGGTTCATGAACAGCAGCACCGGCAGAATGCGTTCGTAGGCCGCGAGCGCCGCGGCGTTGCCCTCGAGCGCGAATACTTCGCGATTGTTGTCGTACGCCTCGTTCGTCGAGAACGCGAGCGCACTCGTGGCGTTCGCGCGGCAGGAGAACAGCTCGACCAGCTCCAGCATGGCAGAATCGCGGATCGTGTCGCCGTCGAGATCGGCGTTCCCGGGTGCGTACGCCGCCGCGAATGCCGCGAACTCGAGATCGATTTCGTCGAAATCCGCGCAAGGGCTGTCCGGAGGAATGAATGGAATGAAGTCGGTCGAGGCGTAGGCCACCGGCGGCGAAACCGACGGATCGATTCCCAATACGAGGTCGCGCGCGCGGCTGTAGATGACCGAATAGGCCGGTCCTGTGCCCGCCGGATCGAGCGTGTCGACGATCGACGCGGGCGCGGCAAGTGAGACGTACTGAATGCCGCCCGTCCCTGCGAGCCCCTCGTCGCCGCCGAGGATGGCCTCGCCGTCCGGGTTCACGCCGTACACGCCGCCGTTGAGGAATTGCCCCGGCGTGCCGACTGCGGTGCCGGTCGTCCAGGCCAACGGCGTCGCGGTCGTGTACGCGTTCACCAGCGCCGACGTCGAGAACCAGCGCAACTCGCGGGTCGTCGCGTCCATGAGGTACGTCCGGCCGGAATTCCGATCGACGAATACATTCGCCGGCGACGATCCCGCGGGCTTTTGCAGCACGGCCAGGATCGCGCCCATGGTCCCCGCCTTGGCTTTGACGATGTCCACGACAACGATTTCCGACGCAGTCAGGTCGTCGCGCACCCGGTCGAGAATCAACAGCGAGTCGTTCAGCAATGCACCCGAAAAGAACGTCACAACGTCGAATTCCTCGCCCGTGACAAAGTCCTCAACGTCACGGACATCGGGAATGTCGTAGACAAGCGCGTCGGGGCCGCTGCCAAGGAATACGCGCCGGTTGTTGGACGACAACGCAACGAACGACGGCTCGCCGAGGTAGCCCATGCCAAGTTCCTCGAGCATCGGCCCGTTCACGTTATTCACCCGCTCTTGCTGGTACACGGCGTCACCGTCCCACAGCACGAGCCGGCCATCGCTCGAATCGGCCGTGCCCGCCGTTCGCGTCGCGCCCGGCGCCGGATCGGGAAATTGAGGCACCGGCCGGAACGAGTCGATATCCGGCACCTCGCCGAGCGCCGGTGCGCAGGCGCCGAGTGTGAACACGATTGCCAGGATTACGCGCATGAGTCCGCTCCTTCCGGGCGCCGGAGGACTGCGGGGATCGTCGCGCGACGCTGCCCCCGCGAACTTCGTCTCCGGGCCGTTCTGATTCCCGCCCCCCGCGGTCGCAATGGACGATGGCCGTGTAGGGGAATCGACGCCGGCCGCAGCGGCCAGCAGCCCGCTGCGTCACACGCGGATCGGCCGCAATGGCCGGCCGATTCGCTTGGCGGCGAAGTCTACGTAAGGGGCGGGAAACAGTCAAGGAACGGCCTCTTTATGCGCGCGTTCGGCGGTCGAATGCTAGACTGACCGCCGTAATCACGAGCAATGACCCAAGCACTGCCAGCATCCACTCGTGCGATGCTGCCGGCAACGACGCGATGCCGGCGAAGGAAGCGTAGTACGTGAGGGGATCTCCAAACGTCGGTGGGAACTCGATCGCAATGAAGTCCTCGGTCACGTCGTTGTACACGATGCCGTAGAACGGCCCCGAACCGGCGGGGTCGTACGTCGACTCGATCGTGCCGGTGCCTGCGTCAACCACGGCGATCGATCCGAACCCCGCCATGACCAGGTCGCCCGTGGATGTCGCGCCGGAAACCCCGCCCAGCGGATACTGGAACGGCGTGCCGAGGTCGGTCCCCGCGGACCAGGCGACGGTGCCGCTCGTGTCGAACGCGTTAACGATGTCCGCGACCGGAAAACTCTTGTACTGCCCGTTCCCGGAGTCCGCCACCCAGAATGTCGATCCGACTACCGCGACCGACGCCGAAAAGGATCCGGAGGGCTTCGTGATGATGGTGTCGCGCGGCTCTACGGGTTCAGGCCGGCGCAGGACCGTGACGGAGCGGCGCGCCCCGCTACGGGTGAGCGTGGACAAATCGATGACTTCGATTTCTGCCGGTTGGCCGAAATCGCCGCGGTCGAGTGCGACCAGGTCCGCGTTGAGAAACACACCCGCAAAATGGCTGGGGACGACAATCTCGTCGCCCGACTGAAAGTCCGCGGGATTCTCGAAATCGAATTGGTAAAGGTTGGCCGTCGTGCCGTTACCGAATCCCTGACCAAGCAGCACGTAGTCCTGGCCGGGGCTCAACGTGGCAAAGCCCGGGTCGCCGACGTAACCCGTGCCAACGGTATCGAATACGCCCGAGCCGACGGAGCGCTGCAGCGCGACGACGTTGCCGTTCCAAAGGAGATAGCGGCCGTCTGGAGTCGCGCATCCGACCACGCCCGTCCCAAACGGCACTGGCTGGGGGATGTTGTCGATCTCGCGGAATTCGCTTTCGTCCGGCAAGGCGGCGGCGAGGGTGGCGCTGAAAACGAGCGGCAGCACGGCCGCGAAACGCACATGAAACATGGAATGACTCCTCTTTCGTGAGTTGGACATAGTTCCCCTGCGTCCGATTGCGGACACACGGGTCCTGCGCGATGTCCGTGGAAGAGAAGTGCAATTCACGCGGGCCGAGGGCCCGGAGGCTGCAACAACTCTTCCGCGAAGTTGATGCATGTACGAAAGGTTTGTGGGCCGGTCTTCTGACTTCCGGGTCGTCCTACTCCCCGCGCCTTCCCATCCCATCGGACAGTGGCGTTATGCGGGTTTCGTCGCCGGTCACAGCAGCGCGACTGTGGCGGATTCACACCGCCTTCCCTAAGCCCGTTATCTGGTCAGTGCCGCGTAGTCCTCCTCTGTTGCCCCTTCAGCCTATGACATTTGCGAACATACAACGCTGAACGCTGTCTGTCAAGGGGCAAGAATGTTTCAGGAAATTCCGTGTGTACCACACCAATGAAGGTTTCACGATGAACGTCGCTTTCTTGTCATTCTCGCCTTCGCGGGGATGACAACAGCGGTCGCCACTTGCGTTCGAGACCGTCACCTGCGGGCGACGATACAACCGCTATTCCTTCGTTTCGCCCATCCCCGGAAAAAACTGCGGGCGCCGCACGATCAAGTCCCAGAACCGGCACTTGCCGATGCCGGCGCGTTTGCGCGCGGCGCGTTCCCGTCGCGCGGCAGGAAAATACGCCACCGCCTCGAACCACGAGCGCGCGTGGACGCCGACCTTCCACCACTCGCCGTTCAGGACTGCGCGGCCAACGGCACGGCCTTCGCCAATCTTGTAATCGAGAATCGCGACGAACAGGCGGTCCGCGGGGAAGTTCCGCAGGATGATGCGCGCGCGGTTGCGCGTGTTCAGGTGGTACTTGCGCCTCGCCTGCGCGCCCTCCCCCATCGTCGCGCTGAATTTGTGGCGAATCACTGCGTCCGGGCACGCCAGGATTCGGTAACCCGCATTCCAGATCCGCATCGACAGGTCGAGGTCGTCGAGATAAATGCCGAAATCCTCGGGCAATAGACCGGTCAGACGCATCGCGTCGCAGCGGACGAAGAACCCCGCGCCGCACACGCCGATCGTCTCGACGCGCTCGTCCCATCGCGGTCCGTCGGGTTCGCCGATGCCGCGGTCCCAGGCCGCGCCGATCGTTGACGCCACGAGTCCAACCGAGTTAATCGTCGCCGGGTCGTTGAACATAACGAGCTTGGGAGCCAGCGCGCCGACGGTCGCGTCGGCCTCCGCCTGGGCGACCAGCCGCTCGATACAGTGCGCGTCCGTGCGCGTGTCGTTGTTTAATAGCAGGACGTAGTCCGCGCCGGCGTCGAGCGCGCGATGGAGCCCGGCGTTGTTCCCGCCCGACCAGCCGCGATTCTCGGGCAGCTCGATCACGTCCAGCCGCGGATCGTGCCCGAACGTCTCGCGGACGTACGCGGCTGAGCCGTCCGAACTCGCGTTGTCGATGAGCACGAACCGCGCGTTCTGATATGTGGACGCGAGCAACGAGGTGAAGCAATCGTCCACGTGCGCGCGGCCGTTCCAGTTGATGACGAGGACATGGACGAGAGGATTGGACATGCGCGAGCGAGTATATCAATGCGGCCTCGCAGTGACCGAGGTTCTTGATTTGAGAAGGATACGTCCTATAGGGCCAATACGACCTATGCTTCGCTCGCAACGGTCTCAGTCGCTCGATTATGATCCTGGCGTCGCGGGACCTATCTCAATGACTACCATCGGCACGGCGAAGCCCGATTTCATCGAAAAACTCCTCGCCGACAACCGCGCGAACTCCGAGCGCGCCGCACGCATCGCAGGTACGCTCACGCTCGCGCAACTTCGCTGGCAACCCGCACCGGCCATCTGGGGCGTCGGCAACTGCCTGGATCATTTACGGCTCGGCGCTGAGGTCTACTTCCCGGTGATCGAATCTACCATCGCGCGTGCGCGGCGCAAAAATCTAGTCGCGCCGCCGGACATGAAACATCGCCGCACGCTGATGGGTGGAATGCTCATTAACGCGCTCGCGCCGACCGCTAAACGCAAGATCAAGGCGCCGCGCGACATCCGGCCGCCCGCGGACTGCCCGGACGATGTCTACGCGCGCTTCGAGGCGTCGCAACGGCGTTTGGGAGAGCTGATCGAAGCGGTGGCGGAGTTCAACGTGAACCGCATGCGCATGAGCTCGCCGGAGTTGCGGATCATCCGGATGAGCGCCTTGGACGCCCTCGAGATGCTGGTCGTCCACGTCGTGCGCCACCTCAACCAGGCCGAGGCCGTCACGAAACGCGCCGAGTTCCCGCGCTAACTCACCTTTGCGAAGCGTGCGCCCATCGTAGCGCCGCCGTCCCGGCGGCCAACCGGCGACGATCGTCCGCGCGCGCCGCCCCCCTCCCTGTCATTGCGAGGAGTCCCGCTGCGTAGCGGGACGACGAAGCAATCTCCTCAACCGAAGTCGTCACCCGAGCGATCGTCGGCCCTCTCTCGCGTACGGCTGAACCGCCGCAGGCTGGAAGCCTGCGCCACCAAACTCGTTTGACGTGTGCCGCGGGATCCGCAGGCTACTTGTGAGCGCGCCCATCGTAGCGCCGCCGTCCCGGCGGCTAACCGGTGACGATCATCCGCGCGCGCCGCCCCCCTCCCTGT
>CAYPNI010000090.1:0-10940 GCA_964411925.1 uncultured Nitrospirales bacterium
CATCAACGGTTCCTTGCCGGACACGACGTCAGGCGGCAGCGGCGTCTCCGGCGGGCTCAGTGAAAGGTCTTCCTGGCACGCGAAAAAACGCACGAACGGGCGGCGCCGGAGCGTGCCGTGATCGCGCATCGTCCCGCGCAGCACGGGAAACCGCGCCTCGAGCGCGTCCAGCGCCCCGCCCAGCGTGACCGGCTCGCGCACGTCGAGTTGGACTTCGCCGTCCACCCGCGCCAGCGTCCGCAGATGTTGCGGCAGCGTCACCCGGATCATTTCAGCGTCTGCACCTCGACGGACATCACCGGAGGCAGATCGCGCACGATCGCGTCCCACGTGTCGCCCGAGTCGGCCGAACAGTAGACCTGTCCGCCCGACGTGCCGAAGTACACGCCGCATTTATCCAGCCGATCCACACACATCGCCTCCCGCAATACGTTCACAAAGCAGTTCGCCTGTGGCAGGCCCTTCGTGAGCGCTTCCCATTCGTTGCCGCCGGTCTTGCTGCGGAACACGCGCAATTTGCCGTCGGGCGGATAGTGTTCCGAGTCGTTCTTGATGGGCACGACGTAAATGGTCTCGGGTTCGTGCGCGTGCACGTCGATCGGGAAGCCGAAGTCGCAGGGCAGGTTCCCGCTGACCTTCTGCCACGTGTCGCCCGCGTCGTCCGTGCGCATCACGTCCCAGTGCTTCTGCATGAACAGCGTCTTAGGGCGCGACGGATGCAGCGCGATCCGGTGCACGCAATGGCCGACCTCCGCGTCCGGGTCCGGGATGAACGCCGATCGCAGTCCTTTGTTGATTGGCTTCCACGTCTTGCCGCCGTCGTCCGTGCGGAATGCGCCCGCGGACGATATCGCGACGAAGATGCGCTTCGGGTCCGTCGGGTCGAGCAGGATCGTATGCAGGCAGAGCCCGCCCGCGCCGGGCTGCCAGTTCGGGCCCGTGCCGTGGCCGCGCAACCCGGACAGCTCGTTCCAGGTTGCGCCGCCGTCGGTGGACTTGAAGATGGCCGCGTCTTCGACGCCCGCGTAGACCGTGTCGGGTTCCGTCAGCGACGGTTCGAGGTGCCAGACCCGCGCAAACTCCCACGGATGCTGCGTCCCGTCGTACCACATGTGCTGTGTCAGTTTCTTGCCCGTGTCTGGGCTGGTGTCATAAACAAACTTGTTGCTCTCGCCCTTGGGCATGCCGTGCTCGCCGATGAGCTCTTCCGGCGAACTGCCCGGCGTGCTCCACGTCTTGCCGCCGTCCTCGGATCGCTGAATGATCTGGCCGAACCATCCGCTCGATTGCGAGGCGTAGATCCGGTTCGGGTTTATCGGCGAGCCCTTGACGTGGTAGATCTCCCAGCCGGAGAAGTGCGGCCCGCTCACGTCCCACTTCGCGCGCTTGCCGTCCGACGTGATGACGAATGCGCCCTTTTTCGTTCCTACCAACACCCGAACTGAACTCACAGCCGAACCCTCCCATACGCGTAGCTACGAATTGAGTGCGTGTTTTCCAATCGTTTAGCGTGCAAAACCCCTCGGAATCTGTCAAGGTGCCACATATCTGCTACCGATAAGGCACCCGCGCTGGTGTAAAATATTCCAAGCGCGACGTGGATCGAAATGTCTCGAATTTTTGAACGAGACGGCTACATTTTCTTCTTCTACAGCAACGATCACCGGCCAATTCATGTGCATGTTCGATACGGCGGTGGTGAGGCTGTGTTTAATGTTGAACCTGGAATTGAGCTTCGGGAATCTAATGGTTTGAAAGTGAACGAACTCAGTAAGGCCGAGCGGTTGCTTCGCGAAAACGTCGCTCTGGTTCTGGAGAAGTGGCATGAGTATTTCGACTGACGAAGCGATTTCCGCCAAATACGAGAATGGATTTGTGAGAGTCATGTTCCGGAGCGGCCATGAACTCGCGTTTCCCATTCGGGGCAATCGGCGGCTAGAGGGAGGGAGTGTCGAAGAGCTAAACGACATCGAACTTTCTCCGTTCGGAATCCACTGGCCCCGGCTCGACGAAGACCTGAGCTTCGAGGGCATCATGCAAGGAAACTATGGCCAGAAGTGAGCTTGTCGTTACGAGCTTACTTCCGTAGCGGAATCAGCGCGCGGATTCGCGGGTCGCGCAGGAATAAACCGCCCCAGACGACCACGCCGAACACGACGGCGAACGCCCACGAAGTCTCGCTTGCGGCCACGTGCGTGGCGACCGCGCCGCCGAGCCATCCTGTGACCAGAATCGCGCCCAGCACCGAGGTCTGCGGCACGAAATAGAGCAGCGCGCAGGCGAGCTGGACCGCACCCAGAATCTGGAGCGCGCTCTCGGGATACCCGTACTCGAGCAATCCGTCCAGCGCTTGTTGTTGGCGGGTCAGCGACATCATGGCTCCCATCACAAGCATGGCCGTTGCCAGCGTCGTCATGATCCATCCGGTCCAGACCATCCACTTCGGCGGAAGCGCCGCCGCTGTATTCGAATCCATCGAGATCAACCTCCGAGATATCGGCGCCAATGCCGACTTTGTTCTTGTTGGGTCAGGACGACTTCGATTTTTCCGCGGCGGTCTTCATGTCCGCGAGGCCCTTCTCGAAGTCCCCGCCGATCATCTTGTCCATGTTCATGAACACTGACATCAGCTTGCCCATGAAATTGTTGTTACCGTGCATCATCCAGACGACCGTTGTCTGGCCGCCGTTGCCCTTGAATTCAAAATTCGTCGTGTTCACGGCCTTGAACGGCTTGATGAACTCCAGGTGAATCCGGATCGCCTCGTTGGGCCGGCTCTCCAGAATTTTCATCATCCCCTGGCCGACGTTCCTGTCGCCCTCCCACTTGTACACCGCGCCGACGCCCGACGACGGGCCTTCGTAGGTCCGCTTGAGGTTCGGGTCCCGGTGTTCCCACGGCGACCAGTGCGTCCACTCGTGGAAATCATTGATGAGCCGGTACGGCGCCGACGCCGGCGCCGCCATCGTTGCCGAGCGGGTCACGGTGAACTGCGCGGGCCGCGTCGCGACGTACACGGCAGCCAACGCGATCAGGACGAGAACGACAAGCAGGATTTCGGTCAACATAACGCGATCTCCCTCGGCCCGGGTCGGGGCACTCGTGGCGATTCTTGTACTCTTTCGCGCGTTGCGCGTCAAGGTGCACGGCCCACGCACGCGGCGCGGTCACGAATCGATTACGTGACGCTCTCCCGACTGTCGCGAACGCACACACTCCGTAGTGACAGCGAACCCGCGACATCTACTTCAATCCGCGCTCGAGATTCCCCAGCAGCGTCGCCCAGCCCAGTTTCGTGCGTTCTTCGTATTCCGCGAATTTTGGGTGCATTTCCTGCCTCAGCGTCAGTTCGCAGCCGGTCGTCAACGGCGTGATGTCCACCTGCACGCGGCCGGCGTCCGTCAACTGCTCGTCCACCGCAAACGTAAACACGAGCCGCCGCGGCCGGTCAATCTCGAGGTACACGCCGCCGTGATACGCCTCCGTGCCGCCGCGGCGTTCGATCACGACCCATCGCCCGCCGGCGCGCGCGTCCATCTCTGCGCGGACGAGTTCGCCCTGCGGCGTGCGCAAAAACCAGCGCCGCGCTCTCTCGGGATCGACCCATGCGTCGAACACCTGCTCCGCCGTCGCCTTGTATCGCCGCGTGACGCATATGACGATTGGGTTTTTGGGCCCGGACATCCGATTCAGGACGGCCTCGAGACGGTCGAGGTTCTCCTCGTTCTTGTCTACAGCGAACGCCTGGACCCGATCGCACTCTGCCTTGGAATCGAAACTCATGCGAAACGTCACGAACGTCCGGCCTGCTTCCGGAGTGAACGTCGCCGTGACGCGAAACGCATGGTCCGAGAGATGCTCGAATACGATTCGCTCCTGCGGGACAATCTCGACGAAGCGGCTATGGTTGGGATAGTCCGTGCCGTCGGGCCCGTGCATGACAAACCGCCAGTCGCCCCCGGGCCGCAGGTCAAACTGCTCGAACGTGTTCGTGAACCCCTTCGGCCCCCACCACTGCGCGAGCCATGCCGGGTTGGTCCACGCATCGAATACCAACGCCTGCGGGGCGTTGACCATTCGCGACGTGACGATCTCGGTGTCAGACGCGCGCCGCGCGAGGTGTTCGCCCAGCCTCGAGAGATGCTGCTTTCCGCCTTCGATCGCGCCGAACTTCTCGACCACGTCGTCGCGCTCCTGCTTGGAGGGGAATACGGAACGCATCGTCACGAGCGTCTTGCCGCCTCGCGGCTCGAACGTCACCGTGCTCTGGAAGTGGGTCGTGTCACTCGGATTATCGTCACCGCTGTGATCGTAAACGAGCCGCTCGGGCTTAGAAACCTCGCGGTAGAGGATCTTGTTCGGGTAGTCCGTGCCGTCAGGTCCATGCATCGTGTAGCGCCACACGCCGCCGGGCCACACGTCCATCTCGTGCGTCGTCGTCGTGAACCCCCGCGGACCCCACCAGTGCTTCACCTGCTGGCGGTCCGTCCATGCCGCCCATACGAGTTCGCGCGGCGCGTCGATGACGCGGCTGATGACGATTTCCCGGTCAGGAGATGCGTCCAAATCAGTTTTTGCGGTCACGGTTCCGCTCCTCCCGTTGCACGTCCTGCAGATAGGCGTCGAGGCGATCCAGACTCTCCTCCCAGAAACGCCGGTACTTGCCGATCCAGTCCGCGGCGTCCTTGAGCTTGGATGCCTCGAGCTTCGCCGGTCGCCACTGCGCTTCCCTCCCGCGCGAAATCAGTCCGGCCCTCTCCAGGACTTTGAGGTGTTTCGTCACGGCTGGCTGCGTCATCTTGAATGGCTTCGCCAGCTCCTTGACGGAGGTCTCGCCCTCTGAAAGCCGCGCCAGAATGGCGCGGCGGGTGGGGTCGGCCAACGCGGCGAAGGTGCTGCTGAGTTGATCGGTGGTCACGGAATATTACCAAAAAGTTAATTAACTATTAGGTAATATATCTCATTCCCGCCGTGGTGTCAATGCCTTCGCGTCTGCGTAGAATCGGGCGCCGGCAGTGGATTGATTCTCCGCATGAATCGCAACTCGAAACGTATAATCTGGACGACGCACTTTGCTGAGCGGTTGAAGCGGCGCAAGGTTGACCCACAGGAGATCGAGTTTGCGGTTGCGCATGCGAAAATCGAACTGCCGGGAAGAAACCCCGGTACCACGCGAATCATCTGCGATATGGCGCCGGGTCGCCAGTTGAGCGTGGTTTTCAAGGAGCGCGAAACTACGCTAGTCCTAATCTCAGCATGGTGGGTCGGAGAGTCTGATGAACATTAGAGTCGAAATCGATAATGAAGATGACCAGATACTTGCCATATACATAACGCTGGCAGAAGGTTCGGTTTGCCGCACGGCGGAGATTGATCCCGGTGTTTGCAATGTCGACGAGGATGAACATGGAAAACCACTCGGGGTCGAACTCCTGTCAACTCGCGACGACGACGTCGGCCGATGCATAGCGCGGGTAACAGAGCGTTATCGGTCGGACACGAATCTACGAAACAAACTCAATGCCGCGATCGGTCGGGTCGCAGTCTAGTTTTCTTTCGATCGATCAATTGGGATTCGGAAAGCCGGCGAGCCGAGTCAAAGCCGCCTTCGCCGCCTCCACGGCGTCGTCGCCGTTTAGCGCGAGAACCAGCGCGGTCGCCTTGGCGCGAACAATGTCGAGGCGGTCGCCGTAGGTGGCGCGCAGGCCGTTGAGCTGTTTCGGTTCGAAGTCGCGGTCGAGTGGGAAGGTAATGGTGAGCGTGTCGCGCGTTGCGGCGAGTTTCGTGGCGCCGGCGTCGCCGCCCAGGGCGCGGGCGCGCATGACGTCGAGCAACCGGCGGACAGGCCGCGGGGGATCGCCGAAGCGGTCCTTGAGTTCGCCCTGGAGGTCGTCCACTTCGGCGACGGTGTGCACTCCGGTGATGCGCTTGTAGAGCGTGATCTTCTGGGACTCGAGTTCGATGTAGCTGTTCGGGATCGATGCGTCCGTCGTGATTTCGAACGGCGGCAGATAACGGTGATCGACCGGCCGGCCCTTGAGTTCCGCGACGGCTTCCGCGATCAGTTCCTGGTACGTCTCGTACCCCACGGTCTCGATGTGTCCGCTCTGCTGTGCACCGAGCAGGTTGCCCGCACCGCGAATTTCGAGGTCGCGCAGTGCGATGCGGAAGCCCGAGCCGAGCGTCGAGAACTCCTCGAGCGCCTTGAGCCGCTTCTGGGCCTCGGGCGTAATCGCGCGGTCGTCGGGGATAAGCAGGTAGGCAAATGCGCGGTGTTTGTACCGCCCGACGCGCCCGCGGATCTGGTAGAGCTCGCCCAGGCCGAACATGTCGGCGCGATCGACGATGATGGTGTTCGCGTTCGGGATATCGAGCCCGCTGCCGATAATCGTCGTGCACACCAGCACGTCGTATTGATCGCGCACGAAGGCCGTCATGACCTCCTCGAGCTCACCCTCCGCCATTTGCCCGTGCGCGACCGCGATGCGCGCCTCAGGCACGAGCTTCTTGAGCCGCGCGGCCACGCTGTCGATCGTCTGCACGCGATTGTGCAGGTAGAACACCTGGCCCTCGCGGGCGAGCTCGCGGCGGATGGCTTCGCGCACAAGATTCTCGTCGTGCACTTCGATGCACGTGTGAATCGGCAGGCGGTCGTTCGGCGCGGTATTGATGACGCTCATGTCGCGCACGCCGGACAGCGAGAGGTGCAGCGTCCGCGGGATAGGTGTTGCCGTCAGCGAGAGCACGTCCACGTTCGTCTTGAGTTTCTTAAGCTTTTCCTTTTGCTTGACGCCGAACCGCTGTTCCTCATCGAGGATGACGAGCCCGAGGTCCTTGAACTGGATGTCGCCGGAGGTCAGGCGGTGCGTGCCGATGACGATGTCGATGGCGCCGTCGCGCAGGCCGTGGACGATCGCGCGCTGCTCCTGCGGCGAGCGGAAGCGGCTGAGCATCTCCACCTTGATCGGGTAATCCGCGAAGCGCTCCTTGAACGTGAGGTAATGTTGTTCGGCGAGCACCGTGGTGGGTACCAGCACGGCGACCTGTTTCTTCTCCATCACCGCCTTGAACGCCGCGCGGATCGCCACCTCGGTCTTGCCGAACCCGACATCGCCGCACAGCAACCGCTCCATTGGCTTGTGCGATTCCATGTCGCGCTTGATCTCGCCCGCCGCGCGCAACTGGTCCGGCGTCTCGTCGTATTCGAAGCTGTCCTCGAACTCCTGCTGGAAATGCCCGTCCGGTTCGAATGCGTGTCCCGGGTGCGCCTCGCGAGAGGCATAGAGCTTCACCAGTTCCTCGGCCATCGCGCGCACGGCCTCTTTGACCTTGGCCTTCTTCTTCGACCAGCTCGACCCGCCGATGCGGTCCATCTTCGGCACGGCGCCGCCCGATGCGACATACTTCTGAATCTGATCAACGTGCGTCACGGGCACGTACACGACATCGTTGCCGCTGTACTGCACGCCCATGAACTCGTTCGACTTGCCTTCGAACTTGCGCAGGCCGAGGTAGCGCCCGATGCCGTGTTCGACGTGCACGATGTAGTCGCCCGGTTGCACGTCGCTGAATTGCGTGATGGCCGCGCCCGCTTCGAACCGTCGCCGTTTGCGCCGGACATATTTGCGGCCGAACATCTCGCGTTCGCTGAGCACAGCGAGCTTGTCCGCCTCCGACGCGAAGCCGTCGCGCAGCCGGCCGATGCTCACGCGCAAATCGAAGTCCGCCTGCGCCCCCGGGGTGTATCCGCGCTCACGCAGCAACTCGAGCAGGCGCGAACGTTCGCCGGGGTTGTTGCAGTAGAGCTGGACCGTGTACCCGCGCACGCCCCACTGTTCGAGCTGGCCCCAGAACCCTTCCGGATTGCCGCTCCACGCCGCCATCGAGTTCGTCGGCATCGTGAACCGCAACGAGTCGCCGGATTTCGCATGGGCCACTTGCGCGAGCGAAAGCCGCGTCACGTCCGCACTGAGTTCGCCGATGACGTCGTCCCACGCGGCCATGTACGGCGACGCCCCGAGCTGTTCGACAATTCGCGCCGCCTCATCGCGGACCGCCGCCGGTTCATCCGTCGCCACGACCAGATCGCCCGCGAGATACTCGACGATCGTGTCGAGCGCGTCCGATTCCTTCGCCTGTTCGGCGAGCAGTTTTTTTTCCGATCGCGGCAGGATTTGAAGCGACTGGGCCGAGTCCACGCTGCGCTGTGTTTCGGGCTCGAACCGGCGGATCGACTCGATCTCGTCACCGAAGAATTCGATGCGATAGGGGAGTTCGCCGGAAATCGGAAACACATCGAAGATGCCGCCGCGCACGCTGAACTGGCCGCGTTGCTCGACCATCAGTTCGCGGTCGTAACCGAGTTTCACCAGCCGTTCCGCGATCGATTCGAGGTCGCGTTCCTCGCCGACGCGCATCGACACGGCGTCCCGTTGCAACCGGTCGCGGTTCGGCACGCGCTGCAGGAACGACCGCACCGGCACCACGGCGCACACCGGCCCGCCGTCCGCCTGCGCGCGTAGCAGCGCGTTCAGCGTGAACATGCGCTCGGCCACGATATCGTCCGCGGGCGCCATCGCGTCCGTCGGTAGTACTTCCCACGCCGGCAACAGGAACACCCGATCCTCGCCCAGAAACGTCCCGAGATCTTCGGCCGCGGCCTCCGCCTCGAGCCGGCCCGGGGCGATGTACAGCAACGACGCGTTCAGCGCATTCGCATACTGCGCCGCCGCAAGCCGTTTGGACGAACCCCACGGACCGACGACCTCGAGCCCGCGCGAACGCTCCCTGGGCGTGAGCGCAGTCAGCTCAGACACGACGCTAAGGGCCGGAAGCCTGCCTGTATCGGTTTCAGCGATGGCCATTCGATATCAACTCAGTTGATACTTTCATCCAAACAAGACAAACCCGCCCGGTGCGCGGACAATGTGCATCCGCGGCCAAGCAGGACGGGCCATATCGTCATTGCGAGGGGCGGGGTGTTGGCGAAGCGATCTCGTTTCGGCCAAACCAGGCCCCTGCGAGTCGGAGTATGGTTCTCCAATCACCCAGGCCGGCGCAAGTGCGCATGATTTTTCGGTTTGTGACAAAGCTCCGTCGCACACCCCGAACCTTGCAATGACGGGCGGGTTGCGCTGCCGCGCGACTGCAGATTCTCGCTCGGAGGCCCCGTTCGCAGGTATCGTGCGGCCGGGAACGGAAAATGGACAAGAATCCCGAACTTCGCATGTACGCCGATCTCGCGCGGTGGTGGCCGCTGATCTCGCCGCCCGAGGAATACGTCGAGGAAGTGGAGGACCTGCTGCCCGATCTGCGCAGCGCGACCGACCCGCCGCCCGCGACGCTCCTCGAACTCGGCTCGGGCGGGGGCAGCTTCGCGAACGAGATGAAGAAGCACGTTCACATGACACTGTCCGATCTTTCCGAGCAGATGCTCGCGGTCAGCCGCGTGATCAACCCCGAACTCGATCACATTCAGGGTGACATGAGAACGCTCGAACTCCGCCGGGAATTCGACGTCGTGCTCATCCACGACGCGATCATGTACATGCTCGACGAGGCGTCCGTGCGCGCGGCGATCGCGACGGCGGCGAGGCATTGCCGGCCCGGCGGCGCCGTCATCCTGATGCCGGACTGCGTCAAGGAGAAGTTCGAGCCTTCCACATCGTGCGGCGGGCATGACGCGCCCGGCGGCCGCGGCTTGCGCTACCTCGAATGGACGTGGGACCCTGACCCGGACGACGACACCATCGATACGTCGTACACGTTTGTCCTGCGCGAGAATGGCAAGCTCCGGGTCGAACTCGATCACCACCAATGCGGCCTGTTCGCGCGCGAACGCTGGTTCCAGTGGCTCCGCGAGGCGGGCTTCACGCCCAGTTCCCGGCTCGACCCGTGGGACCGCGATGTGCTGGTCGGGCGGAATTACGATTCGGTCAACAATCCACAAGAGGTCCCTTAGGACACGCAGATCCGACAAAGATTCTGCGTGCTTTCAATCAAGCGGGACGGAACAACGCCCAGCGCTCGAGCGGCGTGTATTCGACCAATACTGGCGCGTGGCGATGCGACGGTGCGGAATCCCCTTGACAGCGCACGATCCCTCTCATATAGTTCATAACCCACGTGTTCCCTATAGAACATCGTACGAGAGGAATCATATGAAAAGGGTTCAACTGTCGATCCTGTTAGCAGCGTTCCTCGGCGCGCGCGCATACGGCGAATTCACGCTGGGTAGTCAGGTTGATATCGTTGACTCGGCGTATTACGCCGGGAGTGTGTCGGACGGCTCGAATGTGTCGGGCCGGATTATCATGTGGGGCGCTCCATCTCCGGACGGGACCAAGATTGCCTTTCTTGGCGCTAACCTGGCGAATTTTAGCATGGCCATTTTCCTTGTCAACGTGGGCGACCCGAGCAGTTGGACCCGGTTGACTTCGGACAGAAGTTTTTCCCCACGCCCCTTGTGTTGGTCGCCGGATGGAACGGCCATCCTGATGGCGGGGTTTCGAGTTCCGCTGTCGAGCGGAAATTTCATCAACAATCCAATTCAGGGTTACTCCGGAGACGATGTTTCGTCGACATATTTGCCTAGCGACAATTGGCTGGCAGTCAGACAAAGCTTTACAAACATCGTCCTGCTTCCAATCCTGACCGACGGCAGGCCGGATTCCTCACGAACTCCCGTCTCTGTAACAAATTGGTCTGTCGAGACCTCGTGGCCGAGCATATCGGCGGACGGGACCGAGATCACGTTTTCGAACTTCACGAATTCGTCGCCCGCCGATCTTAGCGATGTGTACGTATTGAAGAATGTCGACCAGATTCTGGCGGCGCCCAAGACTGGTGTCTTTTCGAACCTCGCGCCCACGTCTCTTGCGGATTTGAATATTGTCGGAATCCGAACGTCCGAAACCAACAACTTTGCTCACGGAATGTCG
>CAYPNI010000090.1:11040-14003 GCA_964411925.1 uncultured Nitrospirales bacterium
CGGCATCCACTACGATCGATTTTCCGATTGGCGAACCCCAGGAAATCAGCATTCTGACTCCGCTCGATCCTGTGAGCGAGGCGCAACTCCCGCCCGGAGTCGCCGGGATCCCTGTGGTCCGTGATTTCGGACCCGACGGGACGCAGTTCGCTCCGCCGATCGCGATCACAATTACTTACACGGATGCGGAAGTCGCGGGACTCGACGAGGCGTCCGTGACTCCGTACCTATACAATTCGTTGTCGGACGCGTTTGACACGCCGGTGCCGGAAGGGGACATCGTTTCGCGGGACTTGGACAACAACCGAATCACGTTTTTGGTCGATCACTTCTCGCAATTTGGTCTCGGCTTTGAGGGAGCGTTCCCTGCACCAATCGAGACGGAATCCGTCGCGATCTTGGCGTTGGCACTCGGTTTCGCCGCGAGCATTGCGCTCGTCCGACGCCGTCAAAACCGTTGACGAACTCACGCCGTCGCAATCTCCGCGGCGGGCTCGCTGGACCCAGGGGAATGTGCTGCAAGCGTCAAAGCGCGGACGTGCAGGGGAATACGATACGCATGACAAGAAACTACGTTTGATGTAGCCAAAGACGGGCGTAATTCGGGGGCAAATCCGCGCGGCGCAAAGGAACAGGGCGAATCGCTGCGTGCGATTCTCCTCGCCGATTCCGGTTCGTGGTTAGCGCGAATAGAAACCGATAATGGCCTGCGTGTCCGCGCGGAACGGAATCGTCTCGAGGTTCGGCAGCGACACCATCTTGCCTTCGAACTCGCCCTGCGCGCGTTCGAGGTAATCCGGAATGCGTTTGCCGGGCAGCTCGACGCCGTTGACGATCATCGGCATCTTGCGGCTCTTCTCGGCGACGCTGACAGCCATGCCCGGCGTGACGCGGAACGACGGCCGGTCCACGCGCTTGCCGTTCACGGAGATGTGGCCGTGAGAGACGAGTTGCCGCGCGGCCTGCACCGTGTTCGCGAATCCAAGCCGGTAGACCACCGCGTCCAGCCGCGACTCGAGCAGCATCATGAGGTTGCTGTCGGTGACGCCGCCCATGCGCTTGGCTTCGGCGAACACTTTCTGCATCTGGCGCTCGAGCAGGCCGTAATGCGCGCGCAGGCGCTGCTTCTGCAGCAGCTGCGTGCCGTAGACCGATTTCTTGCGGCGCTGGTTTTGCCCGTGTACCCCGGGCGGGACGGGCCGCTTCGCGCTTGGGCAGTTCGGGCTGCTCCAGATGCATTCGCCCAGCCGCCGGCAGAGCTTGTGTTTGGCCCCGGTTTGACGTGCCATTTCTGATCGGTGTCCTTGATGCTGTCGGGCGCCGTGATGGTGGGTATCCGCCCTACGTACCTGAGCAATGAAACGCCCGGCGGCGAGATACCCGTCCAGCGACCGCCGGGCCAGACAAGCGCGTAGTCTAGCGAATGGCGGGGGAAGGGGTCAATCCGGCGGCGTTTCCGCCTCCATTCCTCATCTTCATCGTGATCCTTATCGTAATCGAGCCGCGCTGTGAATGTTGGCGATTACGATGAAGATTACGATCACGATAGGGATGAGGATGGTGTACGGCGGGTCGATCATATCGCGGGCGAACCGGTGGTTGTTAGAATAGGCTTTGGGACGCTTCTGCGATGTCCGAAAAACTGCAAATCACCTGCGTCTGCGGGTATGAGAACTGGGTCAGCCCGGACCGCCTGGGCGAGACCATCGAGTGCATGATGTGCGGCGCGGACCTCGCCGTGGACGAGGCATCCGTCGCGGGCCACTTTGAGGCTGCCGACCCCGAGGTGTTCGAGGAGGAGACGGCGCCGGAGTCGCCGACGAACCCGCTGCATCGCCAGCCGTCGCCGCCCGACGGAATTACGCTCGAAGAGCGCGTCGAACGCGAGCGCAAGAAGCGCGGCCGGCCGCTGAGCCCGTTCGACGCCGACGAGGATGAAGAGGCTCCGTCCAACCGGCGTGAACCCGACCCGCGCACCGCGCCGATCCCGCGTCCGCCCAAACCGCGCGCCCGGAATCCGTTCGAGGCGGACGAACCCGAACCGGATAAACGCGAGGCCGCCGGTCCGTTCACGCTTACGCCGCAGTCCGGCGGAAAGGGCGGCGTCTCCTTCGCGGAATTGATGGAGGAGACGAGGCCCAAGGAACGGCGGGATCGCCACGTCGTCATTCACACGATTTCGCCGAGCGATGCGCCCAGCGGCGAGAAGTGCACCGAGTGCGGGCGCGACATCCGCGGCGCGTGGGACCGCTTCGAGACGGAGAAGGGCGTCCTGTGCTACGTCTGCTCGAACCAGGCCGTCAAAGGCGTGCCCGAGCGGCTCAAGGAGGCGAAGGCCGAACGGCGCGAACTATCCGAACGCGATCTCGTCGAAACCGATGTCCAGGAACTGCCCATCGAGGACGAGCCCTGGTACAAAGACCCCGAGTCCCCCGAGTTCAAGCGCGTCGTCTGGTTCCTCGCCGTGTTTACGCTGCTCCTCGGCGCGTTTTTCTTCTTCTTCGACAGTGGCCCGCCGGCGGCGTCAGCTCCGGGTACCGGAGCGACGGCTGAGCCTGCCGCTGAGCTCACGACGTTCGCAGCCGCGCTGTTGCAGGGCTGGCAGATTTTTTCGTTCTTCGCCTCGGTGTTCCTTGGGATCTATGTGGCGTTACGCATCGACAACGCTACTCCACATGGAAAACTCCTGCCCGACCTGCTGTTTCTCGGGGCCATCTGTATTCCGGTCGCGATCTTTTATTTCTTCATGGGCGCCGTCCGGATTTTCGTTGCGCAAATCCCGATCGCGGGCCCCATTTTCTGGGTGCTCATCGGCGTCGTGCGATGGATAATCATCGGTCTCGGCGTCACGCGCTTCGTTCACATGCGCTTTTCGCAGGTCGTGATCGCGGGGGTGCTCTACTTCGTGTTCAACGTCGTCGTCTTTCGTGCGCTCGGTGTCCTGATCTTCCGCGACGTGATGG
>CAYPNI010000090.1:14103-16630 GCA_964411925.1 uncultured Nitrospirales bacterium
CCTTCGCCATTCGCTTCGCCTCCTCGGCAAGTTCCTGACGGAGGTGCTTGCGATCGATCTTGTTGTTCGGGTTGCGCGGGAGCACGTCCACGATCCGCACGCGGCACGGCAGCTTGAACTTCGTCACATGCTTGGCTGCCTGCGCGATCAGTTCCGATTCCGTCGCGGACTGCCCCGGCTTGAACGCGACGACCGCGACGACGTTTTCGCCGTAGACCGGGTCGGGCACGCCGACGCAGACGTTCTCCGCGATCGCCGGATGCGTGTACAACGCGTCTTCGATCTCTCGCGGCGAAATGTTCTCGCCCCCCTTGATGATCAGGTCCTTGATGCGATCGGTGAGGTAGAGGTAGCCGTCCGCGTCGAAGTATCCCACGTCGCCCGAGTGCAGCCAGCCGCCCCGCAGCGTCTCGCGCGTCGCTTCCGGGTTCTTCCAGTAGCCGGTCATGACGTTCGCGCCGCGGATGCAGATTTCCCCCGGCTCGCCCTGCGGCAGAATGCGGCCGTCCGCGTCCTGCACCGTGATCTCCACGCCCGGGATCGGCTTGCCGCTTGCCCCCGGGCGCGTCGTGTCCTCGAAGAAGTACGCCGATGCCGTCGGCGCGCATTCGGACAGGCCGTAGCCGTCGAGCACCTTGCACCGGTACAGCGCCTCGAATTGCAGGCGGACCTCGTTCGGCAGGATCGCCGCGCCGCTGTTGACCGATTCGAGGGACGACGTGTCGTAGTTTTCGCGATCGGGGAAATGGATCAGATGCACGAGCATCGTCGGCACGACGGGCATGCGCGTCACGCGGCGCTGATGAATCGTTTCGAGCACCTGCCGCGCGTCGAACCGCGGCAGAATTGTGGCCGAGCAGCCCGTCAGGTAGCACACATTCATCATCAGCACGCCGAACGAGTGGCTCAGCGGCAACATCAAGACGGTCTGCGAGCGTTCCTTCATCCGGCCCATCGTCGCGACGGTGCGATGATTCACGATGATGTTGTTGTGCGTGAGCATGACGCCCTTGGGGTGGCCCGTCGTACCGGAAGTGTAGAGCAGGAACGCGAGGTCGTCCGGCGCGCAGTCGGTGATTCCCGTAAACGGTGCAGCGTGTTCGATGTCCCGCGTGACGTCGCGCGCACCGGGGACGCTGGTCTCGCCGAGCACCAGGATCTGCGTGCAGCGCGGCGCGGACCCACGCGCCTCGGACATGCGCCCCGCGAGATCGGGCGACGTGACGACCAGTTTCGCGTCGGAGTGATCGAGCACGTGCGCGACTTCCCGCGCGCCCCATTGCGGCGTCACCGGCACGATGACGGCGCCGAGCTTCCACACGGCCTGGAACACGGCAAGCACTTCCGGACAGTTCGGCATGATCACGGGCACGCGGTCGCCCGGCTGCACGCCCGCTTCGCGCAGCACCGTCGCCACGCGCGCGCCGTAATCCGCGTGTTCCCGGCTCGACCACGTCCGGCCGCCGAAATAGAACGCCGGGTAATCGCCGTATTTGTCGAGGCCCTCCCGGGCCAGTTCCGCCGCGTTCATAGGCTCCCGTCCGAAGGTTCAAGAGTGTAACAATCTTTGGAGTGCGGCGGAGAATCCGCCGCTTTAGGTTCCTTTGCGTGGCGGACGTTGGCCCTGTCGAAAGCCGTCACCGCTGCCATGCGGGCGCCGGCTGCAATCCGACCGAAAAGCGCAAGCTTCGCTTGCGCACTCCAAAGCGGCTTCGGCATAGTGAAACCTTACTGAATCTCGAGGGCGAACCCATGAGTCAAGACGCATCCACCACACAGGCCGCGGGACCGACCCGCCGGCAGTTTATCTACACCTCCGGTGCCGCCCTTGCTGCTGCGGCGCTGGCGTCGGGTCCCGCCCGCGCGGCGAACCCGAAACTCCGCGTCGGGCTGATTGGCTGCGGCGGGCGCGGCACGGGCGCGGCGATTCAGGCGCTGACGGCCGACCCGGACACCGAGCTGGTCGCGCTGGGAGATACGTTTGCCGATCAGATCGAGAAATGCCTGCAAAACGTGCAGAAGAGTCCCGCGGGCGATCGTGTGAACGTGCCGGCGTCGCGGCAGTTCACGGGCTTCGATGCGTATCTCAAGGTGATCGATTCTTGCGACGTGGTGTTGCATGGCGCAACGCCCCATTTCCGGCCGCTGCACGTCGAGGCGACGATTGCAGCCGGCAAGCACACGTTCGTCGAGAAACCGGTCGCCACGGACCCCGCGGGCGTGCGGCGCGTGCGCGCGGCGTGCGAGGCGGCAAAGGCGAAAAACCTAAGCGTCGTGACCGGCCTGTGTTACCGCTACGAGCACGCCAAGCGCGAGACGATCAAGCGCATTCATGACGGCGAGATCGGCGAAATCACGGCGATGCAGACCACGTACAACACGGGTACGCTGTGGCACAAGGGCCGGAAGGACGACTGGAGCGAGATGGAGTACCAGATCCGCAACTGGCTCTATTTCGACTGGCTCAGCGGCGACCATATCACCGAACAGCACATCCACAGCCTGGACAAGATCGCGTGGGCAATGG
>CAYPNI010000091.1:0-16295 GCA_964411925.1 uncultured Nitrospirales bacterium
ACCGTGCTCAAGGCCGACCGGATCCTGGTGCTCGACGGCGGCGAAATCGTCGAGCGCGGCGCGCACGAAGAACTGCTCGCCCTCGGCGGGCGCTACAAGCAACTGTATGACAAGCAATACCGGTTCGAGATGAATCGATTCGTAAATCCCGGCGAAGAACTGACCGTAGACGCCGAACTGGCGTGAAAGGAAGACCATGGTGTCGTTCAAGCGAATTCTCGTTCCCACCGACTTCTCGGAGTACAGCGACTATGCCCTGCGGTACGCGAACGCGTTCGCAAAAATGTCTGGCGGCAGGATCGAGTGCGTCCATGTTGTCGATACCACCTTTCTCGGGGACGGCGGCGTCGCGGGCGTCTATGCGTCCACGAGCGATATCGCGCAATCGGTCGCGGCGGTCAAGGCGCAGGCCGAGAAGGAACTGAAACACTTCGTCCGCAAGGAAAAGCTACTCGGCACCGAGGTGAATCCGCATTTGCGGGAGGGCCACGCCGCCGAGGAAATCGTGAAACTTGCCGACGAAATCGGCGCGGACCTCGTGATCATTCCGACGCACGGCCGTTCCGGCCTCGATCGTCTCGTTTTCGGGAGCACCTGCGACAAGGTGCTGCGCTCCGCCCGGGTCCCCGTGCTTGCGGTCAAGCATCCGGAGCATGAAGCGCTCACGGCCGACGGCAAGCTCAGCATCAAAAACGTCTTGTGTCCGATCGATTTTTCGACATTCTCGCACGGCGCGCTACCGCTCGCACAGGCCATCTGCAAACAGTTCGGAGCGACGATGACACTCGCGCACATCGTCGATACCCGCTTCGACTACCCCGAGTGGACCGCGCAGGTCGCGATGAACAACAGCGAGCATCTCATGAAGGCGGCCACGGAAAATCTCGACCGCGCCGCGAAAGAGATGTCGGGCATTAAGACCAAGACGCACATCAGCGTGGGCGTGCCGCACCGCACACTCGTGGACGCGACCGAGAAAGGCCAGGTGGACCTCGTCGTCATCCCCACCCACGGCCGCAAGGGCATAGCGCATGCGCTGCTGGGAAGCGTCACGGAGAGGGTCGTCCGCGGCGCGCACTGCCCGGTACTGGTTGTCCGCCCGAAGGCGTAATCACGAAACTACGAAAGGCACCGTACTCACGAGCCGGCATTCCGCGTGCGCATCGGCTCGCGAGTACGCTCGCCCTCCCAGCCGAGAGCCGGACAGTCCTACTGCAACAAGCTCAGCTTCGTCGCGAGCATCATGTCGCCCTTGACCTTGAGCTTGCCGGACATGAACGCCTGTTGGCCGTTCACTTTGCCGGTCATCACGCCGACGAAGTCGTCCGTCGCCATCATGATCGTGCAGTTCGGCTTTTCCGCCGTGCCCTCGTGGACTCCGCCCGGCGCGTTTTTGAGATCTACCCACCACGAGCCCGCGCCGGTCACGTCGAACTGAAACACGGCGCCGACCTTCTGCACGAGGTCGGGCTTTGACGCGATGCGTTTGCTCATTTCCGTGAAAATCGCCGTCACCGCGGGATCGGCCGCGCCCGACTTGCCCGCGCCGTTCCCGCTGGGCGCTGCGCCCTTGGCCTGCAACTCGACCGCCGCGTTCGTTATGCACACCTCGTCACGTTCCTTGACCTTGCAGCGGAAGATGATCCGGTTGTCGTTCTCTTTCCACATCTCGGTGACGATGGTCTCGCCGGGGAACACGTGGCGCGCGAATCGCACGCTGATGCTTTTGAACCGGGCGGGATCGTAATCGGCGAAATTCTTCAAGACGTGCCGCGCGGCAAACCCGAACGAGCACAGCCCGTGCAGAATCGGCTTGTCGAATCCGCCCATCGCCGCCATCGCGGGGTCCGCGTGCAGCGGGTTGCGATCGCCCGAGAGGCGGTAGAGCAGCGCCTGGTTCTCGTCGGTCTTTTCTTCCTCGACCGCGTCCGGCTTGCGATCGGGCGGCTCGTTCACGTTGCCGCTCGGCCCGCGGTCGCCGCCAAATCCGCCAAGCCCGCGAATGAACACCTTGCCCTCGTTGCACGCGACGACTTCGCCCTTCTCGTCGCGGCTGATCGACTCCGTCACGATGACCGCGCCCTTGACCTTGTCGTACACGGCCTTGATCTGGCCCTCGGTCGTAATCGTCGCCTCGGCGGGCAGCGGCTTGGGCACCTCGAGCGTCTGCTCGCCGTGCAGCAGCATCATCGGGTTGAACTTGATGCCGTCCATATTCGTCAGCTTCGTCAGCGTGCCGAACGGGAAAATGACGCCGTACGTCGGAAATGCCTTGAACCCGTTTCCGGCCGACTCATACACATACTGCAACTCGCGCGCGTCGCTCGGGCCGTTGTGCGCGATGCCGATGCCGAGCGCGTACAGACTGAGATCGCGTTCGTTGTAGTGGAACTTGGCCGGGTCGAACTTCTGCCCGATCAGTTTCTCAGGCTGGATGTTCGGGTTCCCGGCAGGCGCGGCCTGCTTTGCCGTGCCGAGGTTCGCCACGGCCGGGGCCATCGCTTCCTGATTGTTGCCGGGATAGGTCGATTCGCTGAAGTCGCAGATCCTGGCCCACTTCTCTTTCACATCCTCGACCGTGAATCCGCGGCCGAGGTGAAACGACGTGCCCACCGTGCGTTCCCAGCGCAGCTTGCCCATGAATCCCGCGCCGACTTCGAAGATGCCGCCGTTTTCCGTGCAGTCGTCGTGGCACAACCACGCCACCAGCGGGCTCACGAACTCCGGCTTGAGCTGTTCGACGAGTTCCTTGGGCATCACGGTTTCGGTCATCCGCGATCCGGCCATTGGCGCGATCGCATTCACGAAAACGTTTTTCGTCTGCCCCTCGTGCGCGAGCGTCTTCATCAGCCCGACGAGACCGAGCTTGGCCATGCTGTAGTTCGCCTGGCCGAAATTGCCGTAGATGCCGGATGACGACGTCGTCATGATGACACGGCCGAACTGCTGTTCACGTAGGTGCGGCCACGCGGCATGCGTCACTTTGTACGCACCGTTCACGTGTACGCGGTAGACTAAATCCCAGTCCTGATCGGTCATTTTGTGAAAACTCACGTCGCGCAGGATGCCGGCGTTGTTGATCACGATATCGACCCGCTTGTAGTAGTCGAGGGCGGTCTGCACGATGGCGCCGCCGTTCTCGACGGAATCGAAATTCGCGACCGCCTCGCCGCCCGCCGCCTTGATCTCATCGACGACCTTTTGTGCCGGCGATTTGTTTGCGCCCTCGCCGCTCACGCTGCCGCCGAGGTCATTGACGACCACCGCCGCGCCCCGGCTCGCGAGCAGCAGCGCATGCGCCCGGCCCAGCCCGCCGCCCGCGCCCGTGACAATCGCGACGCGGCCATCGAATCGAAGTTTGTCGGACATTGCTCTTTCTCCTCTAAAGCCCACCCCGTCATTGCGAGGAGCGGGGTGTGCGACGAAGCAATCTCGTCAACCTACAGCCTCACCTTCGTTGTCATTGCGAGGTGTCGGAGCCGACGAAGCAATCTCGTCGTCCAGCCAACCCATTTCTTCCGCCAAATCGCGCCACTCCGGATTCATATCTTCGATAAGCCGTATTTTGTCCGCGTGAGAGCCAGCCTTAATCTGTTTCTCATGCGCGATGGCATTTCGGACGTCACGGTGCTGCGCGTAGTACACAAGCTTGTCGCACCGATACTTCTTCGTAAAATAGCCGCCCTCGCCGTTTCGGTGCTGGTGAACTCGCGCTTCAAGATGTGTGGTCACGCCGGTGTAGAGGGCGCTGTGAGTCTTGTTGGTCATGATGTATGTCCAAGAATCGCGGGTCATCGGTTAACGAGATTGCTTCGTCGCAAAGAGCGCTCCTCGCAATGACGGATAGGGGATCAAAATCCCATCGCGCGGCCGATGATCTCTTTCATAATCTCAGTCGAACCGCCGTAGATGGTCTGCGCGCGGCTGTCGACGTACGCCTTGGCGATCGGATACTCCATCATGTAGCCGTAGCCGCCGTGCAGTTGCAGGCACTGGTCGATGAGGCGCTTTTGCAACTCGGTCGTCCACCACTTGGCCATTGCGGCGCGCTCGACCGTAAGCTGGCCAGCATTCAGGAGCGTGATGCAGTCGTTGAGGAACACCCGCGCAATCGTCGTCTCGGTTTTCATCTCCGCAAGCTTGAACCGCGAGTTCTGAAACGTGCCAATCGGCTTGCCGAACGCGTGCCGCTCCTTGCAGTACTGAACCGTTCCCGCCAGCGCCGCCTCGCACGCCGCGACGGCCGCGACGGCGATGCTCATGCGTTCCTGCGGCAATTGCTGCATGAGCTGGATGAAGCCCATGCCCTCGTCGGTCCCGAGCAGGTTTTCCTTCGGCACCTTCACGTCCTGGAAAAACAACTCGGCCGTGTCCTGCGCCTTCATGCCGATCTTCTCAAGCTTTTTGCCCTCGGAGAACCCGTCCCACGCGCGCTCGACGAGCAGCAGGCTGATGCCCGTGTGGCTCTTCACGTCCGACGTGCGCGCGACGACAATGCACAGGTCGCTCAGGATGCCGTTTGTGATGAACGTCTTCTGGCCGTTCAGTATGTAGTGATCGCCCATCGGCTTCGCCATCGTCTTGATGCCTTGCAGGTCGCTGCCGGTGCCCGGCTCGGACATCGCGATCGAAGTAATCAACTCGCCCGACACGATGCGCGGCAGGTACTTCTTTTTCTGCGCCTCGGTGCCGTAATTGATCAGATAGTCGCAGGTGATGTCGTTCTGCAGCGTGAACCCGACGCCGGACGCCATCGCGCGCGTGATTTCCTCGCCGACGATCGCGTTGTACCGGAAATCGCGCAGCCCCAGGCCGCCGTATTCCTCCGGCACCTGCGGACACAGGAACCCGCCCTCGCCCGCCTTGCGCCAGACTTCGCGCGAGACCATGCCGTCTTTCTCCCACTGGTCGTGGTATGGCGTGATCTCCTGTTCGATGAATTTGCGGAATGACTCGCGAAACATCCGGTGCTCTTCTTCGTAGATGTCATGCGACGTCTCAGCGACCATGGCACACACGGCGGATTCCTCCTGCGATCGAGAAAAAGTACGCAGCTCGCGCGACGCGACCGCGCGGCGCGATTAAAACGATGGACACAAAGTCATAATGCCGGTTATAATCGCGCCAGTCAAGACATTTTGAGATGACTGGATGGCAGGCCACAGCGGGGATTGACTGGGCCTGTTCCCGCGAAGAAATCAGAACCTGACCATGGCCACATCGCGCGCTCAGAAGAAACCCACGCTGATCGAGGAAGTCCGGCGCCGGCAGATCGTGGACACGGCGATCCGCACGATCGCGACGCGGGGCTTCGCCAATACGACGCTCAACGACATCGCCGAGGAGGCCGGGGTCAGCACCGGCGTTATCACCTACCACTTCCGCAACAAGGACGACTTGATCGAGGAGAGCATCAAGAAGCTCTTCGAGGCGCCGAATGAATACGTGATCGGCCGCGTGAACGAGCGTGGCTCGTACTCCGATAAACTGCGCACTTACATCGAATCGACGATTCGGTTCATGATGGACAACCGCGATCACTCCGTCGCGCTCATTTATTCGTTCAGTTCGATCAGCAGTCAGGAAGAGCGCCAGCGCGTCATCGCCCGGCACCACGCGAAAATCCGGAAATTCCTCGCGAAAATCCTGCAAGGCGGCCAGGAAGCGGGAGAATTCGGCAAGTTCGACGCTGCGCTGCTCGCGCAGGTCATCTTCGGCGGTCTCGAGGGACTGTTGACGCAATGGGTGCTCGATCCGTCCGCGATGGATCTTGAGAGATCCTCCCGCGAATTGATCTCGATGGTCGAGCGCCACGTCGCGGCGGCCTGAGCGACGCCCTTCGGCAAACTCGCGCGGAAGCGGGCTCAAGCCCGCGGCCTGCGCCAGTCCATCGCTGCGGGTAGCGGGCCGCGCGACAACGCCGAATTCTTTCACCCGTTCTCCCCGTATTATTCCCAGGCACCCCGCTTGCTCCGTTTCCCGACGCGCGCTATCCTGAACCGTTACCAGGATCGCGACGTAGCGAAAGGAGGGAACGATGAACGCTCCCGCAACGTTAAGCGAGGCCGTGGACCACGCGGTGCAGGACGGATATACCTACACGTTCAAGGCTGAGATCTCAGGGCTTCGGTGCCTGCAAACGGGCGATCGGTTCAACCCGTCCGAGGTGACGATAGTCGGCCACGAGCGATTCGAAGGCCCGTCCAGCGCGGATGACAACGCCGCGCTCTATCGTGTCGAGACGACGACGGGGCTGCGCGGCACGATCGTAGATGCGTACGGCGCCTACGCCGACGAGCACCTCGCGGAATTTCTGCGCGCGGTGCCCGTGGACGAGGACTAGACCACGACTGGAAAGAAAAGAGAACCTATCGGTCCATTACGGCCCGTAGGCGGAATCTGGGTTAGCGTCATCCGGGAGGAGAGGGGCATGCATCACCTGAAATGGATCGTCGCGTTTGGACTCGTGCTCGCGGCGGCAGTCCCGCTGACGGCGCAAGCCGACCTCGCGCAGCAAGTCACCGTGCATCGCGACGGATGGGGCGTCCCGCACATCCACGGAAAGACCGATGACGCGGTCGTCTTCGGCGTCGCGTATACCCAGTGCGAAGACCACTTCTGGCAGGTCGAGGAGACCATGATCCAGGCCCTGGGGCGGTATGCCGAAGTCGTCGGCGCGCCCGGGCTGGACAACGACCTGCAGGTGGCGCTGTTCGAAATTGTGGCGCGATCCAAGGCCGATTACGAAACGCTCGATCCGAAGTTCAAAGGTTTTTGCGACGCATACGCCGCCGGTTACAACGCCTATCTCAAGAACCACCCCGAGGTTAAGCCGCGCCTGATTACGCGTTACGAGCCGCATTTCCTGTTGTGTTACGAACGCTCGTTGATGCTGTCGCGCCTGCTCGGCCATGCGCACGCCCCGGCGCGGCAGTTGTCCAAATTCGCCGAGGAACTGCGCGCCGCAACCGGCTCGAACGAGTGGGCCATCGCCGGATCCAAGACGAAGAGCGGCGCGACGATGCTGTTCGTAAACCCGCACCAGCCGTGGTTCGGCACAGGGTCGTGGACCGAGGCGCACATCATGAGCGACGAAGGCTGGCACATGTCCGGCGCGATGTTCCCCGGCGGCCCGTTCCCCACGATGGGCCACAACGGCTTTTGCGGCTGGACGTACACGGTCAACGAGCCGGACGTCGGCGACGTCTATCGCCTGACGTTTGACAAGAAGGACGACCCGCTGGCGTACAAATACGGCGACGGCTACAAACAGGCCGAGGAATGGAAAGCCAAGATTCGTGTCCAGACCGACGCGGGCGTCGAGGACCGCGACTACACGTTCCGCAAATCGCACTACGGCCCGATCATGGCCAAGGAAGACGACACGCACTATCTCGCGGTCAAGATTGCGAAACTCTTCGAAGGCAGCCGCATGCGCCAATCGTACGGCCAGACCAAGGCGAAGAGTTTCGACGAGTGGTACGCCGCCGCGAGCGCCATCGACCTCCAGATGTTTAATACGGCATACGCCGACCAGGACGGCAACATTTTCTACTTGTACAACGGCGCGATTGGCCGCAAAGACCCGAGTTTCGACTGGACCAAGCCGGTGGACGGCTCGAACCCGGACACCGAGTGGGACGGCATCCACCCCATCGAGGAACTGCCGCAGATCCTCAACCCGATTTCGGGTTATGTCCAGAATTGCAATTCGTCACCGTTCACGACGACCGACGACGGCAATCCCTCCATGTTCGATTTCCCGAAGTACATGGCGGAGGACGCGAACGACGACAAGCGCCGCGCGAAAATTTCACGCTATCTGCTCCGCCAGGCGGACGACCTGACGATCGACGATCTGGAAGACCTCGCCTACGACACGACGCTCTACTGGCCGATGACCGAACTGCCGCGCTACGAAGTCTGGTTCAAGGAGCTGCAGACGACGAATCCCGACCTCGCCGAGCGCGCCGCGCCCTATCTGCACCATCTGCTCGACTGGGACTACAAGAGCACGATGGACTCGACGCAGGCGACGCTGTGCGTCGAGTGGTATGAAAAGTTGTACGGCCGCGGCTATCCGGTCGAAGTGCTCAAGAAGGAATACCAGAACGACATTCCGGCGCGGTTCGAAGCGCTCATCGCGGCGGCCGACAAACTAATCGGCCTCTTCGGCACGTGGAAGGTGCCTTACGGCGACATCCACCGGCTGCAGCGCCACGCGTACCAGTCCAGCCCGGGTGTCGTGCCGTTCTCGGACGATCTGCCCAGCCTGCCGCAGGTCGGCGTGCGCGGCCCGCTCGGCGTCGTGTTCACCGTCTACGACACGGAGAGCACGCTCGAACGAAAGAACAACTACGCGTACGTCGGGCACTCATTCGTCCAGATCGTCGAATTCACCAAGCGCGTCAAGGCGAAGTCGTATCTCCACTTCGGCCAGAGCGGCGACCCGGATTCGCCCCACTTCTTCGATCAGGCCAGGCTGCTCTCGGAACAGAAGTTCAAGGACGCGTACTTCTATTGGGACGACGTCGAGAAGCACACGGTGAAGAAGTACCACCCTGGAGAGGAATAGCCGCCGCGGCCTAGTCCGGGTACGCCGTCCCGTACTTCTCGGCGTACTCTTCCGCGCGTTTGAGGCGCCGCTTCGCGAGATAGCCGCTGATCAGCGAGCGGATGATCGAGAGGATGATCAGAAAGAAACCGATCACGTAGACGAGCACGATCGCCCATGCGGTAATGAAAATCGGGCCTTGCTTCAAGATTTCGAACTGGCTGATGTTGCTCGTGTTCCGCAGCGCGTTGGTGTCCGTCGCCATCGGCATCAGATCCGACAGAAACTTGGGCGTGGCAAGATCGGGCGGGAACATGATGTCTCGCAGGCCGGGGAAGATGGACCAGAAGATCGCGCCCGCGACGCCGAACAGGGCAAACGCCGCGATCCAGGAAGTCCGGCTCGGCGGTTGATACCCGCTCGCGGTGAGGATCGGCCGTTTATCGTCGATCGGCGGTAGTTGCAACCGGCCGCCGCCTTCTTTGGGCGGGCCTTCCGCTCCGTACACGCGGTCGTCGCCAAATTCGCGCGAAAGCCCGTGGACCTCGCGAGCCGGCTCGCCCGCGTCGCGCGGATCGTCGTCGACGCGCACTGGCGGCATCATCGGCGCATCGTCTCCGCCCATCAAGTCCTGAAAGCTCGTGCCGGCGGACTTCGGCGCCGCCGCCACGGGGGACTGGAAACCCGCACTCGCGGCGGCCCGGGCCACGCCGGCATCCGCCGGCGAAGGACCCCGCGCCGCGCGCTTCAGTTCTTCCTTCTTCGCCTTGCGGCGCTCATTACGCTGCGCCATGCACTTCGAGCAGAGCTTGCGGCCGGTCGAGGTCAACTGGACGCGGCGCTTTGAGATGGGCGCGTTGCACACCTGGCACGTCGCGGCGCAGTTCGCGCACATGGGTTCGCCGGTCTCACTGCAAAACGCGATCGCGTCGCCCTGTCCGCACACTCGACACTGAAGAGCAGCCATCTCAGAACGTCATCCCTTTAACCGAATACGATTCTAACAATTCCGGCGTCGGGCCGTCGCGTCGCGAACTCGCGCACGTCCGAGTTCCCTTGCCCCGCCTGGCGGGCCCGTCACATCCACGGCAGCTTTCGCAGATCGACGTTGCCGCCCGACAACACGACGCCCACTCGCTTGCCCGCGAACGTTTCACTGTTAGCCAGGACCGCCGCAAGCGCGACTGCCGCGGAAGCTTCGACGACGATTTTCATGCGCTCCCAGGCAAGTCGCATCGCGTCAACGATCGCGCGTTCCGGGACGGTCAGTATTCCGGTCACGTATTCTCGAATGATGGGAAACGTCTTGTCGCCCAGCGACGTTAAGAGGCCGTCCGCGACCGTCTTCGGATTTTCCGACGGCACGATTCGGCCCTCGCGAATCGAGCGCGCGGCGTCGTCCGCCATTTCGGGTTCCGCGCCGTACACCCGCGTGCGCGGCGATATCCCGCGCGCGGCAATCGCCACGCCGCTAATCAGCCCGCCGCCCCCCACCGGGGCAACGACGAAGTCGAGGCCCGGCGCCTGCTCCATCAACTCGAGGCCCGTCGTCCCCTGCCCCGCAATCACGCGCCAGTCGTTGTAAGGATGCACCAGCGTCGCGCCGGTCTCGGCGACGATCCGGGCCGCCGTCTCTTCGCGCGACGCCATCGTCGGCTCGCAGAGCGTGATGCGCGCGCCGTATCCTTCGACCGCCGCGCGTTTCACCTCCGACACGGTACGCGGCATCACGATGTGCGCCGGAATCCCGCGCAACTGCGCCGCCAGCGCGAGCGCCTGCGCGTGGTTGCCGCTCGAATGGGTCGCCACGCCGCGCGCGGCCTCGCTCCCGGACAACGACAACACGGCGTTGCTCGCACCGCGAAATTTGAACGCGCCGACGCGCTGGAAATTCTCACACTTGAAGAACAGCGTCGCGCCGGACATCGCGTCGAGCGTCCGCGACGTGAGTACGGGCGTGCGATGGACCTGGCCCGCGATGCGCGCCGCCGCCGCGCGAATGGCGTCCAGCGTGGGCGGGCCGCCCGGCGCGCCCACCTACCGGCCCCGCAGGCGCACCGCCGTGCCGTATGCGTGAACCTCGGCCTTGACGCCCTGTTGCTGGCCGGCGCCCTCGGGGCGGCTGATCGACGAGGTTTCGATGCGCATGTTCCACACCTGGTCCGCGCCGAGGCGCTGCGCCTCTTCGAGCATCCGCAGCACTGCCTCGCGCCGCGCGCGCGACATCACGGTCACGAGCGAACGGATCTCGCCGCCGAATATCTTCCGAAACCCGCTGACGAATATCTTGAACCGGTCCGCCGCAATGACGGCCTGGCCGTCCACGTACCCGATGACCTGCACGGCCTGCCCGGACACCGCGGGATCGAGATTGCTGATCCCGATCTTCTGCCCGAGGGCTTCTTCCCGGGTATCGAGGTCGCGCAGGTGCGCGCGCTCGATCAGCCGACCCGCCAGGAGCCCGACCACCAGCAGCCCGAAGGGTACGATGAAACCGATCAGATAAAACAGCGGGGTCACGCCATCGGCTCCACGACGACCGCCGTGCCGTAGCAGTACAACTCCGCCGCGCCCTGCGTCACCGAACTCGTGCTGAACCGCACATTGAGCACGGCGTTCGCGCCGAGCGCCTCCGCCTGCGAGATCATCCGGTCGAGTGCCTGGCCGCGCGATTCGGTCAGCAGCTCGGTGTATCCCTTGAGCTCGCCGCCGACGATGTTCTTGAACCCGGCCATGATGTCGCGCCCGATGTGCTTGGCGCGCACGGTGTTTCCCTGCACGAGGCCCTTGAGCGCGACCAGGCGCATCCCGGGAATCGTTTCGGTGTTGACCAGAATCATGTGAAGTCCCTCGCCCCCTGTGGCGGCGCTAGTCTAGCGCAGAACATTACCCGCCGGAAACGGGAAAATTCACGGACGAAATGCGTAGATTCGCCACGAAATCACACGAAATTCGAACGAATGCAACACGAAAAGAACGAATCACCTGGAACTTCCTTCGTGCGAATTTCGTGGAGAATTTCGTGTCCTTTCGTGGCCGGATTTTGAACTGGACCTTCAGATGGCGTCGCTGACGCTGGCGAGATTGAACTCGCGGACCTTGAGCGCGGGCACGACGATGGGCATATCGACCGAACTGTTTTCGGACGCGGCGACGCGCGTGGTGGGGCCGATCATCTCGACGTTCTTGAGCATGTCGGCAAGCGACTGGTTAAACCTGAAATTCTTCACCGGGCGCGAGATTTTTCCGTTTTCGATTAGGTACGTGCCGTCGCGCGTGAGGCCGGTGTAGGAAATCGTGCGCGGATTGAGCCCGCGGATGTACCAGAACCGCGTGATCAGCACGCCGCGTTCCGTTGACGCAATCATGGACTCGACGGAGTCTCCCCCGCCTTCCATGATGAGGTTCTGCGGATCGGGCAGCGGCGCACGGCCCTGCTTGTCCGCCCAGAACCGGCCGTACGCTAGGTTCTTCAGCGCGCCGTTCTCGACCCACACCGTTCGCGCGACGGGTTCGCCGCCGCCATCGAACGGCGCGGTCTCCGCGTCCGCGCGCGCGGGGTCGCTCACGATCGTCACGCGCGAATCGAACAGCGTCTCGCCGATGCGGTTTCCGCCGCCGGGTTTCGAGAAATACGACCGGCCCTCATCGGCCGGCCGTGCGTTCAGGTCGTAGGCGAGCCGCATCATCAACATGCCGACCGCCGTTGGTTCGAGGATGCACGTGTACGCGCCCGGCCCGAGTTCGGTCGCGCCGCGCCACGCGGCCGCTTTCTCGGACGCGACGCGCGCGATCCGCTCGCTCTCAATCTGCGTCCAATCGTTTGCCTCGTCGCCCGCCCAGCCGGACGCCTGATCGTCGGGCGTACGCACGGTCAGCGTCGAGGCCACGCTCGTCTGTTGATGAAAGCCGAACAGCCCTTTCGACGTTGCGACGGCCTGCGAACCCGCCACGACGTCCATGTACCCCGCCGCGACGAACAATCCGGCGTCCTTGGCACGGCGGATGCCCTGCGCGGCGGCTTCCGCACGCGCGGCCGTCGTCAGCGCGCCGGTCGAGTCGTAGTACGCGTCCACCGCGACGTATTCCTGCGGGCCGAGTTCCGGCATGCGTTCGGGCGACTCCGGCGCGAGCCGCGCCAACCGCTCCGACTCGCGCACGGTGTTCTCCAGCGACGCGGCCTCGATCTCCGTTGTGGATACAGACGCCTGCCGCTTGCCGAACACGCTCGTGATCGACACGGTCACGTCCTCGGAGCCGCCGGCGCTCGAGATCTTGTTCGTCGCGACCCGCGTATACCCGCGCCAGCCCGAATCGACACTCACCCGCGCCTCATCCGCCTGCGACAACGACAGCACGCGGTCGCACAACGCCTTCGCATCCTCGCGCGAGAGTCCTTTGCGATCAGCCATTACACAACCCTGTCATTGCGAGGAGCGGGGTTAGCGACGAAGCAATCTCTTCCAGCAGCGACCCAACCCACTCTTCACTCCGGCATCCATTTCTGTCATTCCCGCGAAGGCGGGAATCTCTACACGAGATCAACGCTCCCGGCCGAAGAGATCCCCGCCTTCGCGGGGATGACAAATAGGAGTTCCTGATAGCGCTTGCGTCCCGATTCGTGTCGAGGTGCGCCCTGCGCGTCTTCGCGACGCGCTCCTCGCCCGCCATTTCGAAAAGCACTGCCCCTCCTGTCATTGCGAGGAGCGGCGTATGCGACGAAGCAATCTCTTCCACCGATCGACTCCGCATCACGCCGTATTAATAATATTCACGCTGCGGAACAGCGCGATGGGACACCCGTGCGAGACAGCGTTCAACTGGATCGGCTGGCCCTTGGCGTCGCTCGAAGACGCGCCGAGGAAATACGTCTGCTTACCGCCGATCAGCGCGAGCGAGTTCCAGAACTCCGGCGTGCGGCCCTGGTACGCCACGTCGCGCAGCGGCCGTACTTTTTTGCCGTTCCGGATCTCCCAGAACACCTGCCCGCCGAATTGCAGGTTGTAGCGCTGCTGGTCGATCGAATACGACCCGCGGCCCTCGACGTACACCCCGCGATCGCACGCCGCGATGACGTCGTCCTCGCTCAGGTCCTTCGGGTTGGGCAGCAGGCTCACGTTCGGCATGCGCTGGAACGGCATGCTCTTCCAGTCCATGCCGTAGGAACAGCCGTGACTGCGCTCGACGCCGGTCAGCTTCGAAATCCACGCCGCCTGCTCGCGCGTGGTCTGGTAATCGACCATCATGCCGTTCTTGATGAGGTGCCACTCGTCCGCCGGCACGCCCTCGTCGTCCCAGCCAATCGTCGCGCAGCCGCCGTACTGCCTCCTGTCGCCGATGAAATTCATGAACTCCGGCCCGAGCCGCAGCTGATTGATCATCTTCTCCGGCGGCGAGATAAACGACGTGCCCGCGTAGTTCGCTTCGTATCCGTACGCGCGGTCGAGTTCGGTCGGGTGGCCGATGCTCTCGTGGATGGTCAGCCAGAGGTTGCTCGGGTGCACGACGAGATCCCACACGCCCGGCTCGACGGCCTTCGCGCTGAGTTTCGCGACGGCCTCCTCGGCCCAGCGAGGCGCGTTGCGCGCGAGGTCGCAATCGACCACGTATTCCCAGCCCAGCCCCGCGGGCTCGACGACAGCGCCGCGGGACTGAAAGTCC
Source organism: uncultured Nitrospirales bacterium (assembly GCA_964411925.1). Lineage (GTDB taxonomy): Bacteria > Hydrogenedentota > Hydrogenedentia > Hydrogenedentales > VFKU01. The sequence continues at coordinate 14,216 of CAYPNI010000091.1, forward strand.
GAGCCGTCCTGGGAGATCGCCGTGATGTCCAGCATCGGGCTCATCCGCACGAGGCGCTGATCGATCAGCGATCCGTCGGATGTCGCCGTGAGCCGGTTCTCCTTGACGGACTGAATCCGCCCGAAGACGAACTTGACGCCCTTGACGCCCAGCGCCGCGCGGCTCGCCGCGAACAGCAGCTCGGCTTTCTCCTCGATCGGGATCGTCTCCGGATCGATCTCGTGCGGCGTCTCCCAGTGCGCGTGCGGGTAAGCCTTCACCGGCGCGAGTTCAACCGTACTCGGCACGACGCTGTTGTTCGCGCTGGCGATCTCGGCCGCCTCGCGCGCGATCTGCGCGATCTCCGCGCGCGCCATGTTCCGCGTGGCCGAAAATCCCCACGACCCGCCGACCAGCGCGCGCACGCCGATGCCGTACGACTCCGATCGGCTCGCCTCGACCAGCTTCTCCTCGCGCACGCCCACGCCCTGCGACCAGTTCCGCGTGATGTGCACGTCGGCATAGTCCGCGCCCGCCGCCATCACCTCGTCCAGCGCATACAGAATCAGGTCGCGCTCGTTCGGGTCGGCCGTGGGATGCGACGCGGGGCTTTCCGGCGTTGTCGCACACGCCGGCAACAGCGCGGCCCCCGCCAGCGCCGCGCCGGAGGTCCTCAGGAAATCGCGGCGATTCAGCGATAGAAGCCTCGGGACATTAGTCGCGAATGGAACTATCGGCCGCGTCATAAGCAAAACTCTAATCGCTTCGGCATCGATGTTCAAGGATTCAATTTTGTCTCTAACGATTCCGCGCCGCTCCGACGAGACACGCAGCGACAGGGTGTAGAATGCTTACGACCATGAGAACTCGATTAACAAGACTCTTTGCACTTGCGGCGCTTGCTTCCGCGTTTCCCAGCTGCGGCGAACCCAGCCCGCACGCTACTTATGCACACATGAACGAGGCGATGCGCGCGGGTGATTGGGACGCCGTGGATCAGATGATTCGAGACGGCACCGACATTAACGTACGGGAAGCGGAATGGGGCGCAACACCGCTGCTTCAAGCGATCTTGTTGAACAACCTCGACATCACACAGAGATTGATTGAAGCGGGTGCAACTCTCGAAGAGCCGATGAGTGACGAAAACTTTGTTGACCGCATTGTCGACGCAGCCAAACAGGGAGATCCGCAGGCGCTAGCATGGATTCAGAAACATGAAGGCATTACCACGGTCGAAGAATTCCTCGCTAGCCGCTATCCGGAATTGAATAGGAAGACGGGGGCAATTACCGGGCTGTGGAGCGCGGCAAGCAGGGGTCAGACAGAAATGGTTGAACTGCTTCTTCGATACCACGCGAATACAATGGCCAGAGCCACCGGAGGTTTGACTCCGTTGCACGTCGCTGCTTCCACAGGGCATACGGAAATCGTGGAGTCGTTGATTGATGCCGGGGCGGACATCGACGCGTTCGACGACTTTGGAAGAACTCCCCTTACCGTGGCAGCGAACGCCGGCCAAATTGGATCGATGGAGCGTCTACTTGCCGCTAGTGCAGATCCGCGCGTATACGGCCCGGACGGCGAACCTCCAGCGAACGCGGCGGCAGCGGGCGGAAGCATTGAGGCACTATCGCTACTGGCGGAAGAAGGAATTAGCATAGATGAGCCTGCAAACCAAGGGAGTCGGCCTCTGCACGATGCCGCGATGAACGGACACGTCGGAGCTATTCAATATCTGCTGGCACATGGCGCCGACGTCAATGCGCAGACCGACAGTGATATGACGGCGCTCTTCCTTGCGGCAGGCTTGGGGCACCTCGAAGCCGTCAAGGCACTGTCAGAAGCCGGCGCGGATGTGAGAATTCGTGCGAAAGACGGCAACGCGGCCATTGACAGGGCGAGAGCGCGCGGACACGCCGACGTAATAGAGTTCCTAGAAGGTATATCAGCTCAATAGGCCGTTGAGCTCTACTCCACTCCCACCGCCTCACCCAGCGTCCGCCCGATCTCCGCATTCACGACCAGGTCTGCGAGTTCGTCCAACGGCGTCTCGTCGCGATTGATGATGACGAGCCGCGCGCCGTTGTGCTTGGCCATC
>CAYPNI010000092.1:0-16295 GCA_964411925.1 uncultured Nitrospirales bacterium
GCCGACGCGGGTGAAGATGCGGTCGACCGCGCCGATCTGCGCCTCGAGCGCGGGAACGAAGCTGCCGATTTGCGCCATGAGCGCGATGAGCGCGGCCTGGCGCAGGTAGGTGGACTTGCCGGCCATGTTCGGCCCGGTGACGATGAGCATTGAGGCGCGCGCGGGGTCGAGCACGAGGTCGTTCGGCACGAAGTCGCCCGCGCGCATCAGATCCTCGACGACCGGGTGCCGGCCGTCCTTGATCCGGATGACGCCCGACTCGTCCACGCGCGGTTTGCAGTAGCTCTTGGTCACGGCGACATCCGCGAGCGAGAGCAGCACGTCAAGTTCCGCGACCCGCGCGGCCGTCTCATGAATGCGCGCGGCCTCGGCGGCGACGCGGTCGCGCAACGCCGCGAACAGATCGTATTCGACCTTCTCCATCCGCTCCTGCGCGGAGACGATCTCCTCCTCGCGCTGTTTTAGCTCGGGCGTAATGTAGCGCTCGGCGTTCACCAGCGTCTGCTTGCGCTCGTAATGCGGCGGGACCAGGTGCACGTTCGATTTCGTGACTTCGAGGTAATATCCGAAGATCTTGTTGTAGCCGATCTTGATCTTGGGGATGCCCGTCTTCTCGCATTCGTCCCGCTGCAGTTTCGCGATCCAGTCGCGTCCTCCCGTCACCAGTTCGCGGATGCGGTCGAGTTCCGCGTCGTGTCCCTCGCGGATGATGCGGCCTTCGGTGAGTGCGAGCGGCGGCTCGTCCACGATGGCGGACGCGATCCACCCGGCGACGTCCTCCAGCGGATCGAGCCCGTCCCGCAATCGCGCGAGTAAGTCGCTCCCGCAGCCGCGGATCGTCGAGAGCACGCGCGGCATTTGTTCGAGAGACTGGCCGAGCGCGCGCACATCGCGCGCGTTGCCCGTCTTCGCCGTGATCCGGCCCAGCAGCCGTTCCAGGTCGTGGATGTCGCGCAACGTGTCGCGCAACCGCAGCCGCAGTTCCGCGTCGTTGAACAGTTCCTCGACCGAGTCCAGCCGCGCGCGGATCGTCGCCACGTCCAGCAGCGGGTGCAGAATCCATTCGCGCAACTTCCGCCCGCCCATGTGCGTCTGCGTGCGGTCCAGCACGGCGAGTAATGTGCCGTCGCGCCGCCGGTCCGCGAGCGACTCGACCAGTTCGAGGTTGCGCTGCGTGCTTGCGTCGAGAACGACGTAGCCGGACGGGTTGTAGCGCCGCGGCAGGCGCAGGTGCGGCGTCTGCCCGCGCTGCGTCTCCTGCACGTAGGCCAGCGCGGCGCCCGCGCACGCGAGCGCGGCCGGCGCGTCGTCCAGCCCGACGCCCTTGAGCGTCGCGAGGTCGAACTGCCGCTCGAGCTGTGTGCGCGCGTGCGGCGCGTCGAAGTCGTGCTCAGGCCGCGTCCGGAACGCTGACGCGGTGAACCGCGATTTCAGGCGCTGCAACAGCGCTGCGTCGAGCGTGTCCGGCACGAGCACCTCGGCCGGGCGCGTGCGCGTGAGTTCGTCCGCGAGGACTTGCTCCGAGTCTACCGGCGCGGCCATGAAATCGCCCGTGGTCACATCGAGCAGCGCGAGGCCGCCCGTGCCCTTCTCGAACGTCAGCGCGGCGAGATAATTGTTCGCGCGATCGTCCAGGAGTTCGGGCTCCATGACTGTGCCCGGCGTGACCGTGCGCACGACCTCGCGGCGAACGATGCCCTTGGCGTCCTTCGGATCCTCGACCTGGTCGCAGATGCAGACCGTGCGCCCGGCCTTGATCAGCCGCGCGAGATAGCCGTCCAGCGCGCGCACGGGCACGCCCGCCATGGGGATGCGCTCGGTCTTGTCCGCCGCGTCGCGCGAGGTCAGCGCTAAGTCCAGCAGCGACGCCGCCTCGATCGCGTCCTCGAAAAACAGCTCGAAGAAGTCCCCCATGCGGAAAAAGAGGATCGCGTCCCGCGCTTCCGCCTTCGCGGCGACATACTGCCGCAGCATCGGCGTCAGGTCGGACTCCGAGATGTCTTCGAGCTTTGCCCACTCGCGTTGCGCCATACGCGGGGAGTATAGCGAGTAAAGGCGCGCCGCTCGAAGTTACGTGCAGCGAATCGAGTAGGGCTGCCCGCCGAAGTCGAGCGAGCCCGGCCCGGTCCCCGCGAGTTCGACGTCCGTCGGGAACACGGCGGCGTGCACGTCGAGAGACGGCAGCCAGACGCGGTCGTGCTTGACGACGATGAGCAGGCCGCGGCGGTCGCCGATGGGGGAGAACACGGGGGAATGATCGACGAAGTAGCGCAGGCCGAGCGCGTCTTCGATGGTCTTCTCCGCGGTGGCCACGTCCGGCACGACGAGGCCGATCTCGCTCTGCCAGAGGATGTGTCGCTCGCTGAAGGGTTCGCTGACGCCGTTGGCGAGGTCGTGGTGCACGATGAATTCCAGGATGTTCCCGGCCGGGTCGTTGAAGTAGAACGATTCCGCGTTCCAGCTCTTGAAGCGGATGATTTTCTCCGGCGTGTCGCGGATATTGAGGATGGGACAGCGCGGCTCGAGCCACGCCATCGCCGCCTCGAGCTGGTTTTCCGGAATGGTGAACGCGAAGTGGTAGAACGGCCGCTCGCCCGGCGTCCCCGGCACGAACTCGATGACCGACGTGCCGGCCGTGACGCGCACCGCGTCCGCCGACGCCTCTACCGGCAACCTCAGCACATCGCGGTAATACCCCGCCTGCTCGGCGAGGTTGTTCGCGCGTAGCCGCGTATGCCGGATCTCGACCTTCGCCGAGTCCGCGGCGAAAGTTTCGGCGCGCAGCAACGGCGCGTGCATCGCGGCGATGGCGGTGGCGGACCATTGGAGAAACTGGCGACGGTCCATCGCTGTCCAAGTTTGAATCGGTGTTTTCATCGTCAGACGACCCGATAACTGCCGATGGGAACCATCCTATGCTAGACTGCCCCGGTGGAGAAAATCGTCCGTAAATTCGGTAGTTTTGCGGAGGCGGAGGCCGCCGAGAGGGAGTTCTGGCGGTCGCTGACGCCCGAGGAACGGATGGAGATTTTCTCCGAACTGCAGAGGCGCTACCAGGGCGACCCGCCGCCACCGCTCGAACGCGTCTACCGCGTTATCCCCGCGAGCGAACACGACGATTGAGCCTGACCCCCGTGCGCCGCTTCCTGTTGATAGGGCTCGATGGTGCGGAGCCGTCGCTGGTGGAACGGTGGATGGCGGAGGAGCGCCTGCCGAATTTGTCGGCGCTGGCGGAGCGCGGCGCGCTCATGCCCTGCCGCAGCACGACGCCGTGCGCGACGTTTCCCGCGTGGACGACGTGCGTCACGGGCGTCAACCCCGGCCGGCACGGCATCCTCGATTTCACGTGTGTGACGCCCGGCGCCTACGCGATCGACTTCGTCAACGCCGGCTGGCGCGCGGCGCCGGCAATCTGGAACGTGCTGTCCGACGCCGGCAGACGCGTCTGCGTGCTCGGCGTTCCGGCGACGTATCCGCCGGAACCCGTGAACGGCGTGCTCGTTTCCGGCTTCGATTCGCCGGTGTGCACGGCGGTCGACCGCTCGTTCGTTTACCCCGAATCGGCCTGGGACGACGTGAAAGCGTGGCGCTTCGCGGACTTCCAGGAGTCGCACATCGGCCCGGGCTGGCACGCTGCGGCGTTCGACAAACTGATACGCGGCATTGCGGACAAGGAACGCATCGCGCTGCGCATGCTCGAGCGCGAGCCGTGGGACTTTTTTATGGCCGTGTTCGGCGAGAGCGACACGGTTGCGCACCATTTCTGGCTGTTTCACGACCCGGATTCGCCGCGCCACCGGGAGGGTTTCGAGCACGCCATTCGCGACGTATACATTCGCCTCGACGAAGCCGTCGGAAAACTCATTGCCGCGGCGGGCGACGGCGTTACGGTTGGCATCGTGTCCGATCACGGCTTCGGCGGCTCGGGCACCGGCGTCGTTCACTTGAACAACTGGCTCGCCGCGCGGGGCCACCTCGCGTTCGCGCTGGAACGCGGAGGCCAGCTCAAGCGCGCCGCGATGGCGCTGACACCCCCTCCATGGCGCGGCGCACTGTTTCGACGCTTTCAGGGACTCGCGTCGCGCGCGGAAAGCGCCTCGCGCTTCGCGGGCATCGACTGGCGCCAAACCACCGCGTGGTCCGAGGAACTGAACTATTTCCCCTCCGTGCGCATCAACCTGCGCGGCCGAGAACCGGACGGCCAGGTCGCTCCGCGCGATCTCGACAGTTACGCGCGCGACCTCTGCGCCGAGCTCGAGTCGTGGGACGCGGTCGCGAAGGCCTGGCGCCGCGAGGAGATTTATAGCGGCCCGCACGTTGACCGTGCGCCGGACATCGTCCTGTCGCTCGCGCTCGAGGACGGCTACAGCCACTCCTGCCTGCGCGCGCGCGGCGGACCCGCCTTCCGCCGGTTGCGGCCCGAGGAACATCTGGGCGGCAAAGAGCGCGGCATGACGGGCAACCACCGGCCCGTCGGCGTGTTCATGTTGTCCGAGCCGGTCGCGGCGCCCCGGGCGTCGCTGCTCGACGTCGCGCCGACGGTGTACGCCGCGCTGGGTGTCGAGGGTCCGCCGATGGAGGGAAGGTCGCTGCTGGGAAATGCGCGGGCCGGCGAGTCCCCCGCGCTGCCGCCGGTCCAGTTTGGGGAAGCGCCCCGCGCCGCCGCTCCGTATACACGCGAAGAAACCGCCGCCATCGAATCGCGCCTTCGCGACCTGGGCTACTTTGAGTGACCCGCTGAACATCGCGGTCGTCGGCGCCTGCCCGTATCCCGTGCCGCAGGGATCGCAGATTTACCTGCGCAACACGGCGCTCGCGTTCCAGCAGGCGGGCCACGCGCCGCGGCTCGTCACGTATGGCTATGGCCTCGGCGAGGACACATCCGGCCTGCCGCACCATCGCGCGGCGAACCCGCCCGGCGCGCGCAAGACCGCCGCGGGTCCGTCCTGGGCGAAGCCCGCGCAGGATCTGTTGCTCGCGCGGACGCTGCGCCGCGTCGTGCGCGACCATGCCATCGACGTCGTCAACGCGCACAACTACGAAGCGCTCCTCGTCGCGATCGCCGCGCGCGCGCGGCCCATCCTCTACCACGCGCACAACTGCATGGCCGACGAGTTGCCGTATTACCTGGCGAACCCCGATCAATCCGCCACGATGGGCAGATGGCTCGACCAGAAACTGCCGCGCCGCGCGGACCGCATCGTCGCGCCGCACGAAAAGCTCGCGGAGTACCTCGTCGAATGCGGCTGCGACGCGGAGCGCTTGCACGTCGTGCCGCCGGGAATCGACCTGGACGCGTTCGTGCCCGCGCAACCCGCGCGCACGGACTCGTCGATCGTGTACGCCGGCAACCTCGACGAGTACCAGAATCTCGGTCTGTTGTATCGCGCGATGGACCGCGTGCTGGCCGAGGTGCCGGGCACGGAACTCGTCGTGGTCACGCCCGATCCGCGCATCGTGGAGACCCGCGGCCTCGTCGAACATGCCCGCGTCGTGCGGACGCATTCGCTCGCGGACGTTGTGCGGCAATTGCAGCGCGACATCATTTTCGCCTGCCCGCGCATCTCGTGGTCGGGATATCCGATCAAGCTGTTGAACGCGATGGCAGCCGGATTGGCAATCGTCTGTTGCGAGAGCAGCGCGCATCCGCTGACGCACCAGTACAACGGGCTCATTGTCCCCGATGGCGACGACGAAGCGTTCGCGCACTCCATCCTGCGTCTGCTGGCTGACCCGGACTTGCGGCGCAATCTCGGCGCGAATGCGCGCAGGACCGCGGAGGAAAAGCATTCCATCGCGGCGATCGCGGCGCAGCTCGACGCCGTCCTGGCGCTGATGAAATAGCGCTGCCCGGTGTTATCATCGAGGCAGGCGGCGTTTCATGAACCGGCAACTGCTCAACGAGATCATCGACGAGACCGCGGAACTCCTACGCCGCGCGGCGCATCCCGCGCGCGGGACGGTTGCGCTGGCGCCGGAGACGGCGGCGCTGATCGAACGGATCGGTGCCGGAAAAGAGGGGAGCGACGGCCGGTCCGCGGGTGACGGAGATCGCCTCGCGGCACGATCCGCTCCTCTCAAGGACGCGAGAGACGAATCCGGCGAATCGGAGCGGGCCGCGCACGGCGCTGCACTGCGGCCAGCGCCCGCCGCTGCCTCCGCTCGACATTCCGGAGAAAGCACGGAACTCGCTTCGAGAGAAACCCTGCCCGTCTCCGGCGACGCCATGGCCGCGCTGCGTCACGAGGTCCAAAACTGCGTCAAGTGCGCGCTGTGCCAGACACGGACGCAGACGGTTTTCGCCGACGGTAACCCCACCGCGGACCTCGTGTTCGTCGGCGAGGCGCCGGGGTTCTACGAAGATCAACAGGGCATTCCGTTCGTCGGCAAGGCGGGCCAACTGCTCACGGACATCATCGTCAAAGGCATGAAGCTGCGGCGCGAGGACGTGTATATCTGCAACGTCATCAAGTGCCGCCCGCCCGACAACCGCGACCCGACGCCCGAGGAGAAGCGGCAGTGCGAGCCGTACCTCGTACGCCAGCTGCAACTCGTGCAACCCAAAGTCATCGTCGCGCTAGGCGGCCACGCGGCCAAGACATTGCTGAAGACCGACGCGCCGACCGGCAAGCTGCGCGGCAAATGGCACTTCTACGAGGGCATCCCGCTGCGCGTCACGTTTCATCCGGCGTACCTGCTCCGCAACCCGGCGGACAAGCGCCTCACGTGGGATGACGTGCAAGAGGTGATGAAAGTCCTGCGCGGCGAGGCCGATCCACGGCCGGCGCCGGAGACCGGCGCTTTGTTCGGTTGAGCGTCATGACGACCGAAACTCCGAAACGCATTCAGCCCGTTCGCTGGCGCGATTCGCTTGTCGTGCGCATTCTCGCGCTGTGCGCGGTGCTGCTGTGCTGCCTGTTCGGGGCCGTGTATTTTCTGACCGGCCACTACTACAAGCAGGTTGTGACCACCATGCAGGACGTCGCCGAGCGCGCGACCGAGTCCATTCGCGTCGAACTCGAGACCCGGCCTGACCTCGATCCCGAACGCGCCAGCGACGACATCGAGGTGCCGGTCGAGGTCGAGTCGTTTCGCATCGAGCGCGGCAACCTCGCGAGCGATTCCGGCCACATTTCGCCGGAAATCTCCGAGGGCGGCGAGCTGTTTTTCCGCGCGACACGGCCGATTCACCTGCCGGGGGGCGGGTCCTACCTGTTGACACTCAACCTCAAGAAGGTGGACCCGCAGACCGAGCTCGTCCGCGCGTTCAAGAACCGGTATCTGCTCGGGTTGACGGGCATTTTCGTCATGACGTTGGCGACGCTGGTCTATCTCATCGCCAAATCGCTCGCGCCGCTGCGCGAATTCTCGGAAACCTGCGCGCAAGTCTCCGAGGGCAACCTGCAAGACATTTACGTCGGTTCTGCGCCGGGCGAAATCCGCACGCTCGGCGAGACGTTTAACCGCATGGTCGCCTCGCTTCGCGAAAAGGCGACTGTCGAGGCGAACCTGCGCCGCGCGCAGCGGCTCTCCGCCATTGGCAACCTCGCCGCCGGCGTCGCGCACGACGTGCGCAATCCGCTCAACGCCATCAAGCTGCTCTCGAGCCAGGCCCTGGACGAGTTGAAGCAGAATGGACATGACCCGGGACCTGCGAAGGCGCTGCAGACGATTCGCAGCGAGGTGGACCGGCTCGAAGACATCGTCTCCGGGTTCCTTTCACTGGCGAAGGAGGAAGCGCTCCGCCGTGAGATGAACCGGCTCGATCCGATCCTCGACGAATGTCTGAACCTCGTCCGCAAGGATGCAGAGTCGCGCGGCGTGCGCGTCACCGGCGAACTGCGCACGGGCGATCTGCAACTCTCGCTCGATGCGAAGAAGCTCAAGCGCGCAGTGCTCAACGTCCTGCTGAACGCGCTCGAGGTCTGCCCGCCCGGCGGCCGGGTCCGGTTGTTTTCGCGCGTTGGGGCGGAGGGCGCGGAGATCGAGGTGCGCGACGACGGCCCGGGCATGGCCCCCGAGACGATCGAGCACGCATTCGACCCGTATTTCACGACGAAACCTACGGGCACCGGACTGGGACTTTCCATTACGCGCGGGATCATCGAGGAACACGGCGGGCGCATCCGGCTCACGAGCGAAATCGACCAGGGCACGCAGGTCTTGATGTCACTGCCGTTCGCCCCGCCGGGGCCCGCGCCGCAACCGGAGCCGCAGACGCCGCGTGGAACCGTTTCGAATTAACGTTGCCGACACCGTGCTGGCCGATCTGCGCGAGCGCCTCGCGCGGACACGCTGGCCCGATCAGCTAGACGGCGCGGGCTGGGACTACGGTACCGAGATGGGCTGCCTGCGCGCGCTATGCGATTACTGGCAGACGCGGTTCGACTGGCGCGCGCAGGAGTCGCTGCTCAATTCTTTCGACCAGTTCACGTCGGAGATCGACGGGCTGCGCGTGCACTTCATCCATCAACGCTCGCCGCGACCGGATGCGTTCCCGCTGATCATTACGCACGGCTGGCCCGGTTCCGTCTTCGAGTTTCACAAGATCATCCGGCCATTGACCCACCCCGAAAAATTCGGCGGCCATCCGGAGGACGCCTTCCACGTCGTCTGCCCGTCGATGCCGGGGTACGGATTCTCCGGCACGCCGGCCACGCCGGGCTTCGACATCCGCCGCGTTGCACAGACGAATATCGAGCTGATGGATCGCCTCGGATACGCGCGCTACGGCGCACAGGGCGGCGACTGGGGATCGTTGGCGTCGGCATGGACCGCGCGGCTCGCGCCCGGGCGCGTCGCGGGCATCCATCTCAATATGACGCTCGGCCGCAAACCGGCCGACCCTGCAAAGGCCGCCGCGCTCACGCCCGAGGAACAGCGCCGGCTCGAGCACGCGCGCCGGTTTCGCGATGCCGAGACCGGCTACCAGGCGATCCAGGGGACGAAACCGCAGACGCTCGGCTACGCGTTGAACGATTCGCCGGCCGGGCTCGCCGCGTGGATCGTCGAAAAGTTCCGCACATGGAGCGATTGCCGCGGCGACGTGGAATCGCGCTTCACGAAAGACGAACTGCTCACGAACATCATGATCTACTGGATCAATGCGAACATCACCTCGTCCACGCGCCTGTATTACGAGAACCGCGCGGCCTTGCGCACGGGCATCGCCGACGGACGAATCGACACGCCGACGGGTTTCGCCGTGTTTCCCGCCGAGCTCGTGCGCCTGCCGCGCGCCTGGTGCGACGAGGGCTACAACGTGACCCATTGGACGGAGATGCCCCGTGGAGGCCACTTCGCCGCGCTCGAGGAACCCGAGCTGCTCGTCGAGGACATCCGCGCGTTCTTCCGTCCGCTCCGCTGACCCGCGCCGGACGTGATACGCGCCGCGCGTAAACGGTATCCTTGAGAGATCGCGCGGGGCTTTCCGTAGGTCCGAGAGGATGTACAGGGCCTAAGCACCGCCCCCGATCGAAGCGAATGTCCGAAAGCTCGAATGCCTGACCGCATACTCATAGCCGAAGATGACCAGGTCCAGCGCGACATCATCGCGGACATCCTGATCAAAGAAGGCCATCAGGTGACCGCCGCCGCGTCCGCCCGCGCCGCGCTCGACGCCCTGGAGGGTGACGCGTTCGACCTGCTGCTGACAGACCTCCGCATGCCTGAGATGGACGGCCTCGAGCTTCTTCGCGAGGCGCGCCGCCGCCGGCCGGAACTGGACGTCGTGCTCATGACGGCGCACGCGACCGTGAAGACGGCGATCACGGCGCTGCGCGAGGGCGCCGCGGACTATCTCGAGAAACCGTTCGACAAGGACGAACTGTTGATCATCGTGGACCGGGTGCTGGAACAGCGCGGCCTTCGCGAGGAAAACCAACAGCTGCGCCAGCTCGTCAGCGACTCCGCTGCGCTGGGCAACATCATCGGCGAGAGCGCGCCAATGCGCGCCGTTTTCGACATCGTACGCCGCGCAGTCCCGCTACAGACGACCGTCCTCATCCAGGGTGAGTCCGGCACCGGCAAGGAACTCGTCGCTCGGCACATCCATTTCAACGGCCCGCGCAAGTCGAAACCGTTCATCGTCGTGAACTGCGCCGCAATACCGGAGACCCTGGTCGAGAGCGAACTTTTCGGCCACGAGAAAGGCGCGTTCACCGGCGCCGAGCGCAGCCGGGAGGGCAAATTCGAAATTGCCCACGGCGGCTCGATCTTTCTCGACGAAATCGGCGACATGGAACTCGCGAGCCAGGCGAAGCTGCTGCGCGTGTTACAGGACGGCGTCGTCGAGCGCGTTGGCGCGAGTAAATCGCGCCCGGTCGACGTGCGCGTGATCGCCGCGACAAACCGCGACCTGCGCGAGCGCGTGTCGCAGGGCGCGTTCCGCGAGGACCTGTTTTACCGGCTCGATGTGTTGAACGTAAAGCTGCCGCCGCTCCGCGACCGGATCGACGACTTGCCGGTGCTGGTCGTTCATTTTCGCGAGAAGATTCTGAGGCGCATCGGCAAACCCGGGCCCGAGATCAGCGCGGACGCGTTCGAGCGCATGCGGCGGTACCGCTGGCCCGGCAACGTGCGCGAACTCGAGAACACGCTCGAACAGCTCTTCATCCTGACCGACGCGCCCACGATCACGCTGGAGCATCTGCCGGAGAAACTGCGTGACGCGGGGCCCGCGGCGGACGGGTTCGCGCTGCCGTCGGGCGGCCTCGTGCTCGAGGACCTCGAGCAGGAACTCATTCGCCAGGCGCTGCAACGATCCGGCGGGCGCATCAAGGACGCGGCGGAATTGCTCGGCCTCTCTTACAAGACCTTGCAATACCGGCTCAAAAAACACGAGATCGACCGCCACGCGGCGGGCTGACCGCGGGGAAATTTTTCGTGGCTGACCAACTGGGCAAGGTCTATCTCGTCGGCGCGGGCCCGGGCGATCCCGGCCTGCTGACCATCCGCGGCCGCGAAGTGCTCGAGCGCGCCGACGCGGTTGTGTACGACCATCTGGTGGACGAGCGCATTGCTGCCATCGCACAGCGCGCCGAGCGCATCTTCGCGGGCAAGCGCGCCGACGCACATCCGCTCACGCAGGACGACATCAATCGGCTGCTGATCGATCTTGCGGGCCGCGTCGCTTGCGTTGTGCGGCTCAAAGGCGGCGATCCGTTCGTGTTCGGCCGCGGCGGCGAGGAGGCGCTCGCGCTGCGCGAGGCGGGCGTTCCGTTCGAGGTCGTGCCCGGCGTTACTGCCGGCGTTGGCGCGACGGCCTGCGCCGGCATCCCCATCACGCACCGTGGACTGGCCTCGAGCGTGACGTTTCTCACGGGTCACGCGGTGCCCGGCGAGTCGGACACGGCGCTTGATCTCACGCGCCTTCATCTGGACGGTACGATCGTGTTTTATATGGGCGCGGGCCGCCTCGCGGAAAATATGCAGGCGCTCATGGCGGCCGGCCGCGCGCCGGACACGCCCGCCGCCGTCATCGAATGGGGGACCTATCCGCGCCAACGCGTCATCGCGGCCCGCCTCGATACGCTCGCCACCCGGGCCGCCGGCGCCAAGATCGAAGCACCCGCGCTCGTCGTGGTGGGCGAAGTCGCGCGGCTGCGCGAGCGCCTGCAGTGGTTCGAAGACCGCCCGTTGTTCGGCCGGCGCGTCGTGGTGACGCGCGCGAAGGCGCGCGCGGGAGAGCTGATCCGGCTCCTGCAGGAGCGCGGCGCCGACGTCTTCGAGTTCCCCACGGTCGATTTCGCGCGCCCGCCGCAATCGCAGACGTCCGGCCCCCTGGATGTCTCACGCTACAGGTGGATCGTGCTCACCAGCGTCAACGGCGTCGAGACGCTGTTCGAGCGCATGCGGGTATCCGGACAGGACGCGCGCGCACTGCACGGCGTGCGCCTGTGCGCGATTAGCGCGCGTGCCGCGGAGGCGTTGCGCGAACGCGCGTTGGCCCCAGACTTCGCGCCCGCGCGCTACGAGAGCGATTACGTCGTCCGCGAGATGGAGCGGATCGGTGGAGCCTTGCGCGGTGCGAATGTGTTGATTCCGCGTGCGGAAATCGGCCGCATCGCACTGCTGGACGAATTGCGAGGGCGCGGAGCGGAGGTCGATGCGCTTGACGCGTACCGCGCCACGATTCCGGAGGACTCGCGGCAACTCGTGGATAAACTGGAGCTGTTCGCACCCGAATATGTGATTTTCAACAGCGCGTCCGCGGCGCGAAACTTCGCCGCCATCCTCGGCCGCGACCGCACGGCGGCACTCGCGGGCCGCGCCGCGATCGCCGCCATCGGCCCCATCGCCGCGCGCGCGGCGGCGGAAGCGGGCCTGCCCGCGACGATCGTGCCCCAGACGCACCGCGTACCCGATCTCGTCGAGGCGATCGCCGCGCACGATGCGAGAAAGTAGAAGCGGCGACCCCAGCGCTTCTACCGTGACCACGCGCCGATCACGTGATACATGATTACGCCGAAGGCCGTCGCGACATTCATCGTGTTCTTGAAACCGTGCATGGGGATACGCACGATCGCGTCGCACTTGGCAAGCGTGTGCTCGTTGATACCGGTCACTTCATTCCCGAACACAATCGCGACGGGCGACGGCCACGCGAATTCGTCCATGGGTATCGCGCCGTCGGTCACCTCGATCGCGACGCACGCGATGCCGCGCGCTGAGAGCGATTCAAGCGCGTCCGCCGTGCGCTCGTGATAGGTCCACGGCACATAGTCGAACGCGCCCAGTGCGGTTTTCTCCAGTTTTCGGTGCGGTGGGTGCGCGCTCATGCCGCACAGGTGGATGTGCGAGACGGCGCCGGCGTCGGCCGTGCGAAAGATGGACCCGACATTGAACGCGCTGCGCAGGTTGTCGAGCACGACATGGATGGGCCGCCGCGGCACGTCGGGCAATGCCTCACCGCGGATGCCGGCGTAATGGGGTTCGGTCGCGCTCATGCGGGGCGTCGGCTGAGGTTTGTAAGTTTCGAATTGACGGCGGGTTACGACGCGCCAGAGTGGCCCGGCGCAGGCTCCGTTTGCTACACTGTCGCTCCTCACTATAGCACGCACGGGCGCCGCCGATGGGACTCCTTTCCTCACAAATCGACACGAAAGCGATGGTGCCCGTTTGTCGCCAGTTGGCGACGTCGTACGAGGCGGGGATCCCCGTCCTCAAGTCGTTCCAGTTCGTGGCGCGCGAGACGAAGGACCCGCGCGTGCGCCGCGTGTCGCGCGCCATCGCCGAAGACATCCAGCGCGGTGCGACACTCGCCGAGGCCGTTAAGCGCCACTCGAAGACCCTGCCGTCGTTCTTCGTGCAACTGCTGGCCAGTGGTGAGGCCGGCGGCCATCTCGACGTCATGCTCAATGATCTCGCGCAGTATTTCGAGGACCGGCTGACGATCCAGCGCAGCGTGGCCGCCGCCGCGGCGTATCCGCTGTTGTTGCTCACGGTCGCCTGGTTTCTGGGCACTTTCGCACTCGGCATGGGCCAGCGCGCGGTGGCTTCGTTCAACGACCCTTCCAAGGGCGGCGTGAGCGGCGTGAGCGACTACTTCGGCGAGTGGGCCGCGTTTCAGGTCCGCGCGATGATCGCGTTCGCCGTGATCGCTGTCGTGTTCGTCCTGCTTTCCCGCGCGGGGGCGCTTCGATGGATTACGGGCCTCGTCACGACGTTCATCTGGCCGTTGTCCAAGGTTACGCGGAACTTCGCCATGGCCCGTTTCTTCCGAAGTTTCGCGCTGCTGCTCAGCAGCGGCCTCAACGTCCTGCGCTGCATCCAGGGCGCCGCGGGTGTCACAGGCAACCCCTACATCGAGAATGACCTGTTGCGCGCGCTTCCCCGGGTTAAAGACGGCCAGACCTTGACGGAATCGTTCCGCGCGTCGCGCTTCCTCACGCCCATGGCCCGGGAGATGCTCGCGGTCGCCGAGGAATCGGGAAAGATGGACTTTCATTTGAAGAAGTGCGCGGACTACCATCTCAAAGAAGCCAACCACGCGGTGAAGATCGCGATGACCACTTTCACGACGTTGTTGATGGTGGGTGTCTTCGGCATTGTCGGCGCCATCATCATCCGGTTTTATGTCAATCTGTACGGAGGTATGTTCGATGCCCTGGGAATCTGACGAACAAAACGTAAAGCCCGCGCGCGACTGGACGCGCATCGTCTGGATCGGCATCGTCCTGCTCGTCGTCGCCGGCGCCGCCGCGATGTTCATCCCGCGCGGCCGCAGCGCGAACGTGACCGAGGCCCGCGTCAGGCACATTTTGGTCAGGCCCGCATCCGAATCGGCCGAGGATGCGCGAGCGGCCGCGGAGGAGATCATCCGGATTCGCGAACGTCTCGTGAACGGCGAGAATTTCGCCAAACTCGCGACGGAGTTTTCCGATGATGAATATTCTGCGAAGCGCGGGGGTGACCTCGGCTGGGTGCGCCGTGAGGACTTGAACGACAACGTCGATCAGTACATCTGGACGGCGCCGATCGGGCAGTTGAGCGAAGTCATACTCTCGAGCAACGGGTTGCACATCGTCCAGGTGCTTGATCGACACTTTTCCACTGCCGAGCAATACGACCGCGAACTCAAGCAACGCGTGCTGGAGGGCGGCGCGCCGGCGCAGCCGGACGGGCATTGACGCGCAGCAGACCCGCACCGGATATCTGCGTATGAATCCGTTTCAGCCGCTCGCCGACCCCATTCTCGCGGCGTATCCCGAACTTGCTGCGGCGGATCTCGAATTCGGCCCATCGCCCAAGCTCGAGGTCGGCGACATCGCACTTAAGACCTTTCTCGCGGCGAAAAAGTTGCGAATTCCCCCGCCGAAGTTTGCCGCGGAAGTCGCGCAGAAAGTAGATTTCGGCGGTGTTGTCAGCGAGGCCGTGCCCGCGGGTCCCTATCTCAACTTCCGGCTGAAACGCGGTGCATTCGTACGCGAAATCGTCGGCGCGATTCTGCGCGAGGGCGCCCAGTTTGGCGCCGGGGGTACAGGCCGCGGACACAAGCTGCTGATCGAGCACACGAGCATCAATCCGAACGCCAGCCCGCACGTCGGCCGTGCGCGCAACGCCATGTTTGGCGACAGCCTGACGCGACTGTTCCGGTTCGAGGGCTACGACGCGGACGTGCACTACTACGTCAACGACATCGGCCGTCAGATCGGCCTGCTCGTGCTGCACGCGACCGATTTCGAATCGATGTCGTTCGATCAGATTCTGGATGCGTACGTCGCGGCGAACGCGCGCGCCGACAAAGACCCCGAATTCGCCGCGCAGGGGTACGCGCTGCTCGCACGAATGGAGGAAGGCGACCCGGAGACGGCCGCGCGGTTCCACGCGATAACCGAGAAATGCCTTCGCGGACAATTGGATGTGTTGGGCCGGCTCGGAATCACGTACGACCAGTTCGATCGCGAATCGCGGTTCCTCAAGGACGAACGGCTCAACGCCGTGCTCGACGCTCTACGTAAGAAAGACGCCGTGTTCACCGATGAGGAACAACGCCTCGTCGTGGACCTCGCCAAACTCGGGTACACGCGCGAGGAAGGGCGCTTCTTCGTGTTGATGCGCGCGAACGGCAGTTCGATGTACGGCTTCCGCGATCTTGCATACACGATCGACAAGATGACCAAAGGCGCGGACGTGAACCTCTGGGTGCTCGGCGAGGACCACAAGCTCTACGCCGAGCAGCTCACGCTGATCCTGAAGTCCGCCGGCCAGTCGGCACCCGAACCGATCTACTACGCGCACATCCTGTTGCGCGAAGGGCGCATGTCGACGCGCCAGGGCAAGGTCGTCCTGCTATCGGACTTCCTGGACGAAGCCGCCCGGCGCGCCGGCGACAAGGTCGAGGAACAGTGCGCGGACCTTCCAGCAGCGGAACGCCGCGCGATTGCGGAGAGCGTGGCGAAATCGGCTGTCCGGTTCGCGATTCTGCGCGTCAACGCCAATAAAAACGTCATCTTCGACTGGGAATCAAGCCTGTCGTTTGCGGGCGACACGGGGCCGTACGTGCAGTATTCGTGCGCTCGCATCAACTCGATGCTGCGGAAATTCGGCGACATTCCGGGTGAACTCGCGGACCGGTTTCCACTGGAACACGACTCGGAATGGCAACTCGCGACCGCCCTTGCGGGTTTCCCACAGGTCGTCTCCGCGGCAATCGCCGCGCGCGCCGTGGCGCCGATTGCGCAGTTCGTACTCGACGTCGCGCGCCAATTCACGACGTTCTACCACGACTGCCCGGTGCTGACCGCGGAGAACGAGGAACTGAAGCTGGCACGTATCCAACTCTGTCGCGCGAC
>CAYPNI010000093.1:0-16097 GCA_964411925.1 uncultured Nitrospirales bacterium
CCAAATTCACACACGAGATTCAGACTTCGCCTGGCGCGTCCGGCAGCGCGAACGCGATCACGTAATCCCCGAGCTTCGTGCCCATCTTGCCGTGGCCACCCGCACAAATGACGACGTACTGCTTGCCCGCGGGGTCGAGCCGATACGTCATCGGCGTCGCCTGGCCGCCCGCCGGCAGCCGCCCCTTCCAGAGTTCCGCGCCGGTCGCTGTGTCGAACGCGCGCAGGTAATAGTCCATCGTCGCGGAGATGAACGTGACGCCGCTCCGGGTGACGATCGGCCCGCCCATGTTCGGCGTGCCCCACTTGGCCGCGATCGGCACGGGGGCGAGGTCGCGGGTCGTGCCGAGCACGCTCTCCCACACCACCTTCCCCGTCGCCGTACTCACCGCCGCGAGCGTGCCCCATGGCGGCGGCGTCACCGGCAGGCCGAGCGGTGAGAGCAGCGCCTCGCGGTGCATGAGGTACGGCGTGCCCTCCTGCCGCGCCCGCTCGACGTCGGGATAGTCCTTGTCGAAATCGTAGGACTCGCGCTCAAACAGCGTAATCGCGAACGCGACGCGCGAAGTATTCATGATGACCAACTCGCGTTCCGGGTCGAACGCGACGCTGCCCCAATTCGTACCGCCCGCGACGCCGGGATAGTGGATCGTGCCCTCAATGCTGGGCGGCGTAAACAGTCCGTCCGAACGCATGCCGGCGACGCGTTTGCGCGCCATGCGGCGGTCGATGGGCGTCAAGCCCCAGGCGTCGTCCGCGGTAAACGACTGCGGCACGAGTGCCGGCGTCACCACAGGGAACGGTTGCGTCGGCGACGCTTCCTCACCCGGCACGTCGGACGCGGGCACCGCCCGTTCTTCGATATCGAACAGCGGTTCCCCGGTAGCGCGATCGAAGAAGAACACGTGGCCCATCTTCGTCGCCTGCACAATCGCCGGCAGCTTCTGCCCCGCGCGTGTCACGTCCATTACCACCGGCTGGGCCGGCACGTCGTAGTCCCAGAGGTCATGGTGGACCGCCTGGAACGACCAGACGACCTCGCCGGTCATCGCGTGCAGTGCTACCGTGCTGTTCGCGTAAAGGTTCGACCCTTTGCGTTCGCCGCCAAAGTAATCCGGCGACGCGCTGCCCGTCGGCACGAACACGAGATTTCGCTCCGGATCGACGGAGAGAATCGACCAGGCGTTCGCGGCGCCTGTGCGCCGGGCCTGCTCCGGCTCCCATTCGCCCCACGCAGGGTGATCCGGCCCGGTCGGTATCGGGTCCCAGGTCCACACGAGCGCGCCCGTGCGCACGTTGTACGCCCGTACGACGCCGCGTTCGAGTTCGACCCCGCGGTTGTCGCCAATCGCCGATCCGATGACGACGAGATCGCGGATGATTGCCGGGGGCGATGTCACCTGGTAATTGATCGAGTCCGAATCCGGATCGACGCGCGCGCCCTCATTCAGGTTCACCTCGCCGTTGGAGCCGAAGTCGGTGCAACGCGCACCGGTCGTAGCGTCGATGCAAAGAAGCCGCGCGTCCAGCGTGCCGAACAGAATCCGGCGCCGCCAGTCACCCTCGGGCACGTGGCCCGGCTGCGGCCACGTCGATACGCCGCGGGACGTCAACTCGCTCGTGCGCTTGTTACGGTCCAGTTTCGGGTCGAACACCCAGCGCTCTTCTCCAGTCTCTGGATCAAGGGCAATGACGCGGTTCGTGGGCGTGCTGAGGTACATGGTGCTCGCCCCGTTCTCGCTGATGACGATCGGCGTCGCCTCGAACGCGGCCTTGTCGCCCTCCGGCGTGTCCGTGTAGTCCTCGCCGGTGCGATACACCCACGCCTGCTCGAGATGCATCACGTTTCCCGGCGTGATCTGGTCCAGCGGCGAATACCGCGTGCCCCCGGCGTCCCCGCCGTACGCCCGCCAATCCGCGGTCACGCTCGTCTCCGGGATGACCAGCGGCGGTTTCGGCTCCGGCAAAAACCAATAGACAATACCCAGGACGACCAACAGTAACGCGACGCGGAATATCGGTCGCAATGGACCCGAGGATTTTGATTTCGGGTTCGCTCTCTGAATCGTCCCGCTATCGTCCGACATATGCGTAAACCGTCCGCCCAATGAGTCGTTCAAGCAATCCGATACTTCCTATGCTTCCGGTACTTCCCATCATCCCCATTCACCGGCTATATTCGCTGAAACCGCTGGAGACCCGATGCAATCCCCGACCCGTGCCGACGCCTGGGCGTTGCTGAACGAATATACGTCGTCGGACAGCCTGGTTAAACACATGCTCGCGGTCGAAGCCGCGATGCGCGCCTACGCGCAGCGTGGCGGCCATGACCCCGACCTGTGGGGCGTCACCGGGCTGTTGCACGATTTCGACTACGAACGCTGGCCGAATCCCGCGCTGGACGAGACCGGCCATCCGTGGACGGGCGTAGCCATCCTGCGCGAGCGCGGCTACCCCGAGGAGATTTGCGACGCCATCCTCGGTCACGCGCCGTTTACGCATCATCCTCGCACGACCCCTCTCGCCAAAACGCTCTTTGCAGTAGACGAACTCTGCGGACTGATCGTTGCAATGGCGTACGTCCGCCCCGATCGGCTCACGGGCCTCGAGCCCTCCTCGGTCACGAAAAAACTCAAAGATAAGGCCTTCGCACGCGGTGTCAACCGCGACGACGTCCGTCTCGGCATCGAGGAACTCGGAGTGGATCCCGCGGCGCACTACCGGCTCGTGATCGAAGCACTGCAAGCCGCCGCGCCCCAACTGGGTTTTCCGCCGCCTTCCTGATCCGCATCGGCATTCGGCCTGGAGCGGATGAGACCTAGCGGACCGATCGGTCCTCTAGGTCCCATTCCTCGCATGCTTCCCATTCGCCAATGGACGAGCCAGCTCAATACCGGTAATAGGGTTCCTTCTTCATCATCAGCGCGGCGACGATATACGCCACGCCAATCGGCCAGAACCCCGTGAGAATAAACGCGACCACCGCAATGAGGCGCGTCCATCCCACCGAGAGGTCGAAGTAGTCGGCCAGGCCGGCGCACACGCCCGCCAGGATGCCGCGGCGCGAACGGTACAACCCGCGCCGCACCGGATATTCGTAGTCATCGTATGCCATCGATCGGTATCCCATGTCGAAATTCCTGCGGTTGTTGTCGTCACTTCCTCGTCGCGAGGGGAGGGTCGCGCTGCTGCGCGACCGCAGAATTACACCCCGCGCATCCCGCTACGCGAGCACCGGCTGCGAACGCTTCGCGCGCAACCTCGACTTGAGTTCGCCCAGCTCGCGCTCGATGCGCTCGTCGCGTTCCATCCGCTTGAACTCATCCTCGAGCGACCCGTGGCCGTTACGCCCGATGCCGGCGACTTCCGCTTCGGCCTCGGCACGCTCGACGCGCTGCGTGATCTGATCTAACCGCACAATGACGCCCGAGGTGTCGAACTTGCGGATCTCTTCTTGCGCACGACGCTTGTGCACCGCGTGGATATGCCGCTGCACGAGCACCTGCTGCCGCTCACGCGCGGTCTGCAGCTTCTCCTCGATTTGGACAATGTCGCCGCGGTAGCTGTCGACCACCTCGCCCAGCTTGCGCGCCTCAGCTTCGAGCACCTCGACATCGTCCTGGTGCCGGCGCTTGGCGTACAACGCCTCGCGCGCCAGCTCTTCACGGCCACGCTCGACCGCCATCTCCGCGCGCTCGTTCCAGCGGTCCGCATGCCGGCGCGCCTCGCCCTGTTCGCGCTGCGCCTTGCGCTGTTGCGCCATCGCACCCGCGCACGCCGCCTTGATCTCGACCAGCGTGTCTTCCATCTCCCGGATCATCTGCTTGACCAGCTTTTCCGGGTCTTCGGCCTTGTCCAGCGCCGAGTTGATGTTCGCGCTCAGAATGTCCCGCACCCGAGTGAAGATTCCCATGTCTCCTCCTTCTCAATGCCGGGTCCCACCCGGACGTTGTCACGCATCAGGTACCACCGACGTACGGCGGCATTCATGGCAACCCAGGTGCCAAACAGGCCGATAAGCCTTAAACGTCTGGTATCAATCGCGTTATCTGCCGAATCGGGTAATTAGCCTTACGAAAACTGCAACCGGATTCAGCCAACTCTTGGCTGGAACCGCGATATATCGGTAAAACTGGCACGGTCTAAGCCTGATGCGTCGGAATCGAGCGGCTCTCGTAAAGTCCTGCAGGATGGCGAAATGCACCATTCTATAGCGGATCTCGCGCGTGATTGCGCTTCATGACGCGGCCTGCTAACCCACGAAGCGACCCCTCAACCGGCCGATCCTTAGTCTCATCAACGGGTTATCGGGCGCAACGCGCCATGGCACATAGGT
Organism: uncultured Nitrospirales bacterium; assembly: GCA_964411925.1. Classification (GTDB taxonomy): domain Bacteria; phylum Hydrogenedentota; class Hydrogenedentia; order Hydrogenedentales; genus VFKU01. Next base: position 4,336 of record CAYPNI010000093.1, read on the forward strand.
TGCCATATGAACCGTCAGGGCCGTTCTGCCGTCTTACCTGGCGGATCGGCGGGAGGCGACGGATATGAATCTCCGGCATCGGGTCACCGGTGTAGCGATGGGCAGCGGTCTGCTGGCGGCGGGCGTGGCGGGCATGCTCGGACTCGCAAGTATGCGCAAACCGCCTGCCGAAGCGGTCGCGACGGGGGCCGAAGCCATCCGCGTCGAGGCGATGCGCGCCGAACCGGAGGATGTCACGGTCAACCTGACGGGCTTCGGCGAGGTCGCCTCGATCCGGACGGTCGAACTCGCCGCCGAAGTTTCCGGAATGGTAATCGAGTCGCACCCGCGTCTCGTCGCCGGCGGTATCGTGCGTGAGGGCGAGCGGCTCTTTGCGATCGACCCGCGATCGTTCGAGGCCGCGGTGGAACAGGCAACAGCGCGTATCGCCGAGCTAGACGCGCAATCGAAGCGGCTCACCGCCGAGCGCGACAACGATCGCGCCCGCATGAGCACGCTCGAACGAAACTTCGACCTGGCCAAAGCGCGGTTCGAGCGATCGAAGACGCTGTTCGACCAGGCGATCGGCGACAAGACGGACATGGAATCCGCCGAGCGGATGATGCACGACGCGCAGGACGCGATCCGCCTGCTCGAACGTCAGCTCAGCGTCTACCCGCTCAGGCTCGAGGAAATCCATCAGCAACGCGCTGCGCAGGAAGGCGCGGAGAAACAGGCGCGGTTGAATCTTTCCTATTGCGACGTGGTCGCGCCGTTCAACGCGCGACTGGTCGATGTCATGATCGAGCGCGGCCAGTACGTCACCCAGGGACGGCCCGTACTCCAGCTCGCAGACGACTCCGCGCTCGAAATTCCGGTGCAACTCGACGCGCAGGAAGCCCGCGAATGGCTCAAGTTCGCCGACACTCCACATGACGGCGACACCGCATGGTTCTCGGGACTTGAACCCGTTCCCTGCGAAATCCGCTGGGCCGAGGACGCCGGCGGGGCCGCGTGGACGGGCACGCTCGACCGCGTCGAACGTTTCGACGCCGGCACCCGCACGCTCAGCGTGGTCGTGCGCGTCACGGCGGACGCCGCGCGCGGCGCAAACGGCGCGTTGCCGCTGGTGGCCGGCATGTTCTGCGAAGTCCGCATCCCCGGGCGAACGTTGCACGACGTCTTCCGCCTGCCGCAGGGCGCGATCACGGTGGACGACACCGTGCACCTCGCGGTGGACGGCGTGCTGCACAGTGTGCCCGTGGAGACGGCGAGGCGCGAAGGCGAGACGGCCCTCGTGCGCGGCGGACTCCAGCCGGGCGATCAGATCGTTCTCACGCGCCTCGTCAATGTGCTCGACGGCATGCCGCTCGACGTCGCCCCGAGCGACGCGGTGCACGGCGAATAGAACGGCCGGTCGTGAACGCGTACGCGAGGTTCATCGACAACAAGGTCTTCGCAAACCTCCTGCTCGGCGCGTTGCTGATCGCGGGCGCCATCGCGACGTTTTCGATCCGGCGCGAGAGCAATCCGGATATCGAATTGCCCTGGCTCGCGATCTACACGCCCTACCCGGGCGCGGACCCCGAAGAAATCGAGGAAGGAGTCACGGAAAAAATCGCCGCCGTCGTAGACGGTCTGCGAGGCGTGAAGCGGTATCTGACAACGTCCGGCGAAGGCTACTCCAATGTCGAGGTCGAATTGACGGAAAACGCGGACATCGCGGACGTCAAGGACCGCATCTCGAATGCCGTGGAAACGATCGACACGTTTCCCGAGCGCGCCGAAAAGCCCCGCATCTTCCAACAGCAGAACGAGGACTCGGTCGCGCTGGTATTTGTCTGGGGGAACGTCTCCGAGCGCCAGCTAAAGGAGTTGGGCGACCAAATCCGGATGGAGATCCAGGCGTTGCCGGAGGTTTCGATCGTAGAGCCGTTCGGCGTGCGCGGATACGAGATCACCGCCGAAATCGGCGAACAAAAACTCCGCCAGTACGATCTGTCGCTGCACGACGTGGCGGACGCGATCCGCCGGTCGAGCCTGAACCTGCCCGCGGGCACGTTACGCCTGGAATCGGAGGAGGTCCGCATCCGCGCGCTCGGCCGGCGCTACACAGGCCCGGAATTCGAGAGCATCGTCGTAAAGGCGCTCCCGAACGGCGAATCGCTCACGCTCGGACAGATCGCCATTGTGAAGGACACGTTCGAGGAGGAGGAACGTTTCGCAACGTTCAATGGTCATCCATGCTTCGCGATCGATATCGACCGGTCACAGGGGGAGGATCTCCTCGTCATCAGCGCCGCGCTCGATCGCTACCTGGAGCAGAAGCAACTCTCCCTGCCCGACGGAGTCCACGTCACCAAGGGGTTCGACGGCACACGATTCGTCGGGGAACAGATCGACATGCTGGTGTCGAACGGCCTCGCCGGGCTGGTATTGGTCGTCGTCGTGCTGTGGCTATTCCTCGAGACCCGCCTCGCGCTTTGGGTGGCGATGGGCATCCCGCTCTCGCTCACCGGCGCGCTCCTGATTCTGTGGATTTTCGGCGCAAGCCTCAATCAAATCTCGCTCATCGCAATGATCATTGTGCTCGGGATGGTCGTCGACGATGCAATCGTCATGGGCGAAGCCATCTATGTCCACCGGCAGCGCGGCGTCCCACCGCTGCAGGCGTGCATTGAGGGCGTGCGCGAGGTCTTCTTCCCGGTGTTCGCCTCGGTCGCCACGACGATCGTCGCCTTCCTGCCGCTCGCCTTCATCAGTGGCGTCATGGGCCAGTTCATGCGTCAGATGCCAATCGTGGTCGTCACCGCGCTGTCCGTCTCGCTGCTGGAATGCATCTTCCTGCTTCCCGCGCACCTCAACTACGCGCAGCGGACCGGGCGCAGACGCGCGCCGCGTCTGTTGCGCATCCGCGAAGGCGTGACACGCGCCCTCGACCGGTTTACGGATCGGGTCTATGTGCCGGTGCTCGTTCACTGTGTGCGCCGGCGCTACGTCACGCTCTGCGGCGGCGTCGCCATCCTGATGTTGACTGCCGGCCTGCTCTTGGGAGGCATCGTCCCCGTCACCATGTGGCCCGACGCCGAGGGCGAAAGCCTCTACGCCTACGTCGAATTCCCGCCGGGGACGCCCGTACACGTCATTCGCGCCGCGTTGGACCAGACGCAGGACGCGCTCGATCGCGTGGCTGCGCGCACCACGACCAAGTCCGGCGAGCCGCTCGTCGAGCATACGTTCGCATCCGGACCCCAGGACGGTACCGGCGGTCAGTTGACCGTGCAGTTGCTGGCAGCGTCGCGCCGCGGCATTCCCACGGCCGATATCGTGCGCGACCTGCGCGCCGAAGTCGGGCGAATCCCCGGCGCCATCGTGCAGACGTTTCGCGGAGAATCCATCGGCGCCTCAGACGGCACCGACCTGGGCGTCTGGCTCACGGGCAGCGACTATGCGGAGTTGCGCACAACCGCGGACGCGCTCAAGCTTGAGCTGGCCAGGTACGCCGGCGTCTTTCAGATCCAGGACAATTTCCGGCCGGGCAAGGCTGAATTGCAGGTCCGCCCCAAGCCTGCCGCCCGGCACCTCGGACTCACACTGGATGACATCAGCCGCCAACTCTATGGCGCGTACCAGGGCGAGGAAGCATTGACGCTGCTGCGCGGGCGCGAGGAGGTCGACGTGCGCGTGCGTCTGCCGCGCGAAGAGCGTGAGCGCTTCGCCGACTTCGCCCAACTTCGCATCCGCACTTCCGACGGCCGCGAGGTCCCCTTGTCGGCCGTGGCGGACGTTACGCAGGCCGCGGGCGTCTCGACCATTTCCGGCATCAACGGCGTGCAGGGCGTACAAGTGACGGCCAACGTCGACCGTGCCGTCGGCAATCCGGACGAGATCAACGCGGAAATCGTGGAGACGTTCCTGCCCCGGTTGCTCGCGAAGCACCCGAGCGTCAGTTGGTCCTACGCACCGATGGCCGAGGACAACAAGCTGATGTTCCAACAGTTGCAGCGAAACGCGCTGATCTCCATGGTCGTCGTGTTCGTGATTCTCTGCACCGTGTTCCAGAGCTACCTGCAACCCGTAATCATCCTCTGGACCATCCCGCTCGGCTTCACCGGCGCCGTACTCGGCCATCTCTTGCTGGGCATTCCGCTGAGCTTCCTGAGCATGTCCGGCATGATCGCGCTGGCCGGCGTCATTGTGAACAACTCCATTGTCATCGTCGAGCGGACCAACGCCTATCTGGCGGAGGGTGATACGCTCGAGAATTCCGTCGCACGTGCCGGCGCGCGCCGGTTCCGCGCGATCTTGCTTACGTCCGCCACGACGGTCCTCGGCCTGGGGCCCATCATCTTCAATCAGAGCTTCATGGGGCAGATCGTGATTCCCATGGCCGTCTCGCTCGCAGGCGGGCTCGCCTTCGGAACGCTGCTCACGCTCGTATTCACGCCGACCTTCATCGTGGTGTTGAACGATGCGCGTCGTGTGGTGTCGCGAGCGTATCGGGGCACATGGCCGACGCCGGAAGAAGTTGAGCCCGCAACGAGCCGGCGCGTGACGCCGGTAATCGACCCCCGTGCCGAACCCGCACCGACCGCGTGAACCGAACTACACGGTGTGAGGCTGGCCGAGCAGTTCGCGGATCGAACTTACGAGCACGGTCATGTCGAGCGGCTTGGAGAATGCGCGGTCCGCGCCGAATCGCTGCGCAAACCTCAGGTACGTGTGAGGCTCGTTCCTGCCCCCACCGGAAATCGCGACGATTTTCACGCCCGGCGTGATCTCACGAAGGATCTTAATCGTCTCGAAGCCCTCGCGGCCGGGCATCAAGATGTCGGTCACGACCAGGTCAGCCTGTTCTCGTTGCTGAATCTCGCAACCCTCTTCGCCATTACTCGCGACGAAGACTTCGAATCCGTGGCGTTCGAGATAGCGGCGCAGGGTCTGAGTGACGACAGGCTCATCGTCAATAACCAGAATTCGAGCCATTCCCCAAGCTTCCCCCAAGAGGCATAACGATAAATGCCACGGTATTCGGAACTTCGGTTACGCTATAAAGTCATCAAATCCTATTCTAAGAACGACCCGAATGTCAAATAAAACTATAAAACATACTGCTATAAACCATAATTTCGTAAATTCTACTCCACCAGCGTGACCAGCGGTTCCCCCGGGATGTCGACATCGAACAAGCGCATATAGTTCGCAATGATCCGGTACGTCAACCCCCAGATCGTATAGCCCTCGAATTGCCAGGCGGGGAACTCACGCTTTTCCGGGTCGAGCGGGAAGACGTACGGCTGAATGTTCGCCGGGTCACCCAAATACGACATCGGCACCCACACCGTGTTGGCTACTTCGTAATTGGGCCGCAATTCTGGTTGCGTTGGAACAAAAAACACAAATGGCGAGACAGCCAGCCGGTGCAAGCTGAGCCGGCCGCCGGATACGTCACTCAGACGGCCCAGCAGCATGTCCTGGGTCAGCGAGAGACCGACTTCCTCGCGGGTCTCCCGGATGGCGGCGCGCACGAGCGTCCGGTCGTACGGCTCAAACCGTCCCCCGGGAAACGCCATCTGGCCCGACCACGGGTCGTCCGGATGATCCGCGCGACGGATGAACAGTGCAGACAGGCCGTGTTCGGGCCGCTCGCACAGCACCATGGCGACCGCGGCGTTGCGAATCGACTCGCGGGACGCGGCCGTGTCAGGAATATGTCCCGCAAGCGCCGCGGCGGCATCCGCGAACCGGTGCTCGCCCAGCGATTTCATGGATTGATGCAACGTCATACGATACCTCGAAGTCGCCGCCACGCCCTCCGAGACAGCAGGGTACTCCTTTTGCCATTAGCGCGCAAGGGATAGGCAGCGTGAGCACGAAAACCGGAACACCCCGCGACCAAGATGTACGCCAGGATAGTAACGGCGTCCCCCCTCTCGTCACTGCGGCGAGCGGGTCTCGCGAAGAGTCATTCTCTACCGCAGAAAACCCGCCGTCGCGCAGTCGCATGGCCCTCCGGCAGTTGATTCACCGGCCGCATCGGCATAGGATCGGCTGGCTCGCGCCATCACGCGGGCATTTGTTTTATCGGAGGCCAATCTCGAGCGTGGCGATCAGTACGGCGGTTGAGAGTTACAAGCAGACGATTCGCGTGCTGTCGGATCGAATCGTTGAAGCGCAGCGGCCGATTCGCATCCTGGACGCGATCCAGTGGGACGAGTCCGTCGAACAGGCGTTCTTCGCCAAGGGCTGCACCGAACAACCGCCGGTGGACATCGCGTACTACGAGCGGCGCCCGCTGCCGTTTCACCCCGCCAAAAAGCGCCACGAGTTCCACGAAATCGAGCGCGACGTCTCGCACCAACTCGGCGAGTACAGCCCCGTCGGCCAGATCATGCGGCGAATGTGCCGCGAGTATCAGATGGTCGTGCGCCTCCTCGAAGCGCGCGGTACGCAGGACTTCTGCACCATCTCACAGGAACTGTACGGCTCGGCCGGAGACGTCTTTCACGCAGGCGACCCGACGCTGAAAGATCTCGGCGACCTGATGGAAGACTTGTTGACGAACGTCGATCGCAGCCGGCTGATCGAAAGCGAAACGAAGTCGATCACCAGCGAGGATGCCGTCCTCATCCTGCAAGAACGCATGGACAAAATCTTCAAGGATTTTCCGAAGGGCGTGCGCGTACTGCTCAGCGACGGCATCGTGGCCGATTCCGCCGCGGGCTCGGACTACATCAAGGTGCGGCGCAACGCGATGTTCAGCGAACGCGACCTCAAGATGCTCGAGGTGCACGAGGGCATGGTCCACGTCGCCACGACGCTCAACGGCGCCAGCCAGCCGATTTGCACCTTCCTCAGCAAGGGGCCGCCGTCGTCCACCATCACGCAGGAAGGCCTCGCCATCCTGATGGAAATCTTCGCGTTCGTCTCGCACCCCGCGCGCCTACGCCGCACCACGAACCGCATCCGCGCCATCAGCCTGGCCGAATCCGGCGCGACGTTCGTGGACGTATTCCAGTTCTTCCGCAAGCAGGGCTTCGACGAGCAGGAAAGCTACACGCAGGCCGTCCGCGTCTTCCGCGGCAGCACGCCCATGGGCGGGCCCTTCACGAAGGACCTCGCCTACAACAAGGGCTTTGTGACCGTTTACAACTACATCATGCTCGCCGTGCGCCGCGGCCTCCTGCAGCGCATCCCGCTGCTCTTCTGCGGCAAGACCACGCTCGAAGACATGCGCACCATCGCCCAGCTCGCTGACGAAGGCCTCATCACAGGCCCGAAATTCATCCCCCCGCAGTTCGCCGACCTAAACGCCCTCACCGCCTGGATGTGCTACGCGAACTTCTTCAACCGCCTCAGCATGGAGCGCATCGAAAGCGACTACTCGGGGCTGTTGTAGTTACTCCTGAAGCTGCACGAATATCTGCGTCGTTCAATCGCTCGGATCGGGTTCAGCTCCGGGTTCGGTCCAATCGGCCTCCCACAGGTGCAAGACCTGGCCTTCCGTGAATGCTCAACAAGCACTTCTAAGAGAGAGGTGCATGCGGTTCGTAACGGAACCCTGACGGAACGGACGAACGTTTTCAGTATTGGGCAATGGCAGCTCCGATTGAATCCCATGCTTCGTTCGGCGCCAAAGGGTAGTTGGAGACCATTGTTGTTTGTTCGTCGAACATTGCGCGAACGTCAGAGGGCGACAAGCAGAGTCTAACGGTTAAATCGTGGATTCTCAGCAGCACTTCGTGGACCAGATAACCATTCCGTGGGTCGTGCGACGCGACAGGCTCACCCGCAGATGCCATCGACAAGTTCTTTGGACCATTGAGATCGAGGTAGCTTACGAAGAGATACGCCCTAAGACTTTCACGCAAGTCTCTCTCACGTAGTAGTTGTTCCGCCCGGTAGAAATGAGTGTCGCGCTCGAAGCGGAAGAACCCCAGCAGGGCGTAGTTCATTTGTGCGCGGGCGAGAAGAGACCAGGAAACGTCGCTGGGATGGGGCTGCCTCCCGAAATCGGCCGCGAGCATCTGCCGCGTCGCCTCAACGCTCTCGGACGAAGGATTCCACGGGATAGGTTTGTACGTTCGCAGAATCGGGATGTTCCGCAGATCCCCGCGCGCATCTGATCGTCGATACATGTCTTCTATCTGCCTGGAGGGCGACAGCGATCCTATCCAGGCTCATTCTGACAAACCATCGAAAAACGACGCAATGCGTTCTTGAGATCTGGTTGTTCGTCTCTTGTCACCACAATCCAACAGCGGCATTTGTAGTGCGCCGGTGTCATAAGATGTCCGCTCGGAAAGACAGCATCTATGGGCAACTGTCCGGCAGACTCGTTCCCACGACATACCGGGCACACTCTCGAATCACGCCTCGTATGCCATTGTTTCGTCCTCGCACCTAGGGACTTGTGCACCTCATAGAATCCATCCGCTGCCGTGCTGAACGCGGCGTCTTCCGCGATCGTCCGAGCAGTCCGCTCCAACTCACCGTGGTCCCGCAGAAAAGTGTCCACAGTTTGTTCAATTTCTCGAGTGGAGTGACCATTACGAATCCCTTCGTAAACGATACTCTCAATATCACTTCGCAATGCATCACCGAATCGGCTTGCGAGAAGGCGCGCACGTTCGTCGGATCGAGTCCGCATCTCGTTCGTTGCACGCGGGGCGGAACACAAGCTGTAGCCGCCCCGCGCGAGAGCATCCGCGAGAGCCTTGGAAACTGCTCGTAGGGCCATCGAGACCAAAACTCCTGTCATGACGAGAATCAGTTCTGATCGGTATTCCTCAAACCATGCATCGAGGAGTTCACCCAGATCGTGCTCATTCTCGTCCGCACGAGCCTCGGCCAGGATCGTCTGGCGATCTGTTACATCAACATTCGAACCGCCGAGACGCTTACGAAGTTTCTCGACTGTTTGATGGAACCCACGTCGAAATAGCCCGACACGAATCCCTGCCCCGAAATCGGCGAGTCTCCGGGCCAGATCAGTCGCCGACGCAGCTAGCCCGTCAGTCACGTCGCGCGAGTCGGCTGTCGAGGGGAAGGAATTGCGCGATTCCATCGCCGATGAAGTTATGGACATCACGTCGCTCCCGCGAGTTGAAGTGGTTCCGAGCCGGCCTATCCGGGCTTGACTCGGCGGACGGCCCGGTATTCAGGCCTCTATAGGTGCGCCTCTTGTTGCACTCGACAGGCAAGGCGTGTCCCTGAATTTGATTCCAGATACGGACATTCGGCGGCCGGTACCGCTTGTAGCGCACCCCCCAGCCCGGTGCTATACTGCCGAGACGGTCTGCGCCGGGGTGTTTTCCGGGCTGTGCGGCTGGGTGGCCGGCGCGGGCGCGATTCGATTCCACACGATTGCAAACCTTGTAAAGAGGAGGGTGTCACCATGGCGGTAGCAGAGAGATCTGCGGCAAAGACGCAGCGTGCGCAACAGTTCCTGTCCAGCCCGCGCAAGCTGCTCATCGACGGCAAGTGGGTACCCGCGGCGTCGGGCAAGACGTTCGCGGCGGTCAATCCGTCCACGGGCGATGAACTCGTCCAGGTGGCCGAGGGCGACAAGGCCGATATCGAAAAGGCGGTCGCGGCGGCGCGGCGCGCGTTCGAAGGGCCATGGCGCAAGGTTCGGCCGAACGAACGCACCAAACTGCTGTGGCGCCTGTCCGAACTCGTCAACCAGAACGCGGACGCGCTCGCCGAACTCGAATCGCTCGACAACGGCAAGGCGATGACGGTCGCAAAGGCGGTGGACGTCGCCGCGACGGCCGAACAGTTCCAGTATATGGCCGGATGGGCGACGAAAATTGACGGCCGCACGATGACGCTTTCGGCGCCCGGGACGTTCGCCTATACCTTACGTGAGCCGGTCGGCGTCTGCGGCCAGATCATCCCGTGGAATTTCCCCCTGTTGATGGCCGCGTGGAAACTCGCGCCGGCACTCGCCGCGGGCAACTGCGTGGTGCTCAAGCCCGCTGAACAAACGCCGCTCTCCGCGCTGCTACTCGGCGAGCTCATCCAGGAAGCCGGATTCCCCGCCGGCGTGGTCAACATCGTGACCGGCTACGGCGAGACTGCCGGCGCGGCGCTCTCGGGCCACCCGGGCGTGGACAAGGTAGCGTTTACGGGCTCGACGGAAGTCGGCCGCCTGATTCTCAAAGCCGCGGCGGGTAACTTGAAAAAAGTCACGCTCGAACTCGGCGGCAAGGCCCCGAACATCGTGTTCTCGGATGCCGACCTCAAGGCGGCCACCGCGGGTTCCGCAATGGCCATCTTCTTCAACCAGGGCCAGGTCTGCTGCGCGGGTTCACGGCTCTACGTCGAGAAAAAAGACTTCGACAACGTCGTCGGCGGCCTCGTGGACGCGGCCAAGAGCATGAAGCTCGCCCCCGGAACGGACCCCGCCTGCCAGATGGGCCCGCTCGTCTCCGAGGAACAGCTCACGCGCGTCACCGGGTTCGTCGAACGCGGCAAGAAGGCCGGCGCGAAGGCCCTCGTGGGTGGTGAGCCCGCGGGCGGCGGCGGCTACTTCTACAAGCCGACCGTGCTCACGAACGTCAAGCCGGACATGGAAGTCGTCCGCGAGGAAATCTTCGGGCCGGTCGTGGTCGCGAGCCCGTTCGACGACCTCAACGAACTCGCGCGCCAGGCCAACGACACGCCCTACGGCCTGAGCGCGGGCATCTGGACGAAGGACATCAACAAGGCGCATTCGCTCGCGTCGAAGCTGCAGGCGGGCACGGTGTGGATCAATTGCTACAACGTGTTCGACCCGCACCTTCCGTTCGGCGGATACAAGCAATCGGGCCTGGGCCGCGAGAGGGGCCCCGAAGTGCTCGAGCTCTACACCGAGGTCAAGGCAGTCGTCGTCGGCAACATGGGCTGAGCGAGGCGACGCGGGCTGGGGCAGTTGGCCGCCCGCTGCGGAGCGAAAGCCTTTTCATTCCGGCCGCTGGGGACCCCGACCCCCGGCGGCCGGACTTTGTTTGTCAGTCGGCTGCGGCCTTTTCGCCCAGCAATAATTCGACCGCGCGATCGACTTCGTCGTTCTTGAGATCGGCGAATCGCAGCACGCCGCTGCGGTCGATGAGGTAATAATCGGGGTAACTGTCCACGAAGTACCGCGGAATGACCTTGTTGGCGGTGTCGAACGCGACCGGATAGGTCATGCCGTTCTCGCGCACGTATTCCGGACCGCGATCGGCTTCGTCGTCGGTGTGAATCCCGATCACGACGAGGCCGTCGGCTGCGTGTTTCTCGGCGAGTTCTTTGAGGTGCGGGATGGCCTTCCGGCACGGGCCGCACCACACGCCCCAGAAATCAATCAGGACGACCTTGCCCTGGAGATCGTCCCAGCCAATCGGTTTCCCATCCGGCGTGTTCATCCAGCCCGTGGCGTCGTCGATCGCGGGCGGCGCGCTGCCTTCCAGCGAGTCCTTGCCGCCGTTCCGTTGGTCCGCGCCGTTCTCGCGCTCCCGCGCAAAGCCGTCCTCTCCGACGACTGCGGTCGCGGACCTTCCGGTCAGCATCAACGCCGCTGCCGAAGCCGCCGCGATCAGCGCGAATGCAATTGCCATCTTCCTGTTCATGGCCACCTCCGATGCGTCGCGGATGCCGTCCGTGCGCGTCCCTTCCCCTCTTTTGACACTAGGAGTATACGCGGGGTTTACGCGCCGGCAATCCGTTGAAACCCCGCCGTTTGCCTGCCAGAATGGCCGCTTTCCGGCCCAATCCGAGGAGAGTGCGCCGCCATGCCCGATAAAGTTGCGTTGTTCTGG
>CAYPNI010000094.1:0-16096 GCA_964411925.1 uncultured Nitrospirales bacterium
CACCTGCGGTTCGTGTTCTCGGTGGCCGCGCCCATGATCCGGGCGACACTGGCGGCCGTCGCGCTGTTCGCGTTCCTCGCGAGTTACAACTCGCTGCTGTGGCCGCTCGTGGTGACGGGCGACGACTCGATGCGCGTCGTGCAGGTCGGGCTGACGGTGTTCGCGATCGGCGAGGGCGTGCGCGCGAACCTGCTGATGTGCGCCGCGGCCATTGTCATGCTGCCGACGGTGGCCCTATACTTCGTGGCGCAGCGCCTGTTCGTCCAGGGCGCGATCAACGCGGGTATCAAGGGGTAGCGTGCGGTGCGTCGGTTCCGGCTTGGGATAGTCCGCCTGGCGGTGCTGGGCCTCGCCGCGGCCGCCGTGTCCTGCGGCGCGCCCGATCCATCCGGGGACGGCGCCGCGGGTCAGTTCCGGCCGATCAGTCCGCGCGAGGCGGACCTGTGGGACCGGCAGACGACCGAGAACGCGGCGATCTTGCGCGAGATTACCGACGAGTTCAACGCGCAGTCCGCCGGGTTGCCGGTGAAGATCGTGCAGAGCGGGAACTACGGCGACATCTACCAGAAGACCACCGCGGCGATTAAGGCGCGGGCCGTGCCGGCGATGGCGGTGGCGTACGGCAACATGACGGTCGAGTACGCGCGCGAGGGGGCGGTCGCCGCGCTCGACGCGTACATCGGCGACCCGGAGCTCGGGCTGAGCGCGGCCGAGTTGGCCGACTTTTTCCCGGCCGTGCTCGAGCAGAACCGGTACCCCGAATACGACGGCGCGATGCTGTCGTTTCCGTACACGAAGACGGTGCTTGTGATGTATTTCAACACCGGCGTGCTCGGCGCGGCGGGCATTTCGGCGCCGCCGGCGACCTGGGACGAATTCCTCGCGCAGTGCCGCGCCGTCAGGCAAAAGACCGGCAAACACGGCATTTCCCTCGATGTGGACGCGTCCACGCTGAACGCGATGATCATGAGTTTTGGCGGGGATATCGTGAAAGATGGGCGGCCGTTCTACGGTTCAGACGCGGCGCGCCGGGCCTTCGAGCTGATCGCGACGCTGTTCCACGAGGAGCTTGCGTTCATGAATCCGCCGCGGACCTTCGGCGACCAGACCGCGTTTGGCAACGACGAGATCGCGTTTTCGTTCCGGCCGGGGTCGTCGCTTCCGTACTACCGGCTCGTCAAGAACGGCAACGACGGTTGGGGCGTCGCGCGATTGCCGCAGGCCGATCCGGCGCGGCCGGCGACCGTGCTCTACGGCGCGAACATCTCCGTGTTTCGCGCGTCGCCCGAGCATGAGCGCGCGGCGTGGGCGTTCCTGAAATACTTCAACTCGCCCGAGGTGAACGCGCGCTGGGCCGTCGCGACGGGATATTTGCCGTCGCGCAAATCGGCCACCGAAGAGCGCGTGCTGCAGGATTTCTGGGCGGAGTGGGAGTACAACCGCGTGGCGTTCGACTGCCTGGAATTTGCGCGGAGCGAACCCAACCTCGCGGGGTGGCAGACGGTGCGCTCGCTGCTCGAGAAAGCCGCGACGGAAGTAGTCACGGGGATGAATGGGCCGGGGCAGGCGCTGGCGTCGTTGCAGGCCGAGATTGACGCGCAGTACGCGCGATGACGGGGAGGGTCGCGCTCCTGCGCGACCGTGGCGCTGGGTGGGAGTGAGTGCTTCGTCGAACACCCCGCTCCTCGCGAAAACGGGGGTGGCGACGGAACGGGGCGAACCTCAGAACGTCTCGTGTTCCTTGGCGAATTCGGTCAGCGCTTCTTCGATCATGGCGTGGTGCTCGCGCTCGACGAAGTCGCGGTCGGCCGCCCGGCGTGGCTGGTAACGGCGATCGCCGTCACCCCCGGCGCGGGCATTGGCCCCCCGGCGGTCGGCGCGGTGGCGCCGTTCCCGCTTGAGGTTTCCGTCTTTGTCTCGGTAGTACCCGGCCGGATTTTGGTCGGACATGGCGACCGAATCTCCCCTGGTCGGTTCGCGCGACGGTGTCACGCTCCTCCCGATTGCGACGAACCGTTACTATAAGTATACGACTGGTGTGGGATTTCGTCAAAATAAATTCCCGTAACCCGCCTAATTTCAACGGGTTAGACGAGGAATTCGATTGACGGCTCAGCGTTCGACAATGGGATCGAGCCACAAAAAAATCTGGCCTGAGGAATTGCTGATCGCGTCGAGAATGTCCGTGCCGTGCGCAGATCCGGGATAGATGCGCAGCTCGCACTGGTTTTCGGATGCAGCGTGCATTTTGCGCGCGGTCGCCGCCGAGTAGCTGTCGCCCTCGGTCGCCATGATCAGCAGCGGACGCCGCGTAAGTTCCGCCGTCGCGGGCAGCACGCGGACTCCGCGGTAGTCTTCGCCGGGCGATAGGGCGATCACCGCCTGAACCCGCGGGTCGGCCACGGCGTAGTTGATGGCAATATTGGCGCCGAGGCTCGCGCCGGCGATGATCAAATTGTCGGGATCGGCGCCGGTGTCAAGCAAATACTGGATCGCGGCGCCCAAATCGCGATTGGTCGCTTCGCTGGAAGTCGGTTCGCGCAGGCCGCCGGACGACGCTGCCGCGCCCCCGAGTGCCGGCAGATCGATCGCGAGTGCCGCGTAGCCGTGCGATGCCGCTTCGCGCGCGAACCGGTCCCATGATCGGCGGTCGGACCCGAACATGTGCAGCAGCAGGATCGCGGGCGGGCGATCGGCGTCGGCGGTGGTGTAGAGCGTCGCGCGGATCGTCGATCCGCTGGCGGCCGCGAACGCGACGTCCTTCGCGCCGGTGGCGGGCTGTGCCCGGCACGCGGACACGGCGCCAATCGCGGCGAACGCGAAAACGCGCAGGAAAAGCCGGAAAATGGGCGATTCCTGCGCGTTTACGCGCACGAAAAACTATTAGCCTATGATACTGGCGAGCTTCATGGCGAGCGTCATGTCGCCCTGGATTTTGAGCTTGCCGGTGAGGAACGCCATCTGGCCGTTGAGTTTGCCCGTGACGAGATCCATGAAGTTCTGATCTTCGAGCGTGAGCGTGATGTTCGGGTTCTCGGCCTGGCCGCCGCCGATCTTGACGTCGTCGTTCTTGAGGATGACGTGCCACTTCCCGCCGTTGTTGCCGGTGATGTCCCACTGGTAGACGGCGTTCATCCCCTTGACCTTGTCCTTGTTAATTTTTGACGGCAGCTCGTTGAAGTATTCGGTCGGCGTCGCAGCCATGGTGCCTCCTAGGAGTGTTGGGCCCCGCTGGGGCCGTTGTGTAACCGGGGGCCCGTGCCTCGGTCCGCCCGCGCGCGGGCGCAGCAGCGTTAGCGCGCGGCGCGATTATAGGGAATGGATGCGCGGTCGATCCAGCGGGCGCATGCGTGGACGATCGAGGAGTCGCGCGAGGTGCGCGGGACGAAAATCGGATCGAATTTGCGTCGATCGGGATCGTTGTCAACGATCTTCGGCGATGAATTTTCGATCTTCGTGGAAAAAATGTCTTGCCTTTTGGTCATTTTTCTGTTAAAGAAAGAGTAGTACATTTGAATATGCACACGAGTTGACCACGGATCGTCGATGCAGATTGCGCGACGGACCACGATCAAATTCTCGTAGAAGTCAAGTGTTCGCCGCACGACGGGCGAATATTTCAGGCATCGCGCGCTGCAACAAACACGGTCAGTGCAGCGCGAGAACGATCGGCTCGCGTGTGCAATCAGGGGGCGGGAGCGTAAGGCGAAACTCTGGCGTAGCGGCAGCGTCCGCGGCCGGCCGGCGCATCCCGCGAGCGGTCAAGGCGATTTTCGCGGCAGATCGATTGCGGCGGGATCGCAGGGGGAACGACAACACGATGCGTGTTGACGGCGGGGACGGACGAAGGGGAATAGCGGGTTTCATCGCGCCTTTCGATCAGTACCTTCCTCGTCCAAATCAGCCTTTATAACCCGGCGCGTGGGCACCACACCCAACGTCTTGCTGATGCAGAGTTGGCGCGGCCAGTCGCCGTACGTGGAGTCTGCCGGGTTTAAGTGGGTGCGGAGCGGAAACTGAGGAGACTCGTGATGGCCGCTGCAAAGAGAAAGAAGAAGGCAACGAAGAAGAAGGCCGCCAAGAAGCCGGCCAAGAAAAAGGCCGCCAAGAAAAAGACGGCCGCCAAGCGCCGCAAGAAAAAGTAAGGCGTTCAGGCTCCGGTCATCTTGACCGGCGCCGGACGTCGCCCGGGTCCTGCCGGTGATTCACCGGCGGACCAGGGACGTCCTTGCGCAGTGTCCGGGGACTTCCCGGAAAAAGATCCCGCGTGCGTGTGTACGCGGGATTTTTTCCTTTTCTGCGCCCGTTTTGTACAGTGACCCCGCAAATGCCGCATGGCCAGGCTGATTATGCCGCCCGATATTGACCGCATCCGACAAGCGTTGTACCAGGCCGTGGACCGATCGAAAGTGCCGGGGGCGGTCCTGTACGTCGGCGACATCGAACGCGAATATTTCCTCGAGGCGTACGGACACCGGCAACTCGTCCCGTATGAGCGCGTGCTGCGCGCGGACACGCTGTTCGATCTGGCTTCGCTGACCAAAGTCGTCGCGACGGGGACCGCGGTTATGAAGCTGCGCGACGCCGGCCGGCTCAAACTCACCGATTCCGTCGCGACCTACCTCCCGCTGCGGGCGTTCGAGCCGATGACGATCGAACATCTGATGACCCACACGTCGGGCCTTGTCCCGCACAAGCATTACTACCTCGAAACGCGCTCGCTCGACGACATGATCGCGCGGTATGCCGAAGAGGGCATCGCGAACCCGCCCGGCGTGCGCCACGACTATTCGGACGTGGGGTTCATGTTGCTCGGCAAGATCGTGGAATTGGCCGGGCGCGATACGCTCGACGCATTGTGCGCGCGGGAGATTTTTGCGCCGCTCGGGATGGAGCGCACCGCGTTCCGCCCGCCGGAAGCGTGGCGGGGCAATTGCGCCGCGACGGAGAACGACCCCTGGCGCGGGCGCGTGCTCGTCGGCGAGGTGCACGACGAGAACGCGGCCGCGGTGGGCGGGGTATCGGGCCAGGCGGGGCTGTTCTCTTCCGCCGGCGACCTGGCGACGTTTTGCCGCGCGCTGCTGAAGGGCGAGGTGGTCGCGCCCACGACGCTGGACGAGATGCTCGCCATCGGCCGGATTCCGCTCTACCCGTGGCAGGGCCTGGCCTGGGGGCTGGACCCCTGGTCGAGCAAGAAATCCGGGTTCCTGCCGAGCCGGACGGCGTTCGGACACACCGGGTTCACCGGCACGTCCATCTGGATGGACCGCGCGACCGGGCTCATCGTGATTCTGCTCAGCAACGCCGTGCACCCGACCCGCACGAACCGCGGCAGCGACGTGCTGCGGCGAATCGTCAACGAAGCGATCGCGCAACAGTTTTACTCCTCCACCAACGCGCATTCCGGTCTCGATCGCGTCGTGCGCGAGAACTTCACGGCCGTCGAGGGCCGCGAATTCGCGGTCCTGACCAACAGCGCGGCGGTGGACATGCTGGGCCGATCGCTGTTCGATGTGTTGCCGTTCGCCAAAGACGCGCGTCTGCGCCGGATATACACGCCCGAACACGGGTTGCACGGCCAGGCGGAAGCGGGCGAGCGCGTTACCGGCCAGGACGGGCCCGTGCCCGTCGTGAGCCTGTACGGCGAACAGAGAGAACCCGCCGCGGACGAACTGAAGGGCCTCGAACTGTTCATCGTGGACCTGCCCGACGTCGGCGCGCGGTACTACACCTACATGGCGACGATGAAGGCGTGCCTCGCGGCGTGCGCGCGCGCGAAGGTGCCCGTACTCGTGCTCGACCGGCCCAACCCGCTCGGCGGCGAGACGATCGAGGGACCCATCGCGCGCGAGACGAACAGCCTTGTGTGCGCGGCGGCGGTCCCGATTCGCCACGGGATGACGTTTGGCGAATTGGCAATGTGGTTCGACCAGAACGACCTCAAGGGCCGGGGACTGCGGCTGAAAGTGAACTGGCTCGATTCGTGGCCTCGACGCTACCTGTTCGGCGAGAGCAGCCTGTCATGGGTCCCTCCGTCGCCGAACCTTCCGACGCCCGGGACCGCGCTGCTGTACGTGGGGATGTGCCTCTTCGAAGGGACCAACCTCAACGAGGGCCGGGGCACGGAGACGCCCTTCGCTGTCGTGGGCGCGCCGTGGCTGGACGCGCAGGCGGTCGTCAGCAGCGTCTCGCCCGAGGAATCGCGCGGCGCGCAGCTCGAGGCGATTAGCTATTCACCCACGGCGATCCCCGGCAAGGCGTCCGACCCGCGGTACAAGGACGAAGTCTGCCGGGGCGTGCGCATCCATGTGCACGACGCGGCTGCGTTGCGGCCGTTCACGCTGGCGATCGCGCTCATCGTGGCCATGCGCCGCCAGCATCCGGACCAGTTCCGGTTCGACGGCTCGCCGCCGTTCGATGTGCTCGCCGGCGGCCCGGATTTGCGGCAGCGCATCGAGCGCGGGCAGACGGCGCAGGAGATCGTGGTGGCCTACGCGGAAGAACTCGCGGCATTCGACGCGCGGCGTCCGCGGCTCTACAACGCCGAAGGCATTCCGTTCGAGGTAATCAATTCGGAGATGCAGGCGTAGCCACCGGTCGCAAACTTTCGGGAAACAGGGAACAAGCACCTATTTCCTAGTCCCGTACCACGAGCCCCGACCCTATTCTGGCCAGAACGCACCGGGTCACGATTCGAACACGCGCCAGTAGTCTTCCTTCGAATGGATAACGCGCAGCAGCCGGATACCGCCCTCGATCGGCTCGTAGAAGATCAGGAATTCGCGGAAACCCTTGAGGGGCCACATCCGCGTGCTGGCCAGCCGGGGATTCCTGAAACGCCGCGTCGGGCCTAGTTCAGGCATCTCGGCGAGCAAATTACAGGCCTCTTCGACCGCCGTACGAAATCGCCGCGCCGTGTCGAGGTCAGCCTGTTCGGCGAGATAAACGAAGTGTTTGACGATGTCGCGTTTGGCTTGAGCACGGCGATAGACCTTGCGGCTCACCGCGACTTCTTTGCTTCGATAACTCTCAGCGCTTCGTTTTCGATGTCGTCCCAGTCGGCGGAGGTCATTTCGACGTCATCCCCCTCGAGGCCCTGGAGCAGTTCCCTCTCCAGCAGATCCTGGGTGACATCCTGCGCGCGGTCGAGTGCGTGTAAGGCGCTTCTCAGCAACTCGTCGACGGAACCGAAACGCCCTTGAGCCAATCGCAGTTCGATCTCTTTCTGCACGTCCGCGGAGATAGAATCCATGGGATCAGTATACACCGAGCCATTTTACCGGCCGGAAAACGGGTTTCACTCTCACTGTTCGCAGATTCCCAGGAGCCGATGCTTATGAAGCTCGAAACGAAGACGCTCCTATTCCTGATTGTGCTGGCCGTCGTCGACTTGGTCATCCCGATTCCGATAACCGCGTCGCTGCTGATCTACGCGCTGCTGGCAAAGCCGCCGTGGTTCCTGGAGATCGTCCAGCGCGTTTACATGCCCGAACAAGGCGCGTAGCGTCGCGGCGATTACAGGTACTTGATGGCGATGTCCAGCGTCACCTGGGTCTCTTCCACGAGAAACTTCGCATCGTCCCACTTCGGCGGGCCAAAGCGGGACTTAGGATTGTTCGAGGCGCCCGTGCCCTCCTTGGGCATGCCGACGATGTTCGTCTTCAATTTGTCGTTGGCGTCTTCGTCGTGGATGACCGCGATCGCGTAGCCGCCCGGCGCGACATTGTCGAACGTACACTGCGCCCGCGCATTCTCAATCCGCGTCCGCCGGGTCGCCACGATGCCTTCCTCACCGCCGGGAAATCCCGCGCCGCTCCCGTATAGGCTGACGATCACCTGGCCCTCGCTGTTCCGAAGTCCAGTCACGACGACCACGACGCTCGTGCCGTTCGTCGCCTCCTCCTCCGCCCAGACAGGCGGACCCGAGACGAGCAGGATTGCCAGCAAGTACATTGATCGCGATCGAAGGGTTCTCATCGAGGATTACTCCACGGGATTGTTCGCAACGTCATCGCGGGGAATCGCGCAATCACTCGATCGGGTCCCCGGATTCGTAGACGACGGTGTAAATCAGGTCTCCGGTCTTGGCGCGGCCTTCGGCCTCGTGGCTGAGGACGGAATTGATCGCGCGGACTCGGACCGAGTGCTGCATGATCCAGTTGTTCACGGTGTCGTCCAGTTCCTTCGTCCTGTCTTCGTACCCCTTGAACGTCTTGATGAAGATCATGCTCAACCTCCCGCGATCGGAGCCGGTCCGCCCCTACAATAGTTCGATCTGCTCGGGCCGATCACGCACGGCCTCCGCCCATGCCCGATCGAGGCATTCGACCGCGAACCGGCCGTTCGGTCCCAGCATCGGCCGCGCGCCCTCGCGCAACAGCGCGCCGCCCGACCCGCCGATCCCGGCGTATACCAGTACAGGTTTGCGCTGCGCGAGCGCGTCGCGGCCCGTCTTGAGACTGCCGCCGGGATTGCCCGGCTCGATCACGCACGTCATGCGCGCGAACGCGGCGATGGTCTCGTTGCGCGTGACGGCGCCACCCGTCGTCCACGGCGCCTCCGGCAGAAACTGGCTGACGAGCAGCGCCGTGCCGCGTTCGACGGCGACGGCGAGTTCCGGCAGCATCGGGTAGGACAGCATGCCCTGCGGCAGCACGACAACGGTCGCGCCGCCGTCCTCCAGCGCGGTTTCGTGGGCCACGGTATCGACACCCTGCGCGCCGCCGCTCACCACCACGCGTTCGCGTTGGACGCACCAGCGCGCGCATAGCCGCGCGAGTTCCGCGCCCGGCTCGGAGGGTGTGCGCGTGCCGACGACAGCCGCCGCGTCGCGTTCGAGCAGCGCGAGATCGCCGACGACCGTAAGGACCGGCGGAGCGGCCGGGCCGTAGATCGCGCGCAACGACCCGGGATAGTCGCGTTGCGTCACGAGGACGAACTGGCCGCCGGCGGCGTGCACGCGCGCGGCCCACCGTTCCGCGCGGTCGAGCGTCTCCTTCGCCATCGGCGCCAGGGCGTGGACAATCGAGTCCATTTTGTCGGGGAACGTGCGGACCATCTCGTCTCGCGGGCGGCCGAGCCAGTCCGCGGGCGACTGGTCTCTCGCGACGCACCACGCGAGCCAGCGCGACAGCGTCCGCTCGCCGACACCGCGGCTGGCGAGCAGCGCGAGCGCAATGGCCGTTGGGGAGGAGTCGGTCGTCATGGCGTCCGGCGCGCTTATAGCACAGCGGGCGATCCGGTTCGAGGTGCCGAGTACGATTACGATGACGAGAACGATTACGATGACCACGGACAGTGGGAGCGCGCGTTGATGGCAGCCGGACCGGGGCCGTTCCTGTGGGGCACTGCACAGAGCGGCCATTCGATCGAAGGCGAGAATTTCGCGAGCGACTGGTGGCGCTGGGAGCAGCGGCCGGGCCGCATCGCGGGCGGGGGCACGTCGCACGCCGCGGCGGGTTTCCTGCACCGGTTTGCGAAGGACATCGAACTCGCGCGCGATCTTGGGCACAATGCGTTCCTGTTTTCGCTGGAATGGGCGCGGATTCAGCCCGAGCCGGGCGAGTTCGACGAGGCGGCACTCGCGTATTACGGCGCGCTGTTCGACGCGCTGGCCCGAAGCGGTCTCGAGCCCGTGTGCGTGCTGCATCATGTGACGGTGCCGCGGTGGTTCGCGGACGCCGGCGGCTGGCGGCGCGAGGAGGCGGTGGCCGAGTTTCGCGTGTACACCGAGCGCGTCGCGGGCGAGTTCGCGGCGCGGTGCCGGCACTGGGTGCCGGTGCGCGAGCCGATGCACTGGGTCTCGATGGCGTGCATCGAGCGGCGGTGGCCGGGGCCTCCGCGGCGGTTTTTCGACGCGGTCGCGTCGTTCGAACACCTGACCGCGGCGCACATCGCTGCGCATGGCGCGATCAGGGCGAGTCGCGACGACGCGCTGGTCGGCGCGAGCGTGCATGCGCGGCGGTTTCTGCCCGCGGACGCCAACAGCCCGTGGGACCACCGCGCGCAACTGCGCGAGTCGCGCCGGTGCAACAAGCGGTTCCTGCGGGATGTCGAGGGCGCGTTCGATTTCGTATTGACGGCGTATTACGGGCGTGAATACGTGCGGTTTGCGCCGCTTCGGCCGGACCGGCTGTTTGCGCGGCTGACCGATGCGCGCGGCCGCGCGATCGCGGGGCCGGTGTATGAGCCGGACGCGGACGGGCTGGCCGGGATCGTCGAGGCGTTCGCGAAAACGGGCAAGCCGATACTGTTGTCGAGCGGCGTCGCGACGAATGACGATGCGGAACGATGCCGGTTCATCATCGAACACGCGCGGGCGATCGAGCAATTGCGGAAGGCCGGCGTGCCGCTGTTGGGGTATCTTCACCGGTCGCTGCTCGACGGGTTCGAATGGGACCGGGGATACGAGCGGCGTTACGGTCTGGTGCATGTGGACCGCGACACGCAATCGCGCACGCCGAACCCGAGCGCGTTCCTCTTTCGCGAGCTGTGCCGGACGAGTACAATGAGTGCCGGCGCGATCGCGCGGTATTGTCCCGAACTCCCGGGCGGCACCGCGGAAATTGCGCCCAGCGAAGGCAAGCGGCGTCCAGTCAAATCGGGGGGATGACGTATGCGGGCCCCAATCGTGTGGATCCTCTGTGCGGCGGTCTTCAGTGCGGGCGCCGCCGCGCAAGTACAGCAGCAACAGCAGCCGGTTCGCGTGAATCCCGGGCCGGCCGTCACGCCCACCAAACCCGTCACGCCCGTCGCGCCGGCCACGCCCGCGCCGTCGCAACATAAATTGCTCGTGGCGCCGGTGGCACCCGTCGCGCCCGCGGCGAAGCCGTTGAGTGCGGACGCGATCCGCGCCGTGGCGCTGCAGTCCGCGCCGCCGGCGGGTTCGACGCGCGCGGAGCAGGCCGAGTTGCGGCAGGTGTCGGAATCGCTGAGGAAGGGCGACCTCGGCGGTGCGCAGGAGAAATGGATGCGCGCGGTGACCCACGCGGTGGAACGCGACAAGAAGCACAAGGAATGGATTAACCTCGAATCGTTCAGCGACCACGTGTTGCATCAGGCCTATCTCGCGCCGGACGAGGGACTCAGCCGTGCCGCCGAGAAGGTGCGGTTCTACGATGAACAGGATCGGGCGTTGACCGCGCAACGGGCGGACCTGGGCCGCGCGAGGCAGAATCTGGGCGCGACTTCGACGAGTACGGTCACCGTGAACCGGATTGCGCTGTCCGACAATTTCGAGACCAACCGAGACGCGGTCGAAGACGCCGGGACGGAACGGATTTCGCGCGAAGAACTCGACGAAGCCATCGAGAAAGCCGAGGAGCAACTGAGACAGATCGGCGAGGACGCGCAACTCGCGAACGTCGATCTGCAGAACGCGTTGCAGAAACAACAACAGACCTTGCAGACAATGTCGAACGTGTCCAAGATGCTGCACGACACGGCGATGGCAACGATCCGGAAAATCGGGGGCTGACACTTCTTGCGCGGCGCGGTGGGGGAGCG
Organism: uncultured Nitrospirales bacterium; assembly: GCA_964411925.1. GTDB lineage: Bacteria > Hydrogenedentota > Hydrogenedentia > Hydrogenedentales > VFKU01. The sequence continues at coordinate 11,506 of CAYPNI010000094.1, forward strand.
ATCCGGCGTGCGTGACGGCGGGGGGATGCGTTAGTGGCGCCCGTTAGCAAGCTATCGGGCGCGATACTCGCCATCGACGGCGGCGGCACACGCACGCGCGCGGGGCTCTACGCAGAAGACGGCACGCTCCTCGCCGAGGCCGACGGCGACGCGACGAATTTGACGTCTGTGCCGGCGGACTACGCCGTGGAGATTATTACCGATCTTGCGTCGAGCCTCACCGGTAGGACTCACAGACGAGTTTCCAGTGTCCTCGCCGGTATATCCGGTGCTGGTCGAACTGGAATGGCCACCGCGGTTGCCACGGGTCTCGCAAAGATGTTGGGGACGGATGACGTGCGCGTCTGCAGCGACGCTCACATGTTGGCGTCGGCCAATCTCGACGAGAAACATCCGATTCTCGTGATTGCCGGGACGGGTTCGGTAGTGATCACCCGAAAGCCCGACGGAACGCACATCGTTACAGGGGGATGGGGACCCATACTCGGAGACGAGGGCGGTGCGTATCGGCTGGTACTTGAAGGCATCCGGCGGGCGGACGAGGACGAGCAACTACGCGAGTTACTTGCGCGGGAGACTGGGAAGCAGACCCTCGCCGCTGTGCACCAGTGGTTGACGTATCGAAAACCAGTCGACGTGGCTCCGCTTGCAATCCCAATCCTGCGGGCGGCTGATGGAGGGAACGCGGGAGCGCGCGCCGCGTTGCTGGACCAGGCGCAGAAGCTCGCGGCCCTGGCGCGACACGGGTTCGATCGTGCGGGACGATTGAATTCGCTTCCGGCAAAGCTCTCCGTGTTTTTCACCGGGGGACTGAGCGAGTCCGATTCCTATGCCAACGCGTTGTCCGAGGCACTCACCAGAGCGATTTGCCCGGTTCAAATCGAATCACCCACGTTTCAGGGACATCGCGCGGCATTCGCTCTGCGTTCGGTTCCGGATGGTGCGCCATATGTGAAGCGGCCGATTACGGAGCTATTGGCTGTTGCAGCAGAGCCAGATACGGAAGGCGTTGACACCCAATTCGAAAATTTTGACGTGAAGCCCTCCCGTGAAATTGCCCTGTTGATGTCCATATCCGAGGTCTTTTCGTCCCCGTCTGTTCAGCACATGTCTAACACGATCGGCGCAATCATCGACGCCGCCGCCGCGTGCATCCGCGCGGGTGGGCGGATTGTGTATGCGGGCGCGGGGACGAGCGGGCGGCTGGGGGTGTTGGACGCGTCCGAGTGTCCGCCGACGTTTGGCGTGGGGGAGGACCGGGTCATTGCGCTGATCGCGGGCGGCGACGCGGCGTTGCGGCACAGCATCGAGGGCGCGGAGGACGATACCGCCGCCGCCGCGCGGGACATTGACGCGATCTCGCCGCGGATCGGTGCGAACGACATCGTGATCGGCATCACGGCGTCGGGGACGACACCCTACGCGCTGGCGGCGATCGACCGCGCGAAGGTACTCGGCGCAAAGACGGGGCTGGTGGCGTGCAACCCCGTGCCGCTCGACCGCGCGGATTTCGTCGTCGCGCTGGACACGGGGCCCGAGGTGTTGCCGGGCTCGACGCGGCTCAAGGCGGGCACGGCGACGAAACTCGTGCTCAATCAGATTTCGACCGGCGCGATGGCGAAGGCGGGCTTCGTTTTCGAGGGGCGCATGGTGGGCGTGCGCCCGATGAACAAGAAATTGCGGCAACGGTGCATCCGGATTATCGCAGAACTGACAAAAGAAGACGCCGCGGCCGCGGAGAAACGGCTTGACGAGACCGGCGGATCAATCCGGATGGCGGTGTTGATGGCGCGGCGCGGGCTTTCGCTGGCCGAAGCGCAGCGCCGGCTGGACGCCGCAGGCGGCGTCTTGCGCGACGCGCTGGAGGCGGAATGATGCCGCAAGTTGTTCGGAAACACGCCAGCGCGCTGGCTGCGGGGGTTGCGGATGATCGTCGCGCACGCTTCCAGCCGGAGTCGGGCCTAGGTGGCGCAGACTCCCAGCCGGAGTCCGGTCTTGGTGGCGCAGGCATCTTGCCTGCGGAAGTTCCCGACCCCGAGAGAGCGCGACGCGATCAGTCCACGGTCCGGAACCCCCGCAGGCAAGATGCCTGCGCCACCAGCCCAGTGAACCCTCGCGGGAATGATGCCCGCGCCACCAAGACGGGTTCGCGCCGTCGCGCGTCGACAATCCTCGGCCTCGCAATCGCAGCCGTTCTGTTCCCGCTTTCGACCGTCGCATCCGAATCGGTGCGGCTCGACTCCTCGGTGGAACCGGTCCGCATATTGTTGAAATCCGGCGCGGAGGAGATTCGGCTGCGCGCGGACGGGCCGATCCCTCTCGGGCGCGAGATGCCCGCGGGGGCCTATACCTTTCGCGCGAGCCGGGAAGCCGCGCCGGCGCGCCAGTTTCATTTGTTCGTGAAGACCTTCGCACCGGGCCAGGGCGCGGAGCGCGACGCGTTCCTGGCCGGGCTGCGCGCGAAGGGGTTCGCCCCGGAGATCGTCACGATTGGGCGGCAACTGGCGGCGGATTCCGGGCGCCGGCTCGATACCCGCGTCGAGTGGGTGTCGATCGCGCGCGAGACGACCGCCAGCGCGGCCGAGGCGCGCCGCAAACAGTTGCAGGCGCAGGGATTCAACGCGTGGGTACAGGCGCAGCGGCTCGACGAGGGCCGAGGGTTCATCCAGATTCGCACGGAGGCGGGCGACATCGTCGCGTCGATTTCGTCGCCGTTGGTGATTTCGCCGCGCTCGCCCGTCGCACTCGAACCGGTCGAGACGACGTACTGGGACCCGAAACGCGGCCCGCTGAAGTTTGCGGGGCGCATCATCGTCCGGCTCGGCGATACGGGCGGACTCGACGTGATCGAAGAGATCGCGATCGAGGAATACCTGCGCGGTGTGCTGCCGGCCGAGATGAGCACGTCCTGGCCGGCGGAGGCGCTGAAGGCGCAGGCTGTGGCCGCGCGCAGCGACGTCGTCGCCGCGTTGTCCGGCCGGTTCACGCTCGAAGGCTACGACTTTTTCGCGACGGAGCGGTCGCGCGCGTACCAGGGCGCGTCCGGCCATCATCCCGCGACGGACGAAGCGTTGCGGGCCACCGCGCGAGAGGTGCTGGCGGCCGATGGCCGGGTGGCGCCGGCGGTGTTTTCGGCGAGTTGCGGCGGGTGGACGGAAAACAACGATACCGTGTGGTTCGGCCCGCCCGATTCCGTGCTGCGCGGCGTGGCGGACTTGAAACGCGGCGGCGCGCGGATCAGCCCGCAGGAATCGCCCGATCGCTTCCTGCGCGAACGCGCGAACGCGTACTGTGCGGTGGACGAGGCCAGCTACCGCTGGCAACGCAGTTATACGGAACCCGAATTGCGTGCTATTATCAACAAGGTCGTTCCAGTTGGGCGCATCGAGGACATTGCCTTGGGCGAGCGCGGAGTAAGCGGTAGACTCAAGTCGGTTCGCGTCCGCGGGACTTCCGCCACAGAGACCCTGCAGAAAGAACTTCCCATTCGCCGCGCCTTTGGCAATCTCCCCAGCGCTTTTTTCGTGCTGGGCACGTCCCGCAGCGCCGCGGGTGAGACGGTGTATACATTCACCGGCGGCGGGCGCGGCCACGGCGTCGGGCTGTGCCAGCAGGGCGCGCGCGGCATGGCGTTGCAGGGCGCGAAATACGGCGAGATTCTGCGTCACTATTACCGCGACACGTCCATTGTAAAGGTGAACTAACGTGAGCTGGGTGGAACTCCGGAACAAACCGCAGCGCTACATCGTCGGGCTGATGTCGGGCACGTCCTGCGACGGAATCACCGCGGCGCTCGTGCGCGTGCGCGGCACGGGCGGCCAAATCTCGATCAAGCCGCTGCACCACGAGACCTTCGCCTACGACAACGAACTGCGCACGCGCCTGTTGTCCGCGCGGGTGGACGCGCGCGAATTGTGCGCGCTCAATTTCGAGCTGGGCCGGCGCTTTGCCGACGCGGCCGAGAAACTCCAGGGCGTCTCGCTCGAGGAGCCGGCCGAGGTCGATCTCATCGCTTGTTCGGGCCATACCATGGCGCATTTGCCGCCGCGGCGTTCCGACCAGATCGGCACGCTGCAAATCGGCGAGGCCGCCGTCATTGCCGAGCGGTGCGGCGTGCCCGTCGTGTCCGATTTCCGGCCGCGCGACATGGCCGCGGGCGGCCAGGGTGCGCCGCTCGTGCCCTACGCCGACTGGGTGATGTTCCACCGTCCCGAGCACACGACGCTGTTGCTGAACATCGGCGGCATTGCGAACGTGACCGTCGTGCCGCCGGACGCGAGCCTGGTCGCGTTCGACACCGGGCCCGGGAACATGGCGATCGACGGCGCGATGCGGTTGCTCACGGCGGGGCGCGAACACCTCGACCCGGACGGCGCGATGGCCGCGAAGGGCGTCGTCATCGACGAGTTCCTCGACTACCTGCTGGGCCATCCGTACTTCAATGAGACCCCGCCCAAGAGCACCGGCCGCGAGGACTTCGGGCCGGAGGTGTACCTGCGCGACGCAATCGCGAGCCGGCGCGACCACTCGCACGAAGACATCATGGCGACGGTGACGACGGCGGTGGCGTACAGCATCGTGCGCGCGTTCA
>CAYPNI010000095.1:0-15944 GCA_964411925.1 uncultured Nitrospirales bacterium
TGGGCGCGACCGCGAGGTAGGTCATCAGCAACCGCTCGAACTTCAGGAAGGGCTTGTCGTAAAACGCGACGTAGTCGAGGTCTTTTGCGGAAATCCCCGCTTCGCGAAGGCAGTAGGCCGCGGCGTTCTCCGGAAACCGAAGGTCGTGCTTTTTGCGCGTGAACCGCTCTTCCTGCGCCGCCGCGACGATTTCCCCATCCACGATGAGCGCGGCGGCGGAATCGTGATAAAACGCAGAAATGCCTAAAATGTTCATTAAATTGGCGCCAATCGGGAGGGTCGCGCTCCCGCGCGACCGCCCTTGGGTGCGGAGATCACCATTCGATAGTCATCAATTCGTCTTGGAAGGGCCACGCATCCAAGTCCTGGACTAGACCATGACGAATCGGATTGTACCTCACGTACATCCACTTCTCCGCGTATTGAGCCGCCGACCGCATGCGTGTGTCCCAATGCTTGCGTTGCCATCGTTGCTCCGAGTGTCCCCGCGCTTTACCGAACTGCGATTTCCAATACTGCATCCACCTGTCAAGATCCAGTTCCGGGTCTCCGGGCGTTGCGAAGAGATGAATGTGGTCAGGCATTACAACATATCGCGCGACGCGCCACGCCGTCGCTCGTCGCCAGGTCTCTCGCAAGAGTTCATGACACTCGTTGTTGGCGAGCCAACTTTCTCTGTCCTTCGTACATGCGGTGACGAACACAACTGTTGGTGTGCCGATCTGATACCGGACGCCGCTCGCCGGATATTTCCGCAAAGGGCCCTTCTGCTCGCTCACCGTGCCATCCTTGCGGGGTTATGGTCGCGCAGGAGCGCGACCCTCCCGTTGCAGTCCTTTGCAACTAGATCTTGTCCAAACGTACTTTGACCACCGCCTTGCGAATGTCACGGGCCTGTCCGCCGACGACCTGCTGCGCCATGTGCGCGTCCTCGGGAAACAACACGCAAAACATCCCCGGGAACATGTCCGCGCGCGCGGGCGGCGGGCCGGGCCGGTGCCACAACTCAACGTCCTTCTCCGGATCGTAGTCCTGCCGCCGCTCGAGCGACCCGCGCGGAAACCATTCGATGCCCTCCGCGCCGTCCAGTGTCGTCTGCACGTCGATGTAGTTCCGATGCGACTCGAGCTTGGAGCCGTCGGGACCGCGCGTCGGATACGCCATCACACGCCCATACACCGCCTCGCCGTCGAGGTACGTGTAGCCCTCGGGCGAATCTGCGCGCAACGACGCGAGGAATTTGTACGCCAGGTCCCACCCGGGCCCATTCAGAAACCGCCGCCAGTTCTCGAATCGATCGACGATCATGTCTGCCCCAAATCGCGCAGCAGGTTTTCCACCGCCGCCGTCTCCATGCTCAGCCGGCACTGGCGCGTATACGTCGCCACATGCGGCGTCAGCAACACCTGCTCGAATTTCGTCAGCGGCCCGGAGTACGGCTCCTGGCTGAACGCGTCATACCAGGCGCCCGAAATCTTTCCCGATTCCAGCGCCGCGATCAGCGCGGCTTCGTCCACGAGCACACCGCGCGCCGAATTCAGCAGGATGGCGCCGTCCCGCATCGCCGCGAGTTCCTTCGCCGTAATGATCGTCTCGGGCGTCCCGGCGTGCAACGTCACGATGTCCGCGCGTGGCAACGCCGTCATCATGTCCGGCGCGCGGATCAGCCCCTCGGGGACGGCATCCCCCGGAACGGTCGGATCGTACACAATCACGCGCGCGCCAAACACAGTGCACAATTCCGCGACGCGACGCCCGATCCGTCCAAACCCGACGACGAGCACCGTTGAGCCGTCCAGACCGATGCCGATCTGTTTTTGCCACTTCCCCGCGTGAAGCGCCGCGTTTGACGATACCAGGCGCCGGCACAGCGCGAGCATCGCGGCCATGGTGAGCTCCGCCACCGCCTGCGTGGGGCCGTCCGGCGTGTTCGACACCTTGATCCCGCGTTCCTTGGCCGCCGGCAGGTCCACGTTGTCCATGCCGATGCCCACGCGTGCGATCGCGCGAAGATTCTTGGCGGCCGCGAACACGTTTGCGTTCAGCGGTTCGAGACCCGCGATGAGCCCCTCCGCGCCGTCCAACTGCGCGATGATCTCGGCCTCGGAAAGCCGGCGCTTGAGCGCGTTCGGCACGATCTCGCAACCCGCCTCGCGCAGCCGCCGCAGCGGAGCATCGTCCTCCTCCGCAAACGAAGATGGACCAATCACCACACGAACAGCCACGACTCTCTCTCCAGAATGCCCGGCTCCGCGAACGCGCCCGGCCGGGCCCTCCATCAGCCCTGCCAATTCTTCCCCGGCACCGCGCCGCTAGTGCGCCAGGTACCGTCCCCGCTGCATCGATATGTACGACTGGATGATGTGCATGATCACGCTGAACATATCTTCGACCGGGCCGTATTCGTCTTTTGTCGACGGGATGACGATGGCCAGATTCGAGATCTTTGCCAGCTTTCCGCCGTCGAATCCGCTGCATCCGATCGTGTAACCGCCGTGTTCGTTCGCATATTCGACCGCGCGGATGATATTCGGACTGCCGCCGCTGACCGAAAGCGCCATGACCACGTCTCCCGGCCGCATGTTCGACGCGAGCTGAATCGAAAAAATCTCCTCGTACGACGCGTCGTTGGCAATGGCCGTCACGGAAAACGGATTGTCCGCCAGCGACATCACGCGAAACCCCGGCTTCCCCTTGACGACGGTGTTCGGCCCGAGATCGTTCACCCAGTGCCCGGCCACCGCGCCGCTGCCGCCGTTACCCGCGATGAAAAACGTCTTGTCCTCCTCGGCGCACTTCCCGATGACTTCCGCCGCCTTGGCGACCGCGGCCAGGTCGAGCCCACGCACCATTTCCGCGAAATGATCGATGTATCGCTGCGCGTAATCGCCCGACGACGACGACGCGTCGTACATCTGGGCAATTTTATGCACTCGTTTGGCGGATTGAACGGTGTTCGGGGCGGTCATGACCTACTCCTCGGGGCACACGGGACACAATACAAGGTGCAAGTATAACGATCGAGAGAAATGGTCACAAAGTATCCTGGCGCTCCCGGTTCGCTCCTTGCCCTTCCGTTATCCTCGTCGGGATCGTTATCGTACTCATAATCGGCCCTCAAGCCGCTGCAAGGACTCGCGTGACCGAACCGATCGACACCACCCCCCTCCCGGCGCAAACGCGTTTCGACGCCGCGCTCCTGTTTCTCTTCCTCCTCTCGCTCGCCGTCGCCTGTTTCATCCTGGGTCCGTTCACGGACATCAACGCGCCCAAGTGGTTCGTCGTCCGCACGGCCGGGCCGCTTTTGCTTGCCGGATCCTGGATTCACGCCGCGCGCACGGGACGACGCATCTTCTGGTGGGATCCGCTCACCGTGCTGGCGGTGTGCTTCTTCGCATGGAACGCCGTTTCGCTCGCCGTTGCGACGAACCTGGGTTACGGGCTCGAGCGTCTCAGCAATCTCGCGGGCCTGTTGGCCGCGTACTTCCTTGCTGCGCACCTCGGCCGCGACGCACGAGCACGCGCGGCGATACTCTGGATGCTGCTCGTGATCGGCGCCGCGACGTCCGCCTACGGCATCGCGCAGCACCTCGGCTACGACTTCTTCGCGTGGCGGCAACACCGGGAAGTGCCCGTCGATCGCGGCGTCTCGTTCTTCGGCCATGCCACGTTTACCGCGTCCGTGCTGATTCAAATCATCCCGGTCGGTTTCGCCCTCGCCCTCATCTCCCGCTGGCCGGGCCGGATAGTCGCGGCCGCGATCGCCGTCGCCATGCTCTATCACCTCTCGTTCAGCGGCGCGCGCATGGCGACGATCGCTTTCCTCATCAGCTCGGGCGCCGCCGCACTTGTGTGGTTCGCCATGCGCCGGATCCGGCAACGAAGCACGCAGTTCCGGCTCGCGCCGCGCGCTATCGTCGCGGCGTTGGCGATCGTGGTCGTCGCCTCAGCGGGCGGGTGGTTCGTGCTGCGCGCGTGGCAGGAAAAAGGCAGCGACCTCTTTGCCATCCGCCAGTCGAGCCTCGCGCTACGCCTCTACAACTGGGAGACCGCGAGCCGAATGGTGTACGCAAACCCCGTCGCGGGCGTCGGCGCGGGCAACTACGAAATCGTGTCGCCCAGGTACTGGAGCGACGTCGAGCGGATGTGGGTCGCGCGCAATGGCCGCTGGATGCAACAGGCCCACAACGAGTATCTGCAAACAGCCGCCGAACTCGGCCTGCCGGGGGTCGCCCTGCTGTTCGCGATATTCGCTTACGCTGTCACGATGTCGCTGAACGCCGCCGTCCACGCAACCAACCCCGCGCGCCGCTGGACCAGCCTGGCGCTCTTCGCCGCGGTCACCGCGCTCGCCGTGGACGCGAACACGACCTTCTCGCTGCAGGTGCCGGGCTCGGCACTCGTCTGGTGGGTGATCCTCGGGCTGATCTCGTCAACCCACCGCGTTTCGGATTCCGCTGAGCATCGTCCCTAGTCCCCGTCATTGCGAGGAGCGGGCTTTGCGACGAAGCAATCTCGCGCGCCGAGAACCCCACTTCGCGCGGACTACGCCAACAACTCCGCGATCGCCCTGAGCAACTCGCCCAACTCGAAAGGCTTCGTAAACGTCCGGTCGGCGCCGTGTATCCGCGAGGATTCGAGGTTCCTGTCCACCATGAACGTTTCCGCGCCTGTCATCGCAATGATCTTCACGCCGGCGTGTTTCTCCCGGAACTCGCGCACGGTCTCCAGGCCGTTCATTCCGGGCATGTGCAGGTCGGTGATCACGACGTCTGCGGGCGAGGCCGCGTGTTGACGCAACGCCTCGCCGCCCTCGCTCGCCAGCACCACCTCGTAACCGAAATCCTCGAGCGCGGTCTTGAGAACTTCACGAATTTCGGGCAAGTCATCGACGACAAGGATTCGCGACATACTTCGTTCCCCCGCCGGACGCAGCATCCGGATCGGCACCGGCGGGAATTGTACCATCTGGAAATCGACTCCGGGTTGACGCGGGATTCTCCACGTTTTAGCCTAGATGCGATCCGAACGACCGTTAGTGCGAGGAGTAGGTCGTGCGACGAACCAATCTCATCCGCCGAACGGCCGAGCCCGGCACATGAAACGCGTCCCCATCTACAACGTGCGCACCTGGAGAGTCCGATCCGCCGACGAACTCGGCATCGTCCTGCGTCCCTCGTTCAAAACTTTCACGATTCGATTGCAGGCGACGATCGTGTTCGCAGCACTAATCGGCCTCATCGAATACAGCGCGTGGAGGGTCCAATCCCGCGCGGACGCGCGCCCGCCGCTGTTCTCCGACGCCGAGCGCGCGGACATCGCCCGTCAATCGGACGAGCTGCGTGAGTCGATGCGCCTCGAGTTGGGCGACGAAGCCACGGATCGCATCGAGCGCGACGCGGCGGCCCAAAGCGAAGCGCGTCAGGCTGAACACGAAGCAGCACAACGACGCGTCGACCGGATCGGCGAATGGCTGAGGATTGGCCGGTTCACGCTGGATGCATTGCTCGCGGCCTGCGGCATTCTGCCCCCGCTCGTCTGCGTGTGGTCGCGCGTCACCATCCGGAAATCGGCCCGCGGCGAGATTTCCATCTTCGCGCTGGGCCTGTTGCCGCGGCGCCAAATCTGGCCTGAAAACGCCTTCGAGCGCCTGCGGACCTATGCCATGGAACGCTACTGGTTCGGCCGTCACCGCGTCGTCACGAAGCACGCCTGGGAGTGGTACGTCCAGCTCGCGCCGCCCGGCCTCGCAAATATGCCCGTAACCATGACGATGGCCTGGGCCGGGAAAGAACTGCCTCCGCAGTTCCTGGTCCACCGCCAGAAGTACCAGCCCGGCACCAAGGACCGCGCCCCCGAACCGGTCCGTGAATTCGTCAAGGCGCTGCGCGCGCTGCTCGATCTCCCGGCCGATCAGCCTCAGATCGTCGAAGCCCGGCTCCATCGCGGGCTCTTTCAAACCCGTGTCTCACACCGCATGCCCGCCGGCGAGATCGCCATCCCCATCTCGAAGGAAACGAGGACCTATAATTCGCTTGAGGATATGCCGGAGGACGTGCGCGACACGATGCGCGACTTGCTCGAGAGCGGCGATGTGACTCGGCGCGAAGACGGTAGCGTGGAAATCGTCAAGCGCCGCGAACACGTGATCGACACTGCCGGTGGTCGTGTACGTCCGGAAGACATCGCGCACTTGCCACCAGACATCCAGCACCAAATCCAGGAAGCAATCCGCCGAACGGAAAATCAGTAATCGCATTCTTGTCAATAGATTTTACCTCGTCTTGAAAAATCCAATTTCGGACGATGCAACAGGCTTCGCATTGGTATGGCTTGTCGTGATTTGGCAGATAACTCGTTGGGATCCTTGTGGTTGTACTAGTCCTCACTTGACAGCTTGTCGGCCCGATTGAGATAATTTATGCGGCGCAAGGGGATTTTGTAGACCGCACGGGAAGTGTGTTTATGGGTCTGAGCATTGGTCCGGTCACGAACGCGCTGAACGCCCTCCGCGCTGCGCCCGAATTCGGTCAAGCCCGCCTCCGCAACGACGATTCCCCCCGCGCACGCGGAATCGGCCAGCGGGATGACGCGAGCCCGTTCGTACCGCGTCGCCAGGCTGACCCCAACGAAGTGCGCGCGGGGTTCGGCGAAGGGACGGTTTCTCCGCTGAGCGCCGCGCTGCGCACCATTGACCGCACGATTCAGGGCGTCCGCGCGAACCAGCCCACGATCCAGGACATCCGCGAACAATTCCAGGCCCGCGCGGCTGAACGACGTGCCGAATCGTTCCGCAATACCCGGGGTGAAGACATCGGCAACCCGCTGCGCAGGCTCGAACCGGACGTCACCAGGACCTCGCGTCTCGTGCGTGAATTTGCCGCGACAGACGAACGTGACGAGACGCAGCTGCTGTCCCCGAATCGCGCCGACGAGAGTCGCAGTCTGCTCGCGCCCGCGGACGCTGCCGAAACGCGCCGCGCCCGACCAGCCGACGCGCCGCTCGAGACGCGACGTCTCGAACGCCCCAGCCCTGACGAAGTCCGCGCCGAACGCCTCAACTCGACCCGCGAACAGAATCGGACCGAACGCCCCCGCTTCGACGTGCGCGTCTAGTTCGCCCGCGAGTTCAGGTCCGGTGCCGATGCAACAAATCGCGTACGTTGCATGCCATGGCGCGCCATGCGAGAATCGCCGCCCACCGGAGTTCGGCCGTTGCCCGAGTACGCGCTCACCGTTTTGCTGTTCTTCCTCGGGGGCATCGTCCAGGGATCCATGGGCTTCGGCATGGCCTTGGTCGTAGCGCCGCCGCTGCTGCTCATCCTGCCCGCGACCACCATTGTCCCCGCGATGAGCATGGCCAGCGTCATCAACTCCGCCATTGCCGCATGGTCGCTGCGGCGACACATCGACCACGTCACCTTGTGGCCGCTCGTCGCTGGCGGGCTCGTCGGCATCCCCGCCGGCGTCTATCTGCTCACCACGCTCGACGGGCCCATCTTCAAAACCGGCGTCGGCCTGTTGATGATCGTTCTCGCGGGGGTGCTGCTTTCCGGCCGGCGCGTTCAACTGCGCAATCCACGCGCCGCGCTGTTCCCGGTCGGCGCGGCGAGCGGGTTCCTCGGCGGCAGCATCTCCATCGGCGGCCCTCCGATTGTGCTGTTTCTCACCAATCTCGGCCTGCCGCGCGACACCTTCCGTGCAAACCTGCTTGCGTACTTCGCGATCACCAGCGTATTTGGCGTCGTCGGGTTCGCCGTCTCCGGCGTCCTCACGCGGGACGTCGCCTGGTTCAGTGCGGGGGTCATTCCGGTGGTGTTTTTGGGCACGCAGCTCGGCCTGGTTCTCGCGACGCGCATCAATCATGCACTCTTCGAGCGCATCACACTGGTCGCCGTCGCAGCAATGGGTTTCGTCCTCTTCATGCGCAGCCTTGCGGAACTCAATTAATGTTGAATTCCTGCGCCGATTCCTTCACGCTGCCCGCCGCTCCGCTCGGAGGGCAACACCTGTGAGAGAGTTGGTTGGCGGTCAGTCGGGAGGGTCGCGTGCCCGTGTGACCGCGCTCGTCGCGATGCTGACGCTGACCTGCCTTCGCGCGTACGCCGGCGACGTCACGGGGATCGTGAGTTTTGACGGCCCCGCGCCGAAGCCGGCGGCGATCGACACCAAAGCGGATGAGTACTGCCGAAAAATGCACGCAGACTCGCCGTTGTATACCGACGAAGCTACCATCGGCCCGAATGGCGAATTCGCGTACATCTTCGTTTACGTCGTCAACCCGCCCGCGGGCGACTACCCCGTGCCGGCGGAGCCCGTGCGCCTGAACCAGTTCGGCTGCCGCTATGAGCTGCCGGTATTCGGGATGCGCGTCGGCCAGACGATCGAGTTCATGAACAGCGACGAGACCACACACAACGTCCGCGGATTCCCGAAGTTCAATCGCGTGTTCAACTTCGGCCAGCCGCCCGGCCTGCCGCCGCGCACGCGCGTATTCGACAAAGCGGAAATGCCGCTCAAGATCAAGTGCGACGTCCACGCGTGGATGAAGTCGCATTGCTTCGTGATGGAGCATCCGTTCTTCGGAGTCACCGATCTCGACGGCCGATACGTGATCAACGATCTGCCGCCGGGCTCGTACACGCTGCGTGCCTGGCACGAGAGGCTCGGCGAGCTCGATCAGGAAATTATCGTCGCCGCCGATGGCGTCGCGGAGGCGGACTTCACTTACCGTCGAATCCAGAAACCAAAATAGACATACGAGGAGAGTTCAATGAGAGGATTCTGGGCGAGGCTCTTCGTAGTTGGGCTGGTTTGCAGTTCCGCGTCGGCCGAGGTCAAAGGGCAACCGGGCGACTGGCCGTACTACGGCCATGACTTGACGAACTCGAAATACTCCCCCCTCGACCAAATCAACGCGCAGAACTTCAAAAACTTGCAAATCGCGTGGCGCTGGGCCTCGATCGAGACGGAAATCTCGAAGGCAAACCGCGCGGTGCTGCCGAGCCAGTTCAAGCCGACGCCCCTAGTCGTCAACGGCGTGATGTATCTCCCGACCTCCGTATGCCAGGTGGTCGCGCTCGACCCGGGCACAGGCGAACTCCTTTGGGAATTCGACCCTCAGAGCTACACCGCGGGCCGCCCGGCGAATGTCGGGTTCCAGCACCGCGGGCTGTCGTATTGGTCCGACGGCACGCAGGAACGCCTGCTCATTGCCACGCACGACCGCAAACTCTGGGCGCTCGACGCGAAGACCGGCCAGCCTTGCCCGGATTTCAACGACGGCACGCCCGTCGATCTCGAACCGACGCTCGGCGGCGTCCAGAATCCACGCATGGTCACGCACACGTCGCCGGTGGCGATCTGCAACAACACGATCATTGTCGGCTCCATCGTGTTCGACGGACCTACCATGAAGGAAATGCCTCCGGGGCACGTGCGCGGTTTCGACGTACGCACGGGCACGATGAAATGGATCTTCCACACGATCCCGCAGGAGGGTGAGTTCGGTGTCGAGACGTGGGAAAACGAGTCCTGGAGGTATTCCGGCAATACAAACGTGTGGTCAATGATGTCGGTCGACGAAGAACTTGGCTATGTGTACCTGCCGGTATCTACACCGACGAACGACATGTACGGCGGCCACCGGCTCGGCGACAACCTCTTCGGCGAGAGCGTGGTCTGCCTGAACGCGGAGACCGGCGATCGCGTTTGGCATTTCCAGGGCGTGCACCACGGCGTCTGGGATTACGATTTCCCGACGGCCCCGATCCTCGCGAACGTGACCATTGCGGGCAAGCCGCGCAAGATTCTCGCGCAGGTGAGTAAGCAAGGGTTTTGCTACGTGTTCGACCGCGTCACGGGTGAACCGATCTGGCCGATCGAAGAGCGCGTCGTGCCGCAGAGCACCGTCCCGGGCGAGCGCACCGCGCCGACCCAACCCCATCCGACGAAACCCGCGGCGTTCGACCGGCAGGGCTTCACGCACGACGACGTAATCGACTTCACGCCGGAGCTTCGCGCGGCGGCGCTCAGCGCCATTGAAGGCTTCGACATCGGCCCCCTGTTCACGCCGCCGAACGAAAAGAAGGGCACGCTCGGGCTGCCGAGCGCCGGCGGCGGCGCGAATTGGCCCGGCGCCGCGCTCGACCCGGCCACCGGCGTGCTCTTCGTGCCCTCCGGAACCACCCTCGGATTCTGGAAAGCCGTCGAACCCGATCGCAGCCGATCGAACCTCAACTACATCAGCAGCTTCATGTCCGGCGGCGGACCCGTCGCGCCCGCGTTGCAAGGCTTGCCGCTCACGAAGCCGCCGTATTCGCGTGTCACCGCGATCGATCTCAACACCGGCGATACGCTCTGGTCCACGCCGAACGGCGACGGCCCGATCGATCACCCGCTCATCAAACACCTCGGCCTGAAGAACCTCGGCCAACTCAGCAGCGGCCTGGGCGGCGGCGGACCGCTGGTGACAAAGTCGCTGCTCTTCGTCACGCGTCAGGCGGCGTACCTGGGCACGGATGCCGACAAGACGCCGCACATCTCCGTATTCGACAAGAAGTCCGGCAAGATGCTTGGAACGATTCCGCTCCCCGCCGACCCCTATGGCAATCCGATCAGCTACGAGCACGACGGCAAACAGTACATCGCCGTTGCCTGCGGCGGCGGTGGCTTCATGGGCGGCGGGGGCAAAGATCCGGCCGAAATCGTGGCCTTGGCGCTGCCGTAATCTTGGCGTAAGATCGAGGCGAGTAGACTTCCGGCGGAATCGGCCCCAAGTGGGTCCAATAACGGGGGTATATACGATGAAACTCGGAAACAGATCGGAACTGATTACGGCGGCCTCGTTCGCGATCCTGGGTCTGGCCACTGCGGCCCTGCTGACGGCGCGCGAAGCCCGGGCTGCCGCCGACGGCGATTGGGAAGCGCTGCCGGAGGCGGTACGCGCAACGTTTGAGGCGCAAAGGCCGGGCGAAATTCCATCGGAGATCGAGCAGGAAACCCAAGACGGCCGCGAGGTCTATGAGGCGGAGTATCGGGGACGCGCCGGCAACGCGGACATCACGGTGGCGGGCGATGGCGCGCTGGTCATGGTTAAGACCAAGCTAAAGGCCAAAGATCTTCCCGAAGCGGTCACCCATGCGCTTGATGCAACGTATCCCGGCGCGAAAGTGACGGAAGCAGAGTCCGTGAGCCTCGGCTACTACGAGCTTGACCTGCGCGTCGCGGGCAAAAAAGTCGAGGTGGTGGTACAACCCGACGGTAAGATTGGGCCGAATCCCGAAGAGGACGACGCCGATGAACCCGATGACGACGAGGACGGCGAGTAGTAGTCTCCGCGGCGCGATCGACCCCGCGGCGTGCGCGCCGCGCGAATCGCGGATCCTGCTATGAGGGTGCTCGTTGTCGAAGACTCGGGGCGACTGTCGGCGTACGTGGCTGAGGGGCTGCGCCAGGCCGGGTTCGCCGTGGACGTCGCATCCAATGGCGAGGACGGCCTTTGGGCGGCCGAGTCGAACGAGTACGACGCGATCGTTCTTGACATCGTGCTTCCCAAGCTCGACGGCCTCACGATGCTGGGCCGCTTGCGCGCCGCCGGCGACACCACCCACGTGATCATGTTGACCGCGCGCGACTCCGTGTCCGATCGCGTGGCGGGATTGGCCAAGGGCGCCGACGACTACCTGATCAAGCCTTTCGCCCTGGAGGAACTCATCGCGCGTGTTCGCTCGCTCACTCGCCGTAATTACGGTCAGAAGGCACCGGTCATCGCCGTAGACGGACTTGAAGTGAACACGGAGGCGCGGATCGTGCGGCGTGACGGCAATCCCATCCAGCTCCAGCCAAGGGAGTACGCACTTCTCGAGTTTCTGCTCATGCGGCGCGGGCACGTCGTGCCGAGGTCGGAGATCGAGCAACATATATATGACGAGCGGGCGGAACCGGTCAGTAACGTCGTTGATTCGGCGATCTGTCAATTGCGCAAGAAGATCGATCGCGAGAACAGTCCCTCCTATATCGAAACCCGCAGGGGAATGGGATACGTGTTCGTGGACCGGGGTACATGAACTCGATCCGCGGACGCTTGCTCGCCTGGCTCGTCGCGGGCCTCCTGCCGGTAATCGCGGTGTGTTTCGCGATCCAGTATTTTCTCGTTTCAGGGGCGCTGCAGCGGCAATTCGATTCTGACCTCGGAAGGCGCGCAGACACGCTCGTACAGATGGCGGAGTGGTGGGACGGGGAGCCGGAAGATCCGGGCGAGCATTATGACGATCTGGGCG
This sequence comes from uncultured Nitrospirales bacterium, assembly GCA_964411925.1. Lineage (GTDB taxonomy): Bacteria > Hydrogenedentota > Hydrogenedentia > Hydrogenedentales > VFKU01. The sequence goes on from CAYPNI010000095.1 coordinate 12,282, forward strand.
ACGACGCTGAAGACTTGATCCGATTCGATTTCGCGGAGCTTTCGTTGCCGGAATTTCTGCCGTCTCGGGATGCGCAATACTACGAAGTGCGGGACGCGTCGGGCCTGATCCATGCGCGATCGCCGTCGCTTCAGCATGCATCGCTATGGGCCGAGTCGGCCCCACGAGTGCACCCGAAGAGCCGCGACGTACTGCTGCCGGACGGACGGTCAGGACGAATGGTGACGCGCACATTCGTGCCGCCGGTCGAGGCGGACAGCATCCCCAACCGCCCCGACACGACGTACACGCTGATGTTGGCGCGTTCAACCGAGGAATTGGCGGCGACGCTGGCGGTTCTTCGCATCTCGCTCCTTCTCGCGGCAGTTTTCGCGGTGCTCCTGTCCTATCTGATGATCCGCGTTTTCGTCCGCAGGGGGCTCGAACCACTGGGTGAAATCGGCGCGAAAATCTCAGCGATTCGTGAAGATGATCTCGATCTCCGTATCACGATTGACGATGCCCCCGACGAACTGCGGCCCGTTTGCGAACGACTGAACGAGTTACTCGACCGGCTTGAGACGGTGTTCGAGCGCGAACGGCGGTTCGTGTCGGACGTGGCCCACGAGTTGCGCACCCCGCTCGCCGAACTCAGGACGCTCGCCGAAGTCTCCGCGCGCAGGGGCGAATCCTCGGCAGCCGATCGTCAGAGTTTCCGCGACGTCGAGGAAATCGTGGTTCGACTGGAACGCATCATCGGGACGCTCCTGAACCTGTCACGCTGCTCCTCGGGCCAGGTCGCAAAGGAGTTGCAGCGGGCTGACCTGATGCGCCTTGTAGAATCGACGTGGAGGCCCTTCGAAGACACGGCGCGTTCCAAGGAGTTGCGCGTTCGCCTGCAAGCCGGCGAGGTCCCGGCGCTCCATACCGACCCGCTTATTCTGGGCACAATCCTCTCCAATTTGTTCTCGAATGCCGTCGAATACACGCCGGCAGGGGGCCAGATTTCGCTGGAGTGCGGCTCCGGCGACAACTCCATCTCGCTCTCGCTCTCAAACACGACAACGGATCTGTCGCCGTCTGATCTCGCGCGAATTACGGAAAAATTCTGGCGGAAACAGGGACCGGATCCGCGTAGCTGTGGCCATCTGGGACTGGGGCTGACGCTGGTCGACGCGCTGACCAAAGTGTTGGGGGCGCGCGTCGAGTGTGACATGCCGTCGAGTGACACGTTCCGTGTGATGCTGTTCCATCCGAATTAGCACTACACGCAAAATTCGCGATGCTCGTTCGCCTTTCGATGTACTTTTCGAATCCGCGTCATCTTCCGATCATGTCCCGTCCCGTACGCTTCGCCCCAAGCTGAATACGTGGCGAGGGTTGTGCCGTCGTTGTCCCCACACGCGGACACGGCAATGAAAGGAGTGACGATGAAGAACCGCGATGCAATCAAGGGCATGCTCATGCTGTTAATTGTGGGCAACGCGATCGTGCCGCAGGCGCAGGCGCACAAGGCGGAAAAGGGGTGCGACGTCACCGCGTTTCGCATGCTGACGTCGTGCCAGCGTGAGGCGATCGCCGATTACTGGACCGCGGCGGCCTATGCGGCGAACATCTCCGATCGCGATGAACGCCGGGACGCGCTGAAGGAAGCACTCTCCGACTTGTACGAAGCGCGGAAGGAGTGTGGTGAACAGTTCGCTGCGCGCAAGGACCTGTGCGCGCTGCTCGATGAGCGGCGGTACGATCCCGACATCGACCCCGGCGACTTCGACGAACCGTTGCAGAATCCCTACTTCCCGCTGGTTCCGGGGACGACCCGGACGTACGAAGGCGAGACGGACGAGGGCCTGGAGACCATCGTCGTCACGGTGACGGACGAGAAGCGCGAAATACTCGGTGTCGAGTGTTTCGTCGTCCTCGATGTTGTGTATCTGGACGGAAACGAAATCGAGAACACGCGGGATTACTTTGCGCCCGACAACCTGGGAAATGTCTGGTACTTCGGCGAGAACTCGCTCGAAATCGAGGACGGCCTGGTCGTGAGCACGCATGGGTCGTTCATCGCCGGCGAAAACGGCGCGAAGCCTGGTGTGGTGATGCCGGCGGCACCGGCGTTGGACCACGCGTATCGGCAGGAATTCGCGTTGGGCGAGGCTGAAGACTACGCGTCGATCGTGAGTATTGACGAGACCGTGATGGTCCCGTTCGGCACCTTTGAAAACTGCGTCCAGACTCGGGATGGCACTCCGCTCGAACCGGACGCGGAGGAATTCAAGTTCTACGCAGCCGGCGTCGGCGTCGTGAAGGAAATCAATCCCGAATCAGGTGTCGAAATCGTACTGATCGATGTGATGTCGAACTAGATTTTGGGGCGGTTGAAACGCCGCATCCCGTGTGCCACGATCCAGTGCAAGAGGGCACACGGGATGCAGTCTATGTTTTTCCGCGGAACGTTCGCGGCGCTGTCAGCTACCTTGGCCGCGTACTGCGTGCCCGTGGTCGCGCAGTCCGCGGACGATCTCGCCTTTTTCGAATCCAGAATTCGCCCGATCCTCGAAGAAACCTGCCTAGAATGCCATGACTCGGAGAAACAAAAAGGTGGCTTGCGCCTCGATTCGCGCTCGGCTGCGGTGCGCGGCGGCGATCACGGGCTTATCGTCGTGCCGGGCGATCCGGACGCGAGCAAGCTCATCCAGGCCGTGCGCCGCGAAGGCAAGCTCAAGATGCCGCCGAAGGAAGAACTCTTCCCGGACGACATCGACGCGCTCGTCGAATGGATCCGCCGTGGCATGCCCTGGCCCGAAGACGGATCCAGTGCGAATGCGGCGCCCGTCGCTACCGCGGCCGCGAAAGGTCGCGAAGTCCCCGCGATCGCGCTCGCCGTGGATCCCGGTCCGCCGGTCAAGTTTGACCGCGATATCCGGCCGCTGTTGGCCGACCGCTGCTACGCCTGCCACGGGCCGGACGCGGCGGAACGCAAGGCCGATTTGCGCCTGGATGACCCCGCTGTCGCGTTCGCGCCGCTGACGTCCGGCCACATCGCCATCGTTCCGGGCAGCCTCGAGCAAAGCCAGTTGTTCCAGCGCGTCGCCGCGGCGTCACCGGACGACCGCATGCCGCCGGCGGACTTTCACAAGTCGCTCAATGCCGAGGAGATTCAACGGCTCGGCCGCTGGATCGTCCAGGGCGCGAAGTGGGAGCAGCACTGGGCATTCCAGCCCATTCAGCGCGCCGAGCCACCGGTTGTGTCGAATCCGGGATGGGTCGTCAATCCGATCGATAATTTTGTAATTGCGCGCCTGGATGCGGAAGGCCTTTCACCCGCGAGCGAGGCCGACCGGCGCACGCTCATCCGGCGCGTCACGCTTGACCTGACCGGGCTGCCGCCGACCATCGATGAAGTGCGCGAATTCGTCAAGGACGACAAACCCGGCGCGTACGAACGCCTCGTCGAACGCCTGCTCGCCTCGCCGCGCTACGGTGAACACATGGCCCGGTTCTGGCTCGACGCGGCGCGCTACGCGGACACGAACGGGTACCACATCGACAACATGCGCTTCATGTGGCGTTGGCGCGACTGGGTGATCGACGCGTTCAATGCGAACAAACCGTTCGACGAGTTCACCGTCGAACAACTCGCCGGCGATCTGTTGCCGCATGCGACCTTGGATCAGCGGATCG
>CAYPNI010000096.1:0-15855 GCA_964411925.1 uncultured Nitrospirales bacterium
AGAGTGACAGTGTGCATCGAAAGTCTCCCAGTTTTGCTCAGCGAAATCTATAATAGCATAAATTAATACGTAATTCAAGCATTGTTTTTAATATTATATCCTATTGGGAATATGCATATAGAAATTTGAGTGATAGCCGGCCATCCGCAATCCATTTGCGGTCAAGAGAGTCACCTTTGTCCCGCGCCTGTATTTACGGGCCTTTTCGCGCGCGGAGGGTTGTTTCGCAAAACGGGTTTCGGGGTCGTCGGAGTGCAGCGGCGGTGCGGGTAGATAGGGGAAGCGCGGATTTTGGCAGGCGGGACGCCCGCCCCACTCGGCGATAAGGGGTTTCTCCGCTGCCTCCGCGGCTCCGCGTGAGGAACGAACAGGCCTAAGCTGGACTGCGCTTAGACCTGCCACCCCTTACTTTCTTTCTGAGAAAGAGAGAAAGTAAGCAAAGAAAGACCGGTTGGTAGAGCGAGATTGCCGCGTCGTCCCGCCAGTGGCGGGACTCCTCGCAATGACAGGGCGTGGGTCCTCTCCGCGTCCTCCGCGGCTCCGCGTGAGGAAGGCGGTCGCGCGGCAGCGCGACCCTCCCATTTGCCGCCTGGAAGGCAGCGCTACGATTCCCGCTTGGGGATCATTCTCGCGACGAGCATGCCCACGAGCAGGATCGTCAGCGTGCCGAAGACGATGGTGAGGTAGCTGTCGAGCGGGTTGCGGAGGCTGTCGGGCAGCGCGCCGTTGTCGGCGAGGACGTTGGACGCGCTGAGCCAGGCGATGACGGCTACGCCAGCGACTACGGCGGTGACGGCGGCCGGGTTGCCCGCGCGGCGCGAGATGATGCCCAGCAGGAACAGCCCGAGCATGCCGCCGGCGAAGATGCCCTGCAGGATCCACCACGTGTCCAGGATGCCCTCGGCGCGGATCAGCACGAGCGCGATGGCCGTCCCGAGCGTGCCGAAGCCGAAGGTGGCGATGTACAGCGCGCGCATGAGTTGGTTCTCGGTCGCGCCGGGGTTCATGTAGCGCTTGTAGACGTCGGTCATGAGGACCGTCGCGCCGGAGTTCAGACTGGTCGAGATCGTGCTCATGGCCGCGGCGAAAATCGCTGCAATCAGCAGCCCCGTGACGCCGGGCGGCAACTGGCTCACGATGAACCACGGGAACACTTTGTCGCTGGCGCCGGCCGCGGCGTATTCGGCCGGCAGGTCCTCGGGGCGCGCGGTGTAGAACGCGAATAGCGCCGTACCGATGAAAAAGAACACGGCGGACACGGGGATATAGAGCAGCGCGCCGAACCACAGGCTCTTGGCCGCCTCTTTGTCGGACTTGGACGCGACGTAGCGCTGGACGTAGTTCTGGTCGATGCCGAAGTTGTTCAGATTGATGAAGACGCCGTAGATGAGCACGATCCAGAACGTGCGCTCGGTGAGCGACAGGCCGAACCCGCCCAGGCTGAATTTGTCGTGCTCCGCGGCGAGATCGAACATCTGGCCGACGCCCTCGGGCATGCGCAGCAGCATCAGCACGAGGCACACGAGCGCACCGGCCATCAGCACGACGGCCTGAATCGCGTCGGACCAGATCACGGCGACGAGCCCGCCGACGAGGCTGTAGAGCGTGACGCTGACGCCGGTGATGAGGATGATGAGGCGGATGTCCCAGCCGAGCAGCGCTTCCATGGGCAGCGCCATCAGGAACGTGACCGAGCCCATGCGCGCGGCCTGCATCAGCAAATAGGTGATGCCGGTGTAGAGCCGCGCCCAGGGGCCGAAGCGCGTCTCGAGGTGGTGGTACGCCGAGACCTCGCGGCGCTCGCGGTAGAACGGGATGAACCAGCGCACGGCGACGTACCCCGCGATGGGCAGCGACAGGCTGAACACGAACGCGTTCCAGTTGCCCGCGTAGGCGTTGCCCGGCAGCGCGAGAAAACTGATGCTGCTCAGGTACGTCGCGAGGATGGACAGGCCGACGACAAGGCCCGGCAGCGACCGGCCCGCGGCCGTGTAGCCCTCGGTGTCCCGGCTCTTGCCGTTGAAAAAGAAATACGCGCCGACGCCCATCGACAGCACGAAGTACACCACGATGACGAAGAAGTCGAGCCAGGTGAAATGTGAGCCGGGCGCCACGCCGCCTCCTCGATGTTGCCGCCGGTTCGCAGCAGTGTAGTCGGGGTGCGTGGCAGGCTCAAGCGGGGTCCAGCTCGGGCCTGTTGCAATTCGCGCGAGGTCGTTGCAAGTGATGATTAGAGCAACAGGTCTTGGTGGCGCAGGCATCTTGCCTGCGGGGGTACATGAATTCGCGAGAAGCGCGTCTACCGCTGCGGGGTGATGAACCTCCGCAGGCAAGATGCCTGCGCCACCAGCCCGCCGTCATTGCGAGGAGCGCAGTTTGCGACGAAGCAATCTCGCCCGGCCGGCACAACGGCCCGCGAGTACGCGCGCCCTCCCGCGCTAGTTTTCCGCGGCCTGAACCCGCGCCTCGGCGTCGGCGAACTGCAGGCGGTACAGCCGGCGGTACAGCCCATCGCGCGCGAGAAGCTCGGCGTGGGTGCCTTCGTCAACCACGTGGCCGTCGTCGAGCACGATGATCTTGTCCGCCTTGAGAATGGTCGAGAGCCGGTGCGCGATGACGAGCGTAGTGCGGCCTTCGATCAAGCGATCGATGGCATCGAGGATCGCCCGTTCGCTCTCGGAGTCCAAACTGGACGTGGCCTCGTCGAGAATGAGTATCGCGGGGTCCTTGTACACCGCGCGCGCGATCGCCAGGCGTTGCCGCTGGCCGCCCGACAAATTGCCCCCCGCCTCGGACAGCCGCGCGTCGTATCCCCCGGGCAGCGCCTCGATGAATCCGTCAGCGTTCGCGGTTTGCGCGGCGCGGCGAATGGCCTCGGGCGCGGCGCCCGGATCGCCTCCGGCAATGTTCATGCCTACGGTGTCCTGAAAGAGAACGTTTTCCTGTGTCACCATCGCGATCTGCGTGCGCAGGCTCGCAAGCGTGGCGTCGCGCAGGTCTCTGCCGTCGAACGTGATCCGGCCGGCGTCAGGGTCGTAGAGGCGCGGCAACAACTTGGCGATGGTGCTTTTGCCCGAGCCGCTGAAACCGACGAGCGCGACCATCCCGCCGCGCGGAATGTCGAACGTCACGCCGCGCAGCGCCTCCTGGTCCTCGGTATAGCCGAAGCGGACACGCTCGAAACGGATCGCGCCGTTGAGCGGCGGCAGCTCGACGGCATTGGGCCGCTCGACGACGTCAGAGGTTTGATCGATGATTTCGAAGACGCGCGCCGCGCTTTCGGCGCTGGCCTGGACGAGGTTCGGCACCTTGCTCAGTTTGCGCAGGGGATCGAGCATCGAGCCGAACGCGCCGAGCAGAATGAGCAGCCGGCCCGTGTCCAACTGGCCGTCGCTGATCTGCCGCATGCCGAGCACCAGGAATGCACCCACGCCGAGCAGGAGCAGCACTTCGGTAAGCGGGGTGACGGCGGCGTCGGCGCGCGCCACGCGTTTGAGATTGCGACGCATGGAATCGAGCGCGGCATTCATGCGCGTGGAGAGATTCTCTTCCATGCGAAACACCTTGACGATCGGGATGCCCCGGACCGTCTCGCCGATGAGCGACGCCGTATCAGCGAGGCGATTGAGCGAGGCCGCCACAGACACGCGGACGGTTCGCGAAATGAAATACACGAAAAAAACCAGGGGCGAAATCACGAAGAGCGCGATCAGGGTGAGGAACGGACTGACGGACACCGCCAGGAGCAACAGGAACACCACGCGCGCGGGCTCTCGCACGACGCGGACCAGCACGTCCATCAATCCTCGATTCACCCAGAACGAGTCGTTTGTGAATCGCGCGATAATTTCGCCGGCCGCGCGCGAATCGTAGTAGCGCAATGAGAGATGGAGCAGGTTCGCGTACATCTCGCGATTGAGCCGGACGGATACGTTGATGCCGACGGCGGCAGCGTAGTATTCCATGGCCATGCGCGCTGCCGCGCCGAGCAGCGTGAGGCTGAAAATGACGACCGCCATGATCGTGATCGCCCGGCCGCGATCGTCGCGCATGCCGGTAACGATATCCACGGCGCGGTCCGGCATGTTCTGCGGCGACCATCCGATAGCGGACTCCAGCGTCTCCGAGGCGGATTGCGTGCGCGCGCGGACACGGTCGAGTTGCGCGGCGAAGCCGTCGTCGTCGAGAAAAAGGATGTTTACCGTGGTTCCGGCGGCAAACAGCATTCCGCTGAACGAAAATCCGAGGAATATTGAGAGGAAAACCATCAACGCGATGCGGCCCTTGTCGCGCAGGGCATACGCCAGCAGGCGGCGGTAGGCGCGCCCCCGGCCCTGGGCGGGCCGCGTATCAGCGGGGTTTTGTCCGTCGAGCATTTCGGTGTGCGAGTTGGAAGCGGGTTCGCGCGGCGTCAATCACCCTTCCCGTGCAACAAGTGCCCCCGGCACGTCCCGGTATCCGCCGCAATCTTCGCAAAGAATACCACAGCCGATGCGCGGCACGTCGCGTTGCTTGGCTGTGCCCCGCACACTACCATTTGCCCATGGATCGAACGATCGTATTCGGCACGCACGCGGTCGAGGAGGCGATGAGCTCCGGGCGAAACGTCGACCGCGTCTACGTTGCGACGGATTCGCGCGTGCGCGGCGCGGCGGACATCCTCGCGCGCGCGAAAGAGGCGCGCATTCCGATCGACCGAGTCCCGATCGCGCAGCTCGCGCAAATCACCGGGTCGAACGAACACCAGGGTGTCGCCGCGCGGATCAGCCCGGTCGAGTTCAACTCGCTCGGAGATTTGATCGCCGTCTGCCCGCCCGCGTCGCTGATCGTCGTCCTCGAGCAGGTGCAGCACGCGCGCAATCTCGGCCTGATCGCGCGGACCGCGCTGGCCGTGGGCGCCAGCGGCGTGGTCGTGTCGGCACGCGGCGGCGCATCCGTGGACGAAACCGTCGTGCGGTCGAGCGCAGGCGCAGTGTTCCGGTTGCCAGTGGCCAAGGTGAACAACGTCGCACAGGCGCTTCGCGACATTCGAGACGCGGGATTCTGGGTCTACGGGCTTGATGCGTCGGGGACCGAGGACGCATTCACGTTTCAATGGGCGCCGCGCACCGCGCTCGTGGTGGGCAACGAATCGGAGGGGTTGCGCGGGCCGACGCGTAACGCGTGTGACGCGATTGTCCGCGTGCCGATAGGCGCGGGCGTGGACAGTCTCAATGCGGCGGTAGCTGCGAGCGTGGCGATGTATCAGGCAGCGGCGAAGATAAAGCTCGGGCCGTTCAGCCCAGATGGCGCTTGAAATACTCGCGGTTGTCGATCTGCCGGAGCTGGACCCGCGCGAAGTCCCGCAATTCGTCTTCGGAAATGGGCTTCTTGCCCGCGGTCTGCTCTGCGGCCACTTCCTCCGAGTCGAACTCGTCCTGGTCGGGCTCGAAATCAGCCGCAGCGGCCGCAAACTTGAGCAGGCCGGGCTCGAGAAACTCGGCGATGATGCCGGCAATATGCATCTTGCGTTCGTGGGACGTGCCGCGCTCGAGGATTTTCCGGTCCAGCGCAAGCACTTTCCGGCGGAACATGACGACCAGTTCTCCGCAGGCGGGACATTGCTTGACGATGACAACGTCCTTGGGGATGACCGATTCGGCCAGCCGACCCGAACGGCAGTGGGGGCAGACGACACGATTCATGTGAGGGGCAAACCTTCCGCAAGCGCAATGGATCGCGAGTGAATGCTACGTGAGTCAGCCGATCCGAGTCAACAGCAAATCCAGCGTAAACCGGGCCAGTGACACGCAAAACCGTGTGCAACTCGGAGAATTCTTGACGAGTCCGCCGCTATTCACATTGAACCGCGTGCGGCCTGATCCAGCTCGCGGATCGAGCGAGGCAGGTCGATTTTACCGCGAAAACCCAGCCACGGGTTCGACCATTCGTAGCGGCACGATTGGTCTGTAACGACGAGGAGCTGGCCGCTGCGCGTCCAGCGAGCGCCGGGTGTGGTGACATCGTCACCAAACATCGGCACCGCCGTGCTATCGATGTTATTTATGGACGAAGTCCACTCGAACCACGTGTCGAAGCCGAACGCTTCGTCTGGAATATAGATGGTCTCGAACGCGATGCGGGTCGGCCGCGGGGCGTCCGGATCCGTATCGTCCTCGGCAGCGACATCGCCGGAATCGGTGAACACCCCTTCGAACCGGCGAACACTGCCACGCTCGACCGCGAGGTCGAACGCGCGCTCCAGTTCGGCGGCCGACGGCAACGCCCGGGCAGGCGACGCGCTCGCAAGGTAGGCCGCGGCGTCGAAATGGGCAGCGCCGGTCATCGGCGCCTCGGCCGAGGATGGAGTGGCCTGCGCGGGCCATTCCCAATTCGATGTGCCGGCAAAGGACTCGAATTCACCGGTCGTGACCGGGTCGTCATCGATAAAGAATCCAGCCGCTCGGGTTTGGCCGGGCGGCGATGGCGGGACGAATACCATTCGGTCCGGCCAGTGTGCAATCGCCCAGTAACAACCCGCGGCATCCCAACCGATTTCCAGGGCGGCGGTCGTATCGGAAGCGGACCGAGCCTGGGCGGCGGTCCATAGCTCGTCGCCGCGCGCGAGAATACCGTCGATGATCGACGCTCGCTGCTCGTCCGAATAGTCGGCTTTTGCCGATTCCGCCCGCGTGCGCAACGATTCGATCTGGTTCGCGAGTGCTGCGAACTGGCGCGCGGCAGGATCGGCGCTCGGGGCGGCATGCGGCAGCACGGCGAGGCCCGATGGCGCGTCGGCAAGAAAATCCTTTCGCCGCTTCTCGGCGGCGCGCAACGCGCCGATCGCGATCGCAACGATCGCGACGAGCGCGATCCCGGCAGCCAGGAATTTCAAGGTCCCGCCGCCCGGCGCGCGCGGCGATGCCGATGAGGCCCCGCTGTGTTCGCCCGAGGACGACTTCTGCTCGATGTCGATCCGCACTTCGCGCAGCGCGGCGCGCAATTCACCCGCCGTCTGGTAGCGCTTGTTCGGATCGGGTTGGCAACACTTCTCGATGATCGGATCGAGCGCGGCGGGGACCTCGCCGCGGATCTTCGAGGCCGGTTTCGCCAGTCCGGTCGGCCGATCGCCGGTGATGACTTCGTAGAGCATCACGCCGACGCTGTATACGTCGGCGCGCGCATCAACCGAAGACGTATTGCGGAGTTGTTCGGGCGCCATGTAGTGCGGCGTGCCCATGACGATGGAAGCCGACGTGAGATTGGGATTGCTCTTGAGTTTGGAAATGCCGAAGTCCATCAATTTCACGCTGCCGTCGGTCAGGATCATCACGTTTTCCGGCTTGATGTCCCGATGCACCGTGAAATGGTGCGCGTAATCGAGCGCCGCACACAGAGCGTCGAACATGCGCAGGATACCCGCGATCGGCAGGCGCTGACCCGGCTGGAGCTGGTCCAGCATCTGCCTCAGGGACTTGCCCTTGAGCAGTTCCATCGAGATATACACGGTATTGTCGGCCTGGCCAATGTCGTGCACGCGCACCACGTTCGGATGCGAGAGGCTGCGCGCGATGCGCGCCTCGTTGAGGAAGCGCTCCATGACCACCTTGTCCTCGACATGGTCGGGCAGGAGCGTCTTCAGGGCCAGTTCCTCGCCGAGGATGCGGTCGTGAACGCGGTAGATGCGCCCCATTCCGCCTCGGCCGACCGCGCCGCGCACTTCGTAGCGCCCGGCGATCACATCGCCCATTCGTATGTCGCGCGGTGGCGTTTTCGGCATGGTGTGAGGAACATCCTAAACCGAGCGCGGATGGGGCGCAATGCGGCGCGGCGCAATCTGCGCTTGACATTCCCCGAGCCAGAACGCATGCTTGTGGGGCGCAAGGCGTTTTCGATCCAGGGGGTGCCACGCTTCCGGCGTGGCCAAACGCTCAAGGAATGTCTCGGGGTGGCTGTTCCCGGCGTGGTGGGGTTTCTCGGCTTCGGCAACATGGGCCAGGCGATTGCCCGCGGCCTCGTGCGCGCCAAAGCGATCAGCCCCGCCCAGGTGCTCGCGTTCGACATGGACCCGGCTAAGGCGGGCGTGGCGGCGTCGATCGGCGGGCGCGCGGCGGGAACGGCCGCGGAACTCGCACGCGAGTCGCAAACACTTCTGCTGGCGCCGAAACCGCAGGACATGCGCGGGGGATTACTCTCCTTGGAAGGGGGGCTGCGCGGCGACGCCCTGGTGATCTCGATTGCCGCGGGGGTCTCGATCCGATTCATTCAGGACGTGCTCGGCGCGCAAACGCGCGTGATCCGCGCGATGCCCAATACGCCGGCAATGGTCGGCGCGGGCGCGACGGCGTTCGCACGGAGCAAGACCTGCACGGAGCAGGACGCGCGGGTGGCGCGGGCGATTTTCGAGGCGATCGGCGTGGCCGAAGACGTGCCGGAGGAGCTGCTGGACGCCGTGACCGCGCTGAGCGGGAGCGGGCCGGCGTACTACTTTGCGCTGGTGGAAGCGCAAACGCGCGCGGGCGTGGGCCTCGGCCTCCCCGAAGCGCAGGCGGGCCGCCTCGCGGGGCAAACGCTTTACGGCGCGGGGCTGCTGTTGCACGAGTCGGGCGAATCGGCCGAGACGTTGCGCGCGCGCGTGACGTCGAAGGGCGGCACGACCGCCGCCGCGCTCGACGTGTTCGCGTCGCGCGGGCTCGCGGACGTCGTGAGCGCGGGAATGTCCGCCGCGGCGAACCGATCGCGAGAGCTGGGACAGTGACGGGCGCGCGTGGCCGCTGCGGCTGCGCGTGGGCCGGTGGATGAATAGGGGTGACCTCGGGGTCGTCCATTCGGAAGGAGCAGTGACCATGAGCGAGCAAGCAATCGAACGTCCGGCGGGGCTGGCGGAAACGGCGATCGAACTGACGCAGCGGCCGAACTCGATATTCCGGCGCGCGCTGTTCGGCGGGTACAAGACGCAAGACGTGGACCACTACGTGGAGCGCGCCGCGGACGTGCTCGAGTCGCTGATCGAAGAGAACAAGGCGCTCAAGGTGGACGTGGACGACCAGAAGCAGCGCGAGACGGACCTGCGCACGGCGTTGTCGTCCGCGCTGAAGTTCACGGACCACATCGTCGCAGCGGCCAAACGCGAGGCGGCGACGCTGCTCGAGAACACGCGCGAGCGCGAAGAGGAATACCAGGCGCACGCGTTCACGGGCCGCTCGACGACGCTCGCGCAGGAAATCGAGGCGCTCCGCGCTCAGCGCGACCGGCTTGCCGCGGAATTGAACGCCGCGCTCGACAGCCACATCCGCCTGCTGACGGCCGTCGAGACGAATTCGATGCCCGAGACGCAGCGCGTGCGCGTCAACGCAATCATCAGTGGAGAGCGCGCGGCGTAAGCACGCCGCAGGCGGCACGAGCGCGCCGCGGGAGGTCCGAATGTTCTGGGCAGCGGCGCTACTGGCCATCGCGGGCGCCGTGGGCCAAAACCAGTCTCCCGCGGAGTTCTTCGACGAGTTTTCCGCGCGGCGTGACGCGACCGATGCGCTGCAGGCGGAATTCATCCAGACGACGGTCACACCGGACGAGACAATCGTCTCGCGCGGGACATTAATCTATACCAAGCCCAAGCGGCTGATCTTCCGGTATCAGGAGCCGCCGCTCGTCTACATGATCGACGGCTTGCGCGTGTACGAATATGATCCCGACATCGCGCAAATCCAGATCTACAATCTCGAAGACCGGCCGGAATCCGAGGCGTTCTATCTCGGGTTCGAGTCCGACTCGCAGCGCTTGCAGGAAGCCTACAACGTGCGGATTCTCCCGCCCGACGACGCGGCGCGGCATGCGCTGAGCGTCGAGTTCACGCCCAAACCGCGCGATGACAGCGAGGAACCCTACTTTCAGCGCGTGTTGTTGCAATTGGCCAAGGGCGACCTGCTGCCGTCGTCGATTCTGATTGTGAACGACGACGAATCGAACACGTCGTTCTCGATTACGAATTACAACCTCGATGTCGAGTTGCCCGAATCGGCGTCCCACGTGCGCGTGCCCGAGGGGACCACGATCGTCGACAACGGCGGCTACGTGGGCGACGCCGGTCCCGGCGGCGCGATGTTCCCCGCAGCGACGACGGCCGCGCCGCAGGGGCTCGTGGAGAGCGAAGACGTCCCGTGAAGCGGCTGGTGCTGGCGTCGGAATCGCCGCGGCGGCGGGCGTTGATCGAGGCGCTGGGCGCGAGCGTCGAAGTGCGCGTCAGCCGGGCCGAGGAAATCACCCAGGGAGAACCCCGGGCTGTGGCGGCAGCCAACGCGCGCCGCAAGCGTGACGCCGTCGCCACGGAAATCGCAGACGGCGCGATCGTCATCGCTGCGGACACAATCGTCGTGATTGACGATCGCATTTTGAACAAACCCGCCGACCTCGACGAGGCGCGCGCGATGATTCGAATGTTGTCCGGCCGCACGCACGAGGTCATGACCGGCGTGGCCGTTGCGGACACGGGGTCGGGTTTGAGCGCGGACGCGGTGGAGATCACGCGGGTCACGTTTCGCGAGCTGAGCGAGGCGGAAATCTCCGGATTCGTCGAGGCGGTGCGCCCGCTCGATCGCGCGGGCGCATACACGGTGGACGGCCCTGGCGCGCTGCTGGTCGAGCGGTACGAGGGCTGTTACAACAACGTGCTGGGACTGCCGCTCGTTTGTCTGGACATCCTGCTGCGCCGCCTGGGCGACGGGTTGTTCAATCGCGTCGATCGATCGCGCGCGCGGTTCCTCTAGGAATCACGGCCGCGCGGGGGTGCGGCCCTCCCGCGATCGTCGCGTGCAGCCGCGTTGAAAACGCCGCGATCGCACCCTACAATCTCGCGAATGCCCGGACCTCCAGTTTATTTCACTTCGCTTGGCAGCGTGGGCGAAGTCGGCGCGAGCGCGCACCTCATCGAGATCAACGGGCTGAGCCTGCTGCTCGACTGCGGACTGCATCCGAAAAAGGAAGGCAAGGGCTCCCTGCCGGATTTCTCCGTGTTGCGGCGCGCGCCGGACGCGATTCTCGTGTCGCACGGGCACCACGACCACTGCGCGTCGCTGCCTTATCTGCTCAAGATGTTTCCCGCGGCGATGCCGTTTGCCACCACGGCGACCGTCGCCGTGCTCGATCGGATGTTGCACAACAGCGTTTCGGTGATGGAAAAAATCCGGCTCGAGCGCGGGATCGACGAGTATCCGCTTTACAGCCACGAGGACGTGGACTACGCCGTTCGGCGGTTGTACCGCGGCGTGCCGATGAACAACGAATTCGCCGTGCTGCCCGACAGCGACGTGCGGGTGTGTTTCAGCCACGCGGGACACGTGCTGGGCAGCGCGTGCACGCGCATCTCGTCGCCCGATCACACGGTCTTCTATACCGGCGACGTCTGCCTGATCGACCAGGAGCTGATGTCCGGCATGAAGTTCCCGAAGGAGTCGCGGCAGGTCGATACGCTGATCATCGAATCCACCTACGGAGCGAACGCTACCGCGCACGAAATCGAGTACAGCGAAGAGGTCAAGCGGTTCGCCGCGGGCATCAACCGCGTGCTGAACCGGAACGGCGTCGTGCTCGTGCCCTCGTTCGCGCTCGGGCGGACGCAGGAAGTGCTGAACATGATCTCGCGGCTGCAAAATTCGGGCAAGGTCCCACACGTGCCCGTGTACGCATCGGGCATGGGCCGCGCCATCTACGAGGTCTACGCCCGCAACCTCGGGGAATTGAAACGCAACGCCCGGCTGACGCCCATCGACGAGTTCGACGCGGTCGGCGACGTCTGGGACCCGCGGGTCGTGCGCGAACTGACGCGCGAACCGGCGATCATCGTCGCAACGTCCGGCATGATGCTCGAAAACACGCCCTCGGCGCTGATCGCCGAAAAACTGGTGACCGAGCCGCGCCACGGGATTTTCTTCGTAGGATATTGCGACCCGGAGACCCTCGGCTACAAGGTCCGCAATGCGAAGAAAGGCGACAAGTTTGTGTTTCGCCTGGGCGGCAGCCCGGTCACGACACAGTGTGAAGACATCCAGTGGTACTACTTCAGCGCGCACGCGCACCGGAACGACCTGCTCGAGGTCATCGATCGCATCCAGTCGCGCAACCTGATTTTCGTCCACGGCGACCCGCCCGCGGTCGAGTGGATGTATCACAACAGCGGCGAAGGCCGGAAGAAATACAGCCCGCGAATCGGGCAGCGCATCGAGCTGTCGTAAGGCCGGACACCATCAGACGGCGCGCGCCGGCTGGCGGACATCCCTCTTTCGTCACCCTGAGCGAAGGATCTTCTCGATGGGGACACTCCTTCGCGAGCGGATCCTTCGCTTCGCCCAGGATGACAACGGGGACGCGGCTACTCCAACCGAGCGACGAACTCCTCGAACCAGGCGTGGCCGCGCAGGCCGGTCATGTAGGCGCTGCCGACGATGTCCGCGCGGGCGGGCAGGGCCCCCGCGGAATGCGCGCGCTCGAGCCACTTTTGCGCGAGTGCCGGCGAGCCCATGCGGACGTTGAGGCACGCCATGAGCCACGCGCCGCGGCCCGGCGACAACGTCTCGGTCCGCAGGAGGGAATCTTTGGCTTCGAGATACAGCGTCTCGCGCTCGTGCCCGGCGGCGAACTCGGCCTGGAGCATGGCCGTCTGGGCGCGCTGGATCAGCTGATGCAGTTCGGCGGACATGATTGGCGCGCCCATTCTAGCGCCGGCACACGACTCGGACAATTCGCGCGCGGGATTCAGGCGGCCGGCGGCGGCGCGTCCCTGCGCCGCCGCCGGCAGGGCGACTGCCGAGCCCTGCGCCATGAAAAGAATCAGAGCGGCGGATCGATTGCGCCCGCCGGTCCGCCGACCATAAACCGAATCACGGAAGTCTCGTCCACGTAAAAGCCGCGGCCTCCGCTCTGGTTCATTATCAACGGGTCCGCGTTCGCGGCGTAGGAGGGCGAACCGTCCACGCCGCCGGGCGTGGAAATGAAACCGTACCCATGCCGGCTGCCGGTCGCCAGCGCACTGTCGATCAGTGGCGGGTTCGTCGACCCCAGGTCGCCAATCGTAGCGTATCGTCCCATTCCGCTGGGAAACGCCAGGACCGCCTGCGACTGAAACTGCGATTGGGCGTTGGCAATCGTCCGCAAGGAACCAATGGCCGCGCCTTCGTTCGCCGTCATTCTCGACCGAATGAGGTTCGGAATCGCGATCGCGGCAATCACCACGATGAGCGCGACCACGATCATCAATTCGATCAGTGTAAATCCACGCCGGCGTCCCGTCGTTCGGACTGGACTGCCGGTATCGCGTCTGGTCAACATGGTCGTTCCGCCCCCGCATCAGCGCTTTTACGCGCCGTTAGTTCACCGGTGTGCTCCCTGCGTTCGCTTGCGCCCCCTGCGCAAACCGAACCACACCCGACTGATCCGTAAAGAATCCGCGATTGCCGGACGCGCCCATCTGGACTGGGTCGGCGTTCGCGGTATAAGTTGGCGAGCCGTCCACTCCGCCCGCCACGGCGACGTACACGTACCCGTGCTTGACGCCCGCCGCAAGCACGTTATCGACAAAAGGCGGGTTCTGCGCGCCGAGTTGCGGCAATGTGCCGTATTGCCCCATGCCGCTGGCAAACGGGACGACGCCGGCCGCCTGAAACTGTTGTTCCGCCGTCGAAACCGTGCGCAGGGTGCCGATGGCTGAGCCCTCGTTCGACGTCATTCGGGACCGTAACAAGTTCGGGATGGCGATCGCCGCGATGATGGCGATGATCGCGATGACAATCATGAGTTCGATGAGCGTGAAACCGCCGATCGGGGTCCTTCCGCGATGCGCAGACGATCCTGCGCGTGAAGTAAGAATTCCGGCCATCGGAAATCCCCCCTTTCTACGTTGCCTTGCCTTTCACGAACCTTCTTGCGAACCGGCTGGCGGCCTGGCCTTTCGACCGGCCGCCAGCCGTGACTGCTACTCGGTGGTTAACGCCGTCCTGCTGGATTACTGGACCGGAGTGCTGGCGACCGTCGCCGCCGCGCCCTGCGCGAAGCGAATCACGCCGGACTCGTCCGCGAAGAAGCCGCGGTTACCCGACGCGCCCATCTGCAGCGGGTTGCCGGTGCAGGTAAACGTCGGCGCGCCATCGACGCCACCCGGAACGGCGGCGAAGTTGTAACCCTGTTTTGCGCCACCGGCAAGAACGTTGTCGACGAACGGCGGGACCTGCGCGCCCAACTGGGCGAGCGTGCCGTACTGGCCCATGCCGCTGGCGAACGGCACAATCGCGGACGACTGGAACTGCTGTTCCGCCGACGTGATCGTGCGCATCGAACCAATGGCCGAACCTTCGTTGGCCGTCATGCGCGAGCGAAGCAAGTTCGGGATCGCAATGGCGGCGATGATTGCGATGATCGCGATCACGATCATCAATTCAATCAGGGTGAAACCAGCGTTTTTCTTCATGGCGAATCCTCCTATTTGGTTGCCAATCGTGTCGCTGTGTCTCTCAAGAAGCCCCTCGGAACGAGCGACCTCTCAGTTTCATACACACGCAATGGCAACCTCCGTGCCAGATAACAACTCAACCCGTAACTGATTGAAAACAAACAGGTTATGTCTGGCACTCGGACTTTTAATCCGCAGATCTCGCGACGGGATACGTCGTAAGGCGACCATTTTTGTCGTCGACCGGTTGCGGTCCTGATGGCGGGCCATTGGGGCGAGGGCGCAAAAAAGCATCGTCGGCCGGGTCTGAGACCCGACCGACGAAGTGGTTAGCTGAATCGTGAGTGGTTGGGACGCTTACTGCACCGGCGTGCTGGCGACCGTCGCCGCCGCGCCCTGCGCGAAGCGAATCACGCCGGACTCGTCCGCGAAGAAGCCGCGGTTACCCGACGCGCCCATCTGCAGCGGGTTGCCGGTGCAGGTAAACGTCGGCGCGCCATCGACGCCACCCGGAACGGCGGCGAAGTTGTAACCCTGTTTTGCGCCACCGGCAAGAACGTTGTCGACGAAGGGCGGGACCTGCGCGCCCATCTGGGCGAGCGTGCCGTACTGGCCCATGCCGCTGGCGAACGGCACAATCGCGGCCGACTGGAACTGCTGTTCCGACGAAGTGATCGTGCGCATCGAACCAATGGCCGAGCCTTCGTTGGCCGTCATGCGCGAGCGAAGCAAGTTCGGAATCGCGATGGCGGCGATGATCGCGATGATCGCGATCACGATCATCAATTCAATGAGCGTGAAGCCCTCTTTCTTCTTCATGGTGCTTTCCTCCTGCATACCGCATTGTCGGTCGCTCGTCATGAGTAACCGCTGGGCTATGAAGCGAGCCCGACGCAGCGATTAGCGCAACCGCAGTGCCAAAAAAGGCAGAACGGCAAAAACAAAGGCATTCCACGCATTCTGCACGCGATATTCACAGAATTGGACATGCCTGGGGCGTTTTCCGTCCCCCAATTTGGACCCGCGTAACGGTTTTTTGTCACTTTCGGCTGTTCCGTTTCGATCGGCCGGGTCGGGTATGGTGTGCGCCGCGAGATCCGAACCATGAATGCGTCTGACGAATCCTCCATCGCTCCCTGGAGCCTATCGCCCAAACGTCTGGGTTGGCGCGTCGTGTTCGGACTCGGCGCGGGCTCGGTCATCGCCTCGTTCTACATCGGCACGGGCGACATCAGCATCGCGACGAACATGGGGGCGCAGTTCGGCTTCCGGCTCTGGTGGACGTATTTCGTGCTCGGCGTCGCCGGCTGGGCGCTCATCGACATGTCGGTGCGCTACTTCCTGCAGACGGGCCGCACGCCGATGTCGATCTTCAAGGACGTTCACCCCGCGTTCTCGATCTACTTGTTCGTATCCATCGTCGTGTGCGCGATCTTCGG
>CAYPNI010000097.1:0-372 GCA_964411925.1 uncultured Nitrospirales bacterium
ATAGAAGCCGCCCTTGCGCTCGCGGATGCGATCCTGCTTCTTGCATTCCGGGCAAACCGGGCCGTTCGGCCACAGGCGCTTTTCAATGTAGTGCCGCGCGGATTCCGCGTCTGGGAACAGTTCAAAGAGTTCCTTCGTGCTTACCGTAACCTTGTCGTTCGCCATGTCCTGCCTCGCTTTCTATGCCTCAACTCTACCGGAAATCGACTGTGGAGTCAAGTGACTAGAAATACCAGCGGGATGGCAATTCTATTCAGACCCCCGGACATAGGCCAAATATGCGCACTTTTGGAACTGTGGAGCAATGTATATAATTCCCCTTGTTCCGCAACTGCTGGCATTGACGATCCGTCGTCCGAGGCTTGTTCCGCA
>CAYPNI010000097.1:472-15852 GCA_964411925.1 uncultured Nitrospirales bacterium
TTCGTGGCGAATCCCCTTCGGCCCTTTTCGTGGTCAATCTCCCTCTGTGTAAATCTGTGCAATCTGTGGGCGACCGCCCTTCTCGGTCGCACAGCAGCGCGACCCTCCCCTCAGCGTCTCCACGTGAGCCTGTCCCCGGCTTCCGCTGGCGCCTCCTCTTAGAGCTTGTCAACAGTTTTCACCCTTGTTCCGCAACTGCTGGCATTGACGATCCGTCGTCCGAGGCTTGTTCCGCAAAAACCGATTCGAGTGCAACGGGTGTGCATAAGCTGTAGAGACCTCCACGCGGCGACGTACGCAGCACGCGAAGGGAGCACGTTGATGGACACAGATTGAGTGCTTAAACCCTCACCACGAAAACACCCGAAACAGTTCACGAAATCACACTGAAGAATTGGGAAAGGGCCACTGTAGTTATTCGTGTAATTTCATCCATTTTTTCGGCCCCGTTCGTGGCGAATCCCCTTCGGCCCTTTTCGTGGTCAATCTCCCTCTGTGTAAATCCGTGCAATCTGTGGGCGGCCGCCCTTCACGGTCGCGCCGGAGCGCGACCCTCCCCTCCGCATCTCCGCGCCTCCGCGTGAGCCCCAGTGTCCGAATGGGTTCGACGGCCTCCGGTGACGGCTTCGCTTCCGGTCGAAATCGGCGTTCGGGGTTGACGCACACAGCTACGCAAATACGATCTCGGATCACGGTGGACAGGTGGTGGCCGCCCAAGTAGCCCTATTTTGAGATGTATAGTACAAATCTGTATCGTGGCGCGGCATTCGGGAGGGCGATCGCGCACATGAGTGGAAAATTCAGCCTTCGAGTGAACACGAAGAGCCCCATCGCCGTGTACATGCAGATCGAATACCACGTGCAATTCGCGATCGCGTCCGGGCGGATCAAGTCCGGCGACGCGCTGCCCTCCGTGCGCGACCTTTCCGAATCGCTCGACGTCAACCCGAACACCGTGACCAAGGCCTTTCGCGACCTCGAACTCAAGGGCCTGGTGACGACGCGCCGCGGCATCGGCGTCCGCGTCGCGGAGAATGCGCGCGCGAAGTGCAAGGGCGAAGTGCTCGAGATGGTCCGGTGCCACCTGCGCACCGCGGTCGGCGAGTGCATCGCCGCCGGGCTCACCAAGGCGCAGATCAAAAAACTCGCCGCCGCCGCGCTCGCGTCGAACCACCAGCCCTACGCGGACTAGAAGCGAGATCTCTAGTCGTCATTGCGAGGAGTCACGCCAACGGCGTGACGACAAAGCAATCTCGTCAACCGATAATTCTGTTCGTCATTACCTCGAAAGAAATTATCTGTTCAAACATGCATTACTTCCGCGCTGTGGTGGTTGGTGTATCCGTGTCCATCACAATCCATCTGTGGCTATTTGCTCTTGAATTTCAGGCGCAGTTCGCCGCCGTCGCGCACGACGCGGCACGGCCGGCCGAAAGCCTCGGTCATCACGGCGTCAACGAGCACGTCGCCCGCCGCGCCCTGTTTCACGACCCGGCCCGCGCGCAACACCAGCGCCTCCCGAATCCACGGCCGGATCTCTTCGAGGTGGTGCGTCACCAGCAGTACCGTAGGCCCGTCGGCGCGCTCCGCAAGCCGCCCGAGGTCGTCCAAAAACTCCGCGCGCGCGGCCGGGTCCAGCCCGGCGCAGGGCTCGTCCAGCACGAGCAGCGACGGCTCGAGCACGAGCGCCCGCGCAATCAACACGCGCTTCTGTTCGCCCTGCGACAGCAGCCCGAATGCGCGCGACGCGATGGCCGCGACGCCGAGTTGTTCCAGCGCGCGCGCGCACCGCGCCGATTCCGCCGTGGTGAGCTGCCGGTAAAGGCCGAGCGACGCGTCCAGCCCGGATCCGGCAACGTCGAGCGCGGATTCCTGCGGGAGGAACCGCCGCTCCATCGCGCTGCTGACCCAGCCGATGTGGCGTCGAATCGTGCGCAGGTCGCACTCGCCGTAGGGCGCATCCAGCACGCGCACGCGGCCGGACGTCGGCCAGTCGTAGCCGGTGAGTACCTTGAGCAGCGTCGTCTTGCCCGATCCGTTCGCGCCGAGCAGCACGGCGTGCCCGCGCGACGCGATGCGCCATGACACGCCGTCCACGAGCGTCGCGCCGCCGCGCACGACCGTGACCCGATCGAGTTCGACGACGTTCACGGCGTGCCCTCGACCCAGCCCTCTTCGCCGATGAGCGGCACGAAACTGCAGCGGATGCTGCGCTCCGTCTCGAGCCCGCGCGGCGTGCGCACGACACGGACGAGTTCCTGCACCTCGCGCGGACCGACCGGGCACACCATCCGCCCGCCCATCGCGAGCTGCGCCTCCAGCGTAATCGGCACACGCGGACCCGCGGCGGCCACCAGGATCGCGTCGAATGGCGCGCCCGGCCACGAGCCCTGCGTCCCGTCGCCCACGAACACCTGCGCGTTCGCGTATCCGAGCGACTCGAGCACTTCGCGCGCGCGCTCGGCCAGTTTCGCGTGCCGCTCGATGGACACGACCGTGCCGGCGATCTCCGCAAGGACCGCCGTCTGGTATCCGGACCCCGTGCCGATCTCGAGGACGTTGTCCCCCGGGCGTAGTTCGAGCAACTCGGTCATCAGCGCGACCATGTACGGTTGGGAAATCGTCTGCCCGGCGCCGATCATGACCGCGCGGTCGTCATACGCCGCGCTGCGGACGGCCTCGGGCAGGAACACGTGCCGCGGGATCCGTTCCATCGCCGCGAGGACGCGCGCATCGCGAATGCCCCGCGCGCGCAACTGGCGATCCACCATCCGCCGCCGTTCCGCGCTGAAATCGGCCGTGGCCATCCGGCTGCTGGTCGCGCAGCGGTTCAGCCGGGGCCGACGCCGGAATACGTGGCGTGAATGAGCGGCGGAATGATGAGTTCGCGGATAATCCAGACGAGCAGGAGCGCGGCCATCGGCCCGAAGTCCACCGGCCCGAGATTGGGCAGGACGCGGCGCAGCGCGCCGATGAGCGGGTCGGTGATGCGCGCGATCCAGCGCCACCGGCCGTAGTCCGTCTCAAACCCGATGGCACCGCCGAGCCAGCGCAGCAGAATGAGCAGCATGTAGAGCGTGAGGCCGCTAAACACCGCTCTGGTCACGTATTCCATCGAAATCCAATCTGTGCAGCCGCGTATATCGCGCGCCCTGCGGAGACAACTCGCTCGAAAATAATGACACACCATCCACGGTGAATGCATCCGCGGAAAATCCGCGCTCACGCTCCAGCGCGGACGTGAGATCGACGTGCCGCGTGCCGCGCCGGACGCGCCCAATCGTCACGTGCGGCACAAACGCGCGCGTCTCAGGCTCAAGCCCGAGTTCGCGGGCGGCGCTTTCCGCGACAGCGTGGAGTGTCGCGATTCCATCGTTCTCGAACGTGATGCCGGCCCAGACGATCGAGGCGCGCCGAGCATTCGGAAATGCGCCGATTCCCGCCACCCGCGCGCCGACCGGCGGCGTGCCCGACGCGACCGGCCGAAGTCGGTCGACGTAGTCCCGGATGAACTCCGCATCGACCTCTCCGAAAAATCGTAACGTCAGGTGGACGTTTTCCGGGCGCGTCCATGAAATATTTGGAAATTCGGGCCGGAACCGCGCGATACATTCCGCAATTGCGGCGCGCGTGGCCGCGTCCAACTCGACCGCGAGGAACGCCCTCACGTGCCCATGAGCCGCCGCCACGCCTCGTCATCCGCGCAGACCGGCGGTATCCCAATGTCCGCGACGACGACGTGCCCGAGATACGGCCTGGCGGATGCCTTGTCGAACCCCCGCTTCATGTACTGGAACGTCACGGTCACGTCGGCCATGATGCACGACCCGCAGACCTCGCCCGTGTCGGCATTTAGCCCGGACGGGACATCGACCGCGACCGTTCGGATATTCTCCGGCCAGTGCTCGATCGCGTCCGCCGGCGGGCCGCTCACGTTCCCCTTCACGCCGGTGCCCAGTATCGCGTCGATCAACGTCGCGCACTCGGAGAGACCGCCCAACGCGCGCTCGATTTCCCTGGCCCCCGACGGCACGTCAATCCGACCGCCCAGCCGGCGGTACGCGTTCATGAACGCGGCACTGTCCCCCTTGATCTCCGCGGGATCGGCGAGCAGGACGACCTGGGTTTCCAGCCCGGCCACGAGCGCCAGCCGCGCGGCGACAAACCCGTCGCCCCCGTTGTTCCCCTTGCCGCAGACGACGCCGACGGGCCCTTGCTGGATTTGTTGCGCGACCGCCGCGCCGGCGGCGTTCATCAGCACGGCGCCGGGGATGCCGAGGTCTTCGATGCACCTCCGGTCCGCCTCGCGAATCTGCGCGACGCTGAGCGATTTCATCGCCGCCTCAGCGCCGGACGCGCACCCGGTACGTCAGTTCGACCTCGCCGTCCGCCTTGACCGGCACCGCGAACACGGCCGTCATCGCGTCCCGTTTCTCGTGCGGAATCGACGACTGGAGAATCTCCCAATCCGAGGTCATGGGTTCGACGACCTCGATCACGATGTCCGTTTCCTTGTGATTGCGGAGCGTGATCCGGTACGAACTCTCGAACACGCGATTCGACACGACGGTGTAGTCCGTCTGCACGCGCTCGCCGACGACGTCGAACGCGCTGCCCATCCGCAGCCGCACGGTCTCGTCCTTGGGCGTGTGCTGGATGCGATCCTCGCCGGCGAACTGCAACATGCCTTCGCTGTCTTCCTGGTAGAGCCGCATCACGCCGCCGGGCAACGGGACGCCGAGTTGGTTCGCTTCCTCGTTCTCGAACTCGACAAACACGCCGACTTTTTCCTCGGGCATGGCCGGCGACGGCTGGAAGAAGTAGTAGTTCTGGCCGCGGAATTCGTATTTCTTCGATATTTTTACTCCGTCCGCGTTGAACAGGCTCACCTGCTTGCTCTGGTTCTGCTTGATGGTCGTGCGGCGCTCGAGCGTGTACAGGTGATACTCCGCGAACGATTCCTCGCCCATTTGTTGAAACGCGACCGCCTCCACCGCGCCGCCGCGCGCCATCGGCGCCATCGGCGGCTGCGCAATGTTCACATCGCCGGCGACCAGCTTGAGTTTCGCATTCGTGTACGTCGCGCCGGAACTGTTGTCCAGCGTCACCCAGGCGTCGATGGCCAGTTGCGTCTCTTCCTTGTTCACGCGCAGCACGTAGTCCGCGCGCCATTGGATGCCGCCAGTCAGGTAGGTCGCCTCGACGTCCTGTTCCTCGCCGTCGTTGTCCAGCAGCCAGATCAGTGACGGTTTCGCGATCAGTTCCTTGGGCAGTTCAGGCAGCGCGACGCTGCCGGGGTGCCCGAGGTAGATTTCGCCGTCAACGCGGTAGACCGGTCCCTCGTTCACACTGAGGAGTTCCGCATCGACCGACGTAAACCCGACTTCGTTGCTGAAATTCACGAGCCGCACGGTCTTTCCGACGTATTTCTCCATCAGTTTCTGCGGGCTCATCAGGTCGTACTCGTAGTTCTGCTCGATGATCCGCAACGAGTCCGCGTCCGTGATCGATCGCAGGCTGACCGTCTCCGGCCGGATCTGTTGCGCGACATCCATGAACTTGAGCCCGATTTCGCCGGGAAACAGCTTGATCTTGCGCCGGTCGCGCACCAGGGCGAGGTTGTTGTTGTACACCGTCACGGCGACGTCCGTCTGATCGTCGAGCGTCGTTTCCGTGGCGCGCAATTGTCCCTTCAACGGGTCCTCGAGCTGCACGCCCTGTTGCCCGCTTTGTTGCGCGGTCACATCGAACGCGGCCGCGAATGCAACCGCCGTCACCACTGCGATAGCCGGAATCCGGTTCATGTCTAGTACCTCACGCGGACGCGGTACGTCAGCGAGACCTCGCCGTCCGCTTTGACCGGCACGGAGAAGACCGCCGTCTGCGCGTCACGCTTTTCAAACGTCATGGAACTCGACAGGATGCGCCAGTCGCCGGGCATCGGCTCGACGACGTCTATCACGATATCCTGCTCCTTGTGATTGCGCAAGGTCACGCGGTATTCGCTCTCGTGCACGTCGCTCGCGATGACCTCGTAGTCGGTCTGGACGCGTTCGCCGATCACGTCGAACGCCTGTCCCATTTGGAGCCGAACGGTCTCGTCCTTGGGCGTGTGCTGGATGCGATCTTCGCCGGCGAACTGCAGCATGCCTTCGCTGTCTTCCTGGTAGATCCGCATCACGCCGGCCGGCAACGGAATCCCCAACTGGTTTTCCTTCTCGTTGCGGAATTCGAGGAATACGCTCACGTGCTCGTCCAGCATCGGCTGGACGCGCTGACTAAAGTAATACACCTGGCCCCGATACTCGTATTTCTTCGCCGTCGAAATTCCATCCCGGGCAAGCAACGCGACCTGCTTGGACTGATTCTGCTTGATCGTCGTCCGCCGCGGCAGGGAATACAGGTGGAACTCGGCAAAGGCTTCTTCTTCGGGCATCCCGTCCGCCATGTATCCGACCGACTTGAGGCGATCCATCTCGCCGCGGCCCCGCAACTCGTCGTGCACCCGGTTCACGTCGCCCGCGACGAGCTTCACCTTGGCGTCCGAATACGTCGCGCCCGACTGGTTGTCCAGCGTCACCCAGCCGTCGAGATCGAGCTTCTTGTCGTCGCGCGCGAGCGTGATCACATAGTCCGCGCGCCACGAGATCCCGTTGGTCAGATAGGACGCCTCGACGTCCTGACTGCCGCGCTCGGAATCAATCGTCCAGATGAGCGAGGGCCGGGCGGTCAGATTTTCCGGGATTTCCGGCAACACGACGTTGCCCGGGTGGCCAAGAAAGATCTCGCCATTCACGCGATAGATCGGACCCTGGTTCATGCTGACCAGTTCGGCCTCGATCGACTGGAAGCCGAGGTCCTTGTGAAAGTTGACCAGCCGCACGTTGCGCCCAACGTATTTTTCCATCAGCTTTTGCGGACTGACGAGGTCGTACTCGTAGTTCTGCTCGACGACGCGCAGCGCGCGGCCCGATCCCAGGCTGCGCAGGCTGACCGTCTCGGGCCGGATGTGTTCGGCGACGTCCGAAAACTTCAGCACGGACTCGCCGTCCGGCAGCGTCAGCCGCCGCAGGTCGCGCACGAGCGCCAGCCCGTTGTTGTATGCGGTCACCGCGACGTCCGTGCGGTCCGTCTGCGTCGATTCCCGCGCCGCACCGGGCGCGGCTTCCTGCGCCGCCGCGGCCACACACGCGAGAACCATCCCTATTCCCGTCAACACTCTCATTGCGCTACTCCTCTGGGCCGTTTTTTGGCCTCGGATACTTTGGACACCGTTCGTGCCCGGAAGTTCGAAACCGCGGGCCTCCTCTGGAGATCAACGATTCGGCGGCGGCCGTGTACAGGTGCGGAAATCGCCCGCTGCAAACGGGTACACTACACGTGGTGGCCCGATCGGGCGGGCATTGCGAGGGAACAGACGACGTGAACGCAACCAGCGCTCGTGTGACCGCCGCCACGGTCCTCGCCGTCGCGATCCTCGGCCTTGCCGGCGCCGCTCACGGCCAATTCTGGGACCAGCGCTACCGCCGCTTCCCCGATCCGCCCAAGCTCAAGCAGTTCCCCGGCGAAAAGTTCACGTTTTGCACGATCAAGTACAACAACAACGGCTGGGACGAACCGCTTGGTTTCGGCTGGTCCACGGACTGGCCGGACTCCGGCTACAATTTCATGATCCGGCTCGCCGAGCTGACGACCATCGCGATCAACCGTGACGAAAACGGCGAGCCGCACCAGGTGATCCTCTCGCTCACCGATCCCGCTCTATTCAATTACCCGATCATATTCATGTCCGACGTGGGCACCTGCGGCTTCAGCGCGGAGGAGGCGACCGCGCTGCGCAAGTATCTGCTCGCGGGCGGATTCCTTCACGCGGACGATTTCTGGGGCGAGACCGCGTGGAAGAACTGGGTCTATGAAATCAGCCAGGTCCTGCCCCCGGACGAATACCCGATCCGCGACATCCCCCTCACGCATGACCTGTTTCACATCGTCTTTGACGTGAAGGAAGTGCCGCAGGTGCCGTCGATTCAGTACTGGAGCGCGTCGCGCGACGGCACGACCTCCGAGCGCGGCGCGGAGACTGCCGAGCCGCATTTCCGCGGGATCTGGGACAAGGACGGCCGGCTGATGGTCTTGATGACGCACAACACCGATATCGCCGATGGTTGGGAAAAGGAACGCGAAAACGAGGAGTACTTCCGCGAGTTCTCGGTCAAACGTTCCTACCCGATCGGCATCAACCTCGTCGTCTACGCGCTGACGCATTAGCGTCCCCGGGAGCGGCCCCACCCTTCATGAACGTCTTCATCATCGCGAATCCCATGTCCGGCGGCCGTCATGGCGCGCAACTGGCCGAAGCGATTCGCAGGGAACTTGCGCCGCGCGTCAGCTCCGTGAAGGTCGCCGTTACGACCGCGCCCGGCGAGGGCGAACGCATCGCGCGCGACCTGGACGCCGATTGCGTCGTGTCGGTCGGGGGTGACGGCACGGCAAACGAAGTGCTGAACGGATTGAACGGGCACGCCCCCGCGCTCGCGCTCTACCCCGCCGGTACGGCGAACGTCGTCGCGCGGCAACTCGGCGTGCGCAAGAACATCGCCGCGTTCGCAGACCTCGTCGCGAACCGCAGTGTCCGCCGGATCGACGGCGGCATCGCCAATGGGCGCAAATTCCTGCTTGGGATCGGCGCGGGACTCGACGCGGCGGTCGCCAAGCAAGTCGCCGCGCAAAAGGGCGGACCGGCGGGGCTCGCGCGCTGGATCATGCCCGCGGCGCGCTCAGTCCTGCATTTCAACCACGCGCCGATCCGGGTCACGGTCGACGGCGAAATCGTCACCGAGACCACGACATACGCCATCGTCGCGAACTGCCGGTTCTCTGCCGGCGTGTTCCCGGTCACACGGCGCGCGACGGTCGCGGACGGCAAGCTCGATCTCTGCGCCATGCACCGGTTGAGCGTACCCAAGCTCCTGTGGATCGCCGCGGCGGTCTGGGGTCCGGGATTTCCCGATCGTGGCGATGTCGTTTATCGCCAGGGTACGGACTTCACCCTCGAGGCCGCGTCGCAGTTGCCGGTGCCGCTGCAGATCGACGGAGAACCCGCCGGGTTCCTGCCGGTCACTTGCCGCGTTCTGCCTCAGGCCTTCCAGGTCGTCGCGCCGCGTCCGTCCGATTCGTGAGAATAAGTCGGCGCCCCGACTCGTTCACCGCACTTTCCGATGCGTGGCGTCCCCATTGTCATTCCCGCGAAGGCGGGAATCTCTTCCGCCAGCCGTCGCCGGATCGTTGCGGGCGTGCGCCATCCTGTCATTGCGAGGAGCGGGGTGCGCGACGAAGCGACCTCTTCGACCCGGCGTCCAGCCAGCCGCTATGCAGCCACGTTCGCCGTCATCACGCTGAAATCCAGCCCCGGCATCGGCGCGCCCCCATTGAAGAAGCGCTGGCCGCGATAGTCGTATCCGTCGATGCGGCAGTGCGTGTGGCCGAAGTACACCGACTCGGTCGAGGATCCTTCGCCTTCGCCGATGCTGTCGAGGTAATGCCGCACGCGCTCGATGGTGACGCGCGTCGGAAAGTACAGCTTCGAGATCGCGCGATGCACCTTCGCGCGAAACGCCATGTCGTACACCGAGTTCACGAACTCGCCGCGTGACTCTTCGTGCAGCCACTGGCTGCGGAATCGTTCCAGCTCCGGCGCCCCCATCTTGCGTACAGACACGTCGCCGTGAAGGAACAGCGCCGGGCCGAGCTTGAGGTAATACGGATGCCACGCGAAATTGGGCGTGCGATGCGCGAGCTCGTGCAGCGAATCGATGAACACCTGAACGTGGTCGTGATTGCCGAGCACAAACTCGAACCGAGTGTCGGGACAGTCCGACGCGATTCGTTCGAGCCACTTCACCGCTTCGGCCGATGTCTCCGACGCGGTCGCGTAACAACTCCAGCGGAAGTCAAACGTGTCGCCGTTGAAGACGAAAATGTCGGATTGTGCCGCGGCCGACTCGATCGCCGGCATGTAGTGCGCCGCCTGCGAACGGCGGCAGAAGAGGTGCAAGTCAGAAACCGTGCTGATTCGCTTTTCCATCTTTGTTGGGTAATCCCCCACTCGGCCGCGCGAGTTCCAGCGCCAATTGTACCCTGTGGACGCCCGCTCAGGATCTCGACCGCCGGGGACCAGAAACTACCGCGTGAGCTGACATCGCTCTATTATGGAACGATATGTATGAGCGAAGATTTTTTTTCGTTTGTCTGGAAACCTTTTGATAAATATGGACATTCAGTGAAATCGAGGGGCCGGCGAGTCCTCGGGGGCTGTTTCGAGGCGTCGGCATATGGTAAGAATCGTTACGACCTGGGGCACTCGCGACGCAGTCGACGTGTACCAGAAGAACGTCCGTGGAGTAAACGAAAAAGACGCTACGCAACGTCGCAACTCGCTGCATCGTAAGCACTTAGTGCACAGGATGCAGCATGTTAATGGGGAATGGTCTTATGAACCGCTCACAAATGATCTGGGTCACCGCGCTACTTGCGGCAGTGCCGATCCTCGCGGCTGCCGCCCAGTCCATCCCGGACACGCAAATCGACAAGACCCGAATCCTCTTCGGGACTCCCGCCGGGTTCGAAAAGGCCGCGGAGGTCGACATGGACGCCGCGCTCCAGGCGACACCGGAATTTCAGGAAATCGTAAAGAAGAAAGTCGACCACGGGACGGGAAAATACTGGATTCTCGTTTCGGAAGCGTCTGATAGAGTCCACCGGGCGATTGGGGATGTGGGGCGGGCAACGGAGTATGACCTTATTGCGGAGAAGGGATATTTGGGCAAGCTGGATCCACCGGTGGATTGCGAAGACATCACTGCGGCGATCGTCGACCGCATCCACGCTGACTAACCCCGCACGCGAGGCTGTGACCAATCCCTTGCGCCTCGCGATTTCGCTAAGCTCGATTCTGCTCTGCGCGGCGTGCACCAGCTCGTCGCCCAACCCGAACTACAGCAAATCGACCACGGCGTTTGAGCAGCATTCCGCACGCGAGATGCTCGCCGACGCGCTGGACCTGATGCGCGGCGGCAATCCGGCGGCCGCGGTCGGCCGCTTGCACGAAGTCACGGCGCGATTCCCCGATACGCCGGAGTCGCTCGAAGCGCAATATCAACTCGGCCGCGCGTATGAGTCGCTGGGTTCGATCAAGGATGCGATTACGGCGTATGGACTCTATCTCGGCCGCGCGCCCGACGGTGACAACGCCGACGATGCGCGCGCCCGGATGGAATCGCTGCTCAAGAAATACGAAGACGAATTCCCGTCCGCCGACACGATCGATCGCGAGATCGAGTCGCTTCGGCGCGAGTTGCAGCAGAATCCCGAGTCCAACGATCTCGCGCTGAAACTCGCGGATGCGTTGTGGATGCGGGGCCAGTACGAATCCGCGGCGAAACTCTATTTCGCTGTCCGCGACCGCGATCCGGCGGTTGCGCAGTCGGCGGCGTTCAGGAACCGGATAGAACTGCACGCAGACGGATCGCATACGCTGCTCACGCCGGCAGAACTGACGAAGCGCGAGCGGTCGAACAATCCGCTCTCGGTCATCAATCTTTCCTCGTTCGCGGCGATTCGTGACTCGATCACGCAGGTGCCGCGCTACTTCGTCGTCACAGGCGAGGCGGTGAATCGCGGCGACAGCGTGCTCTACGGCGTCGAGGTCACGATCAACATCTACGGGTTCGGCGGCACCATCTACGACACACAGACGGTTCGGCTGGGCGATGTGCGCCCCGGCGAAATTCGGGCGTTGAGCGTCCGGTTCAGCAACTTCCGGGAACTCGAGAGTATCGATCGCTACGACTCCTCGGTGTCGTACCGGCGATAAAAAATCAGGCAGGGCTGCAAGGCGGATGAGAGACCGAAAGTATCGAATCACGAGAGGATGGCAGAGCGCGATCGCTGCGGGGGCGATCGGGCTGGCGTGCCTCACCCCGTCCGCCCGGCTTTCCGCGCAGGCGCCGGAGCAGGTCATTGTCTCCGTCAAGATCCTGGAGTTCCAGGCCAGCAAAGGCGTCGAGACGGGGTTCAGCGCGTACATGAACCGCCTGCCGCGGCCGGAGCCGTTCGGTCAGGTCAACTCGAGTGACGAAGGCGTCGGCACGGTCGATCTGACGTTCCCCACGACCACCGCCGCGGGGATTACGGTCTTCCTCGATCGCATCAGCATCGGCGACGCGGAACTCGAAGTCGTGCTGCAAGCGCTGGTGGATGAGAGCCGCGCGTTCATCCTTTCGCGCCCGCATGCGATGGTCATGGTCGGCGAAAGCACGCCGACGGTCATCCGGACGAACAACAAGATCCCCTACGAAAGCACCGTGGTCGTGGGCTCGACGACGGTCCAGATTACGCAGTTCCAGGACACCGGCGTCACGTTGAGCCTGCGCGCGCCCGAGGTCATCGACGACGACGGCAATTGGGAGACGACGGACGACACCTACATTCGCCTCGACGCGTACGCCGCCGTGAAGGAGGAAGGCCAGCGCATCGTTGTCGCGCTCGACGACCAGCTCGCGTCTTCGGGCGAGTCGTTCGCCGAGGGCGAGAACGCCATCAGCGTGCCCGAGTTCATCTCGCGCAGCGTCACGACGCATGTGTGGGTGCGGCAGGGTCAGGTCCTGATTCTCGGAGGCCTGTTCCGCAACACGGAATCCAAGAGCATCACGAGCGTGCCGCTGCTCTCCCAGGCCGAGGACGTCGCGCAGAACTTCGTCAACAACGTCATTTCCGGCAGCCTGACGGGTTCGCCGCTCTCCACGACGTTTGGAAACCGCGACACCGACGAGAGCCGCCGCGAACTGGTCTTCCTGATCAAGGCCGAAACCTGGCGTCCGGGTTTCGCGATTACGGATGACCTCGGATTCATCCAGCAGGAAGCGCAGAAGCGGCGATCGCCGACGGACGTAATCCTCGAAGTGACGCAAGACATCGCGGGAATCTTTACCGGCGAACGGCGCGACGAAAAAACCGAGACGGACAAGGCGAATCCGCCGGCCGACAAGGACGATTCGCCGTGAGCCGGGCGCTGACTTCTTTCCTCGCGGCGCTCGCGCTGTCGCTTGCGGTGCCCTCCCGCGCGCAGGAACCCGCGGAAACGGACCCGAACAACTTGCCGGTCGCCGCCGCGGAAGCGGGCAAGATTCCGTTTCGCCAGGTGCAGATGCACGTCTGGATCAGCGAAACGAACGAGCGCGGGCTGCGGGACATCGGCGCGAACCTTTCCTACAAGCGGTTCGCCGACAACGACGGACCCGTCCAGCAGATCTCGACGAACGTGTTTGACCCGTTCAACCCCAACTTCACAGTGACGCTTCCCGCGCCGGACCAGGGTCTATTTCCGCCGCCGCTGCGGCCGGACCAGTCGGGCACACTGGGCGACGGCGTTCAGACACAGAGCGGAGCTGGACTCACGTTCTCGATCGTTTCGGACGACAACGGCCGCATCGAGGGTGTGTTCCGCGCGGCCGAACGCAACAACGACGTGGACCTGATTTCCAAGCCCGAACTGCTCGTCATCGAGGGCGAAGTCGCGGAAATTCGCGCGGGCGGCATGGTGCCTTACCAGGACCTTTCGTATGACGGCAAGGGGAACCCGCAACTGAAAGTGACGTTCGAGGACATCGGCGTCAACATGCGGATCACGCCCACGATTCGTCCCGACAACCTCGTGCAACTCAACATCAGCCAGCTCGAGGTGAATGATGTCGCGCGCATCGACAATATCCGCGGCGTCGAGCTGCCCGTCTTCGCGACGCGCTCGCAGACCGGCGTCGTCCTCGTGCCCAACGGCCAGGCGCTCGTCATCGGCGGGCTCTCGAGCCGCGTCACTCGCCGGACCGAGCGCCGCGTTCCCGTGCTCGGCCGCGTGCCGATTCTCGGCATCCCGTTCCGCGGGCGCCGCTCGGAAGTCCAGAACGTGCAGCTGCTCATCTTCGTTGCGCCCACGGTGATCGACCTGCGCCAGATGACGCCGTCCGCGCAGACCGCGCTGGACTTCTGGCGCAACGGCAGCTGGCAAAATGAGGACGCCATCCGCAGCGAGATTGACTTGTTGCAGACGGAGCGCTAAGGTCTGGCGCGGGGGCCGGGCCGGGAGTCGCTGCGCCAATGTGGGGGACGATCCGAAATTACCTTCCCGCGGTCGCGTCGGGAATCCTCCTCTCGCTGTGTTTCCCGCGCTATCAACTCTCGCCACTCGCGTTTGTCGCGCTGGTCCCGCTCCTTTGGCGCGCGAAGTCACTGAGCCCGGCCGAATGCGCGCTGCATTTCTTCATCGCCGGCTATGTGTTTCACTCGCTGCTTCTCCAGTGGATGATCGCGAACATCATGTGGGCCGGCGGCTGGGCCGTCATCGGGCAGCAGTTGCTCTGCATCGTGCTCGCGTTGTTCTGGGCGCCCGTCGGCGGAGCGTGGCGCTGGCTGCAATCGCGCCGGCCGCTTCTCGGCGGCCCATGGACGCTCGCCGCGTTCTGGATCGCCGCCGAACACGCGCAGTCCACGGTGTTCACCGGCTTTGGCTGGAGCGCGCTCGGCTATTCGCAGGGCAACAACCCCTACATGTTGCAGTGGGGCGCCGTCGGCACCGTCGCCATCGTCTCGTTCATCCTCGTGTTGACGAATGGACTCGTTGCAGACGCGATCGGCCGCAGCCGCCGCGCTGCGATCTCCCTGGCAGCGGCGCTCGCGCTCGTCGGCGCCGCGCACGGCGCCGGACTTCTCTTGCTCAAGCCCGCGGAGACTTCGCCCGAGCCGTTGCGGGTCGGTGTGCTTCAATCGAACTTTTCGCTCGAAATGAAGTGGGACCGCGAGTATCTGATCGAGACCGTCCGCAACGCGAGCGAGAAGTCGCTGGCGCTGGCGCGCGCGGAAGACAT
This sequence comes from uncultured Nitrospirales bacterium, assembly GCA_964411925.1. Lineage (GTDB taxonomy): Bacteria > Hydrogenedentota > Hydrogenedentia > Hydrogenedentales > VFKU01. The sequence continues at coordinate 15,391 of CAYPNI010000097.1, forward strand.
CGACCTCATGGTCTGGCCCGAGGCGCTCGTCCTAGCCGACCTGGATGACCCCGTCGTTGTCGAGATTCTGCAACGTACCGTTACCGAGGGCCGGTTCATGCTCTTCACCGGCGCCGGCCGCCAGGAGGGCCCCCGCGCCTACAACGCGGCGATACTGATCGACGAGCAAGGCAAGTCGGCGGGCACCTATGACAAAATCCACCTCGCGCCGTTCGGGGAGTACACGCCCCTCTCGGACTACCTGCCATTCGTCAGCTCGCTCATTCCGTCCATCGGCGATATGAGCCCGGGATCGCAGGTCCGGGTGTTTCCCGTCGGGGATCGCCGCCTCGGCCCGCTGATTTGCTTCGAGATGCTCTTCTCGCCGATGTCGAACCGGCTGCGGCGCGAAAACGCCGACTTCCTCACCGTCATCACGAACCTCGCGTGGTTCGGCCGCAGCAACGCGATCCCGCAGGAACT
>CAYPNI010000098.1:0-15626 GCA_964411925.1 uncultured Nitrospirales bacterium
TGGGCGGCGACCACGAACAGTACATCAGCCACGCGACGCCGTACCTGCGCGCGTTTTCGCAACTCGTCGTGTCGTGGCAGTTCCTGTGGCAGAGCGTCGCCGCGCACCGCGCGATTGCCGCGGGTAACGATGAACCGTTCTACCGCGCCAAGCTCGCCACGGCGAAGTACTACATCGACACGGCCGTCCCCAGCACGCTCGCCATCTGCGCGCTGATCAAGTCCGGCGAAGACTCCGCGCTCCACTACAGGGAAGAGTGGTTCGACGCGAGCGCGATGCAGTCCGCCGCGAAGTAAGCGCTCGGGAGGGTCGCGCTCCCGCGCGACCACATCGCGTCACGCGGAGCCGCGGAGGGCGCGGAGAATTCATGGTGGCGCAGGCATCTTGCCTGCGGGGGTACCTAGGAAAGCGCGATAACGTGGTCCCAATTGCAGAAGTCCGGCACTGACGCCGGCTGAAAGCCTGCATCACCAATACAAAAGAAGGGCGGCCACGCATGGCCGCCCCCAAACTCTCCGCGACTCCGCGGCTCCGCGTGAGCTGATTACGCCTTGTTCTTGCTCTCGATCTTGAACGGCACCTTCACCTTTTCCCAGTGCAGGTAGGCCGTCGCGCTGTACGCTTCCGGATCGTCGAAGCCGTACATGAGCCATTCCTGGTGCGGCGCCTCGGCGGACTTCACGTCCACGCGCAGCACGTCGTCTTCCTGCTTGTACGCGAAGCTGCCCCATTGTTTCACCGTCTTGTTGAAGATGATCGTCCAGTGCGTGTCCGTCGGGATCATGAACAGCGCGTAGGTGCCCGCGGCGAGTTCCTTGCCCTCGACGAGCATGTCCTCGCTCAGCGTGATCGTCGTCGCTTCGTTTGCGCCCGCGCGCCACGGCCAAGGGTCGCCGTTGCGCGGCACCAGCGCGCCGATGCGCGGGTTGTCGCTCTTGTCGGTCCACACATTGCGGCCGTGGACTCCGGGCCGCGCATACGTAATCGTGACCGTGCCCATCGCGCCGATCGTCTGCGTCACCGTCGCCGGCTGGCTCGCGTCCGGCTTCGTCTTGTTCCGCTGCGCCGCCGCGTCCGCCGAAATCAACCCGGCCATCGCCAGCGCCAACACCCACCCTGCAATGCGTTTCATTGAACTCCTCCCGAGGCTCGAGTTAATCGGAATTCCGCAGAATAACACGCTTTAAACCCGCGTGAAAGTAGAAACTATTCCAATCCTTTCGCCCTTCATCATCTGTCCAGCACAACAAGCAATCGTCAATTCCTTTTGGGACGTCGATTGTTCGCCCAGAACAACACTATTGCGAAGATACAGCCCGCCAAAATACAGAGAAAAGCCCCGAACATGATGGACTTCCAGTCGGGAGGGAGTCCCCGCGACGTATCGTCAGCTAAGGACAGCCCACCCACGACGCACCACCCAAAAATTGCGAAGCCGATCCCGGCGCGTACGTATTCGCGCGCCGTCGGGGGTCTTGCCCGGTCGCTCACCGCACGGGGAAGTGGCGACACTCGGTTTCTAAAGTGGAAACGGTAAGGCAGATACCAGACAGGAAAAGTCAACGCGAGAATCAACAGCGAGAGCACGTTCCACAAGCACGGTATTCGTTTGCCGCAGGAGGGACAAATGAGGCCTAACCAATTGCCAAAGCTACTCCTACTCGACCAGTGGAGTCCGCTTGTGATCCCACTACAATGCGGACATGGAACGAAACACCTCTCGATCCAAGGTGCGTCGCAATATGCGCAGACCAATTGTAGTTTTGGAACTCTCTGTCCGAGTACTAACTCATTGAATGCGAGTCCCGGATTGAGTATCCAGTGAATTAGCATCGGATGCGGTAAACTGAGCCGCTTCCATTTGTCACTGCCGCAGTTTGGACATGGTGGAAACTGAGGCATGTCGTTTACCTCCGTTCAGATTCCCACCTCGTTAAATCTCCTCGACTCGAACTCCTGCTGTTTCCCAATCCCCTCCAAATCGTCCGATATCCGCCGCAGCGTCTGCGCGGTCGCGTCCCCCGCTTCAGCCATGCGATTCAATGCGCTGTCGACGCTGGCTAGCACCCAAATCGCAACTAGGAGCGAATTCGAGCCCACGATCGACGTGCCGCCAAGACCGACTAAATCCATGCCCACCTAATCACTACTGCGTTTCGCGTGCTTGGGATCACTGCCTTAGCGTCTCCGCGTGAGTCCGATTCTCAGTCCGTCCGGCTGCGATCGCCGCCGCGCCGTTCCTGCCCGGGGTGATACGTCGCGATGGCGTTCGCCTGGATGTCCGCCTCGGTGAATCGCACGGACTTCATCTTTTCGCCCGCAAACAGCTCAGCCTGATCGCTGAAATGGTCCGACTCAGGGTTGCTCGATTGGCTGTACGCGACGACCGAGTAGGCGCGCGGCACGTCGCCGAACTCGACCGCGAACACCCAACTGTCGCCGCTGTAGGCCTTGCGTTTGCCGTCCTTGTCGTCGCGGTACCGGACAATGCGGAACGAGCCCATGTAGTTTTCCGATCCGCCAACGGCCACGTCGGTGCCGTCGTCCTGGCGCAGGCGGTGGACCTCGCCCCAGGGCACGTCGAGCGCGCCGTAGCGTTTCTTGACCTCGTTGACGGCCTCGCGCAGTGCCGCGAGCGCTTTGGCCTCGTCACGAATCCCGCGCGGCGTCGTAATCGGGTCGGATGTGACCCACTGCTGCGCGAACGCGCCCTGCCCGGTGCCGTCCGTGCCCTTGGTGTATTCGCGCCAGAAGAAATCGAACAGCACGCCGCCGCGGCTCTCGCGCGCGGTGGTGTTGTCCCACGCGGCGAGCACGTCCGCCGCGTCCTCGAGTTCGCCGGCGTAGTCGCTGGTCCGCGCGATGCGTATTACGTCGTCCTTCACGCGGTCGGCCGTGACGGCGCGTTCGTCGAACTTGAGGGCCACCACGTCCTCGAGGCTGAACACAACGTCGTTGTGGATCAGCTGGATCGAATGCTGCGACCGCAGGCTGAACCGGTTGTCCTCGAAGTGCGCGGGATAGGCGAACCGGTCGAGCGGCGCGTACAGGTTTGTGAAATACGGCGCGCTGTTGGAGTTCATCACGTAGCCGCCCCTGGGATTCACCAGCACGGGCAAATCGCTGACCGGGTGCGTGCCGGTCCAGATGTCCGCGATGCCCCGCGCGTGCACCGCTTCGGCCTCGTGCTTGGCGTGGGGCAGGTCCGGCATCGTCCCGTACCACAGGTACATGATGTTGCCCGCGCGATCGGCATACCCGACGTTGAACATGGGGATACGCGCGTCCTCGAGGATCGCGCGGAACGCGTCGAGGTCTTGCGCGTGTTCGAGCTGGAACCATTCCTCATACGCCCGGAATTGGTCCCAGGCAACGGATCTCAGTACAAAAACCTGCGAATCGGTCCGGTGGATGACCGGGCCCAACGGCGTGTACCAGAACCGCCGCGTCACTTCCCGTTGCCGGGACTCCTCGCGGCGCGCGACGTTTTCCGATCGCCCGCCGGGCACGCCCGACTCGATGCCGCCGGCGATGGACGGCACGTCCGCATTGCCCAGCTCGGCGACGATCGGCTCGACGACTTGCACCGTCTCGAAGTAGCGCACGGTCTCGTCGCTGTGCGTCATCGGCACGCTCTCGCCGTCGAGCAGGTAATGGTCCGCGCGCTTCGGATCGAGGTCGAGCGCGTAAATCTCCTCGAGGTCGGGGTAGTTGACCGTGTGGGTCCAGCCCAGCGCGTCGTTAAATCCGCTGGTCAGCACGGGCCGGCCGATGAAGGTCGAGCCGTAAAAGTTCAGCTTGCCCGGGACCGTCAGGTGCGCCTCGTAATACGTCGCCACCGTGCTCCACGGCTGGTGCGGGTTGCCCATCAGAATCGCCTTGCCGGATTTCGTCCGCGTCCCGTCAAACGCCCACAGGTTGGACCCTGCGTCCTCGGCGCCGGCCGCAGGAGCCGCGCCGCCCTCGAGATTGGCGATAAACTTCTTCACGATGCCGCCGCGATCGAACGCGAACCGGCCCACGCCGGCCAGCCCGTGCGCGGCAACGTCGTAGCGCGTGACGGGCTGGATCCAGCCTTCGAGTTCGCCGCGGTGCCGGTCGATGTAGTAATTCAGCCCGGCGGTGAACCCCTCCGTCATCGCGCGGCAATCGGCGTCGAGCTGGTCGTAGGTCTCTGTTGCGCGATCGAGATACCGGTACTGCCGGCTCTTGAAATCCGCTTCGATGTTTGCGTTGTTCCGGCCGGGGCCGAAATGTTGTGCAAGTTCCCCGCGCGCCTCGAGGATGAGCCGCATGATGTTGGGCAGATGGTCTTCGGCCTGCGCGTAGCCGAAGCCGAACCCGAGCGCGCGGTAGTTGTCCGCGAGAACATGCGGGACGCCGTAGTCCGTGCGCCGGATGGTCACCTGCCGCGCAAGCGTATCGGCGTCCTCCGCCGCAACAGGGAAGCCCGCGACCGCGATCGACAGGAATGCCGCGGCGATGCCCGTGCTCCAACGAATTTCATTCCATCGCATGGTGGAGACTCCTCACTCGCCGAAATCGGACACAAAATGATGGGACAACAGCGCGACGCTCTTTGACATCGGAAACTTCGACGGGTAGGGGACGTACTCGCGGTGGCTGTCGCTGTACACGACATTGCCGCCGAGGTCGCCACGGCCCGTTTCGGTCAACCGCGTCGAGATGAATTCCCAACTGACCGGGTAGGCGGTCGCCCCCTTGGAGGCGCCGATCGGCGGCAACTCGAAGCGCTGTCCGTCGTCCGTGATCGCGATGAGCTCGCCCGATTTGGTGAATTCGGGGATCTGTTTGTTGGCCTTGTTGAGCAGCGTATTCCAGTACGCGCGGAATTCGATGTCGCTGCGGACGATGAAAATCATCGTCGTGGTGATCTTCTGCATGCCCGCGGTGGACTTCTCGCGGAATTGCGCGCGCGCGTTCTTGCGGACGGTCTGCGGCGTGGACTTGTCCTCGCCTTCGTGGATCGCTTTCGCGGTCTTGCCGATGCGCTCCTGGCGCATCTCCTCGCCGGCGGCGGTGCTCTTGGCCATGCGGACGGCCTTCGTGAGCGCGGTCGTCAGCATCAGCAGCAGGATGCTGATGATCGCCAGCACCACCAGCGTTTCGATCAGGCTGAATCCGCGCGGCGCGGCGCGCCTCACGCGCAAGATCCTGGCGATGCTCATGGGTGCCGGCCCTCTCATGCCCCGATCCGCCCCGCGGCAATCCTAACACGCGACCGGCTAAGGGCGAATTTTGCGAACAAGGCAAAAACGGGACGTTTTCCCGTTGACACGCGTCTGCGCCGAGCCGAGCGTGTTCACACTCGGACCCCTAAGCCGTTGTCCGTTCCGCATCGGTGTGGGATACTGGCGCCGCAGGTGAATTGGGGCATTGCGGGCTCATGCAGTATTCGAGGATGGCGGGATCACGCGACGTGCAGCCTGATACCCTCGTTCATTCACGACGAATGACAGGCCCGAGCCGATTCCCGTTTAGAGCTGTCGCGCTCGCGATTTTCGGTGTCGCGTTTCTGGCGGAATTCTGTTCCACGGGTGCCGTCGCGCAGGGCGTCGCCGGATACGACGCGCCGGCCGACTTATGGTCGGAGTCAACGCTCTACCGAGACGAATGGGGCGTGCCGCACGTCTTCGCGGACAACGCGCGCGCAATGGCCTTCGCGTTCGGCTATGCCCAGGCCGAGGACCACCTCGAGCCGATGCTGATCGCGTATCGCCTGGCCAATGGACGCGCGGCCGAGGTCCTGGGTGAAGAACTCGTCGAGGCTGACCGGTTGGCGATTCGCCTCGACCACGCGGGCCTCGCGGCGGCGGCGTACGAATCGGCCGACGCAGTCACGCGCGACCTGTGCGAAGGGTTTGCGTTCGGCGTAAACACATGGATCACCGACCACCCGGATCGCGCGCCGGAATGGGCCGAGGGCGTCCACCCGGCGGACATACTCGCGCTGTTTCACCGCTACCTGCTGAGCCAGGCGCCGTTCGACTATGCGGACGCATTCCATATGTTGCCCTCGACGCCGTCGGCCAATGCGTGGGCCGTTGGCCCGCAATTGTCCCAGTCCGGCGACGCGATGCTGGTCATCAATCCGCACGCGGGCTACGACAACGCGTATCAATGGTACGAGGCTCATCTGGTCACGAACGACATGAACGCGTATGGCGCGACGCTGTTCGGGCTGCCGGTGATCGTGCAGGGGCACAACACGGAACTCGGCTGGGCATTCTCGCCGAACTATCCGGACACGGCCGACCTTTTCGTGGAACTCGCGCCGGAGATCGACGAACCGCGCAACCCCAAGTCGGTGATGCCGCAACGGACGCTGTCGCGGCGCGCGGGCATGAATTACACGGAACGGGAAAACCGTCCGATGTATGTCTGGACGCCGCAGGGATTCCGCGAGGAATGGGTGGACCGTGCGAACACGTGGCGCGGGCCGATCGTCGCCAATGTGGAAGGCCAGAAGCTGTCCTGGCGTGTCGCGGGCTACGAGGACTTCGGCGGCATACGCCAGCTCCATGACATGGCGCTCGCGCGCGACCTCGACGGGTTCCAGCGCGTGCTCGACCGCCAGCAGGTCTCGCCGTTCCACGTCGTGTACGCCGACCGTACCGGGAACATTTATTACCAGTACGATGCGAAGACGGGCATCCGGCAGGACGTGCGGACCGAAGCGGACGCGTTCACGCTTGCGTCCAATTACGGTTCCGCCTCGGACGTCTACCTGCGTCCGCTCACGACGCAACAGGGCGTCTACGACTGGGGCGAGACGCTCGCGCCGGACGCGATGCCGTGGCTGCTCAACCCGCCGAGCGGATACGTCCAGGCCTGCGGGTCGCCCCCCTGGCTCGCGACGTCGCCCTCCGCTCTCGATCCGGCCGGCATTCCGCCGTGGCTCGTTCGCGATTCGGATTCGTATCGCGCCAAGCGCGTGCGCAGGCTGTTCTCGCTCGGCAAGCGATCGTTTGACGACATGCAGGCGATGCTGTTCGACACCGTCTCGCCGCTCGCGGCCGAAGCGGTGCCCTTCCTCTTGCGCGCGGCCGCGGACTATCCCGAGTTTGTCGACCAGGCGCACCCGGATGTCCAGGTGGGGCTGGAAATGCTCGCCGAATGGAATTACCTCGCGGATCCGGGCAGCCTCGCGATGACTTTTTTCCACGTCTGGTGGACGATCCTGCGCAGGGACGAGTCGGGCGCACCGCGCGACAACGAAGTCATGCACCGGCTCATCATGGAAGACGCCCAATGGTTCCGCGAATACGCGCTACAGTCCGCGGCGGACGCCGCGGCACTGTTGCGCGATGAATTCCAGACGCTCAATGTCCCGTGGGGCGAGGTCCACGTGATTCAGCGCGGCGACCGTGTTGAACCGATCGGCGGCGCGGAGAGCGGCGAGCCGATATTCGCGACGGGCGACCGGATGTTCGATGACAGCCGCTGGTACGCCAGCGGCGGCTACGGTTTCGCGATGATCGTCCGGTTCGGCGATTGGCCGGAAGCGGTCAGCGTGGTCCCCTTCGGCAGTTCGGAAAACCCCGAGTCGAAACACTTCGACGACCAGATGGACCTGCTGCTCGCGCGCCGGTTCAAGCGGACGCGGTTCCACCGCGACGACGTCGAGCGGCACGCGGAATCGGCCACGGGCCGGCGGCTGCTGCTGCGGCCGCGCGAACAGGACGGCACGGTCTACGTCTCGGCGAGCGAGCCTCTGCGTGCGCGGTTGGGCGAGGCATGGGACTCGCCGGTCGGCCTGCCCCCGGGGCTCGCCGCGTTTACGTCGTTCATCGAGCCGGTCGTCGAGCACATCCCGCCGGGACTCGTCATCGAGGTTGACCTGTCTGTCTCCGAGGCGATTTGCGCCGCCGAGAATCTCGATTCGCTCTATATCTACGGTTACTCGCCGGTAGACGGCTGGCGCGAGGTCGAGAGCCAGTCCATCGACGTCGATCGCAATGTTTTCCTTGCCGATTTATCCCGGCCGCAATGTCTGGCCGTGCTCGGGCCGGCACGATACCAGCTCGCCAATCCGCGATCGGTCGCCGCTGCCGCGCCCCCGCCGCCGGCGCCGCCACGTTCGCGTATCGTGAAGCCGTCGGACGAATCGGCGCCGGGATCGCTGCCCGAACCGGGCGAATTGACGCGGATCGCTCGCAACGACGATGCAAGCGTAACGTCGCTCTCGCAGGCGGATACCGAGCGTGTCGCGTCGATTGATGCGCCGGGGCCGCCGGTGCTCGTGCCGCACAACCCCGATCAGCCGGAGCTCGAACCGCCGCCGCCCAACCTGCGCGTCGGAAGATTTCCCATGGCGCTGCCCGCCGTGCCGCCGGGATTTCGGCCCGATATCCGCGACGTGGTCCCGCCGGGCGCTGCGGTGAACACGGCGCCTCGCGCGTTCTCACCGCTCCCGGCGCAGTCCGTTGAGACGGCCCTGCCCGATTGGGAACGCGAAGACCCGCCGGTGTCGCAGGGCGCGCCGGTCCTGTCCCCCGCGCTGCCGCAGGAGGACCTCTCGCCCGCTGCCGCGAGCGGGCCGGCGGGGTCGGCTGCGGGAGAAAATGCAGACGAGGTCGCGGAGCCGGATGCGACCAGCGAGGTTACACGCGAAGCCGCCGCGTCGCCGTTACCGGCGGCGGGCGAGCGCAGCCGCGTATCGTTCAGCGATCAGACTCCCCGCGAGATCCTCGCGCGCGAAGGCGTTACTCAGGAATCGTTTGAACTTGCGCCCGATCCGAGCCGGGCCTCGCAGATGGGCGTCGGGACGAGCCTCGAACTGCGCACGCCGGACGGCGCGCTGTTCACCGTGCGCGCCAAGCAGCAGGTTCGCGCGCAGGCCTACGCCGCCGATGCGCCGCCGGCGCCGTTCCCCGATGCACTCGAGTTGCACAGCCCGATTTACGTCGTGCGCGCGCTGCCGGATTACGTGCAAGCGAACACGGCCATCGTACTCCACGCGCAATCGGGCGCAGCGATCCCGGACCTGAAACTCTACGTGTTAGATCGCGACCAGGGCTGGATTCCGCTGCCGGGGCACCGCGGCGATCCCGTGGCGGGCACGTTCAGCGGAATCGACTTCGGCGTGCGCGCGTACGCGCTGCTCGCGCCCCGGTAAATCCCGGACCGGCGAGCGCGCTCACGTCCGATACAAAACGAAGCGGCCGGTGATCGCTCACCGGCCGCGATACTTCAAAAGTGACTGGTCAGTCCGCTGGTTTTTCGTCCAGCATCGATCGCTTGCTCTGCACGTCCTTGAATTGCTCGGCCGTTTCGAGGGGATCCTTGCTGACCTCGATGGTCGGCCAGATCTTCGAGAGCCGCGCGTTGATTTCCGTGAATTCCTTCCACTTCTCCGGCACTTCCTCTTCCGGGAAGATCGCGGTCACGGGGCATTCGTCCACGCACACACCGCAGTCGATGCATTCGTCCGGATTGATCACGAGCATGTTCGCGCCTTCCTTGAAACAGGCGACGGGGCACACACTCACGCAGTCTGTATACTTGCACTTGATGCACGGCTCGGTCACGACGAACGCCATAATTGCTCTCCTGTCACGCGGATCGGCTCTGCTCTGATGCGGGAGTTTAACAGGCTTTCCGCGGAGTGTTCAACGCGTCGGGACTCGCAGGCGGCGCAGCGCCTCCGCCACGGCCGGTTGTGCGGGCCGGAAACCGTAGCTTAGAATCTGCGGACCAGGGGCCCCGCCGGATGCAATTCTGGTCACGAGTCGTCGCAACGCTGTTCGTGTCGATTTGCGTTCCATCTGCGACGGCCATCGAACTCGATCCCATCGAAGCCGATCGGCCGTGGTTTATTTTTCGCGCGCCCGCCCCTGAGTCCTCGGACGCGCTTGCGTACGCCGATCGACTTACCGGCGCGTGGGCCGCGCTGGACGAGTCGCTGCGCGCGCGCGCCGCGATCGAATTGCCGGGACCCCGCACGGGCGCCGTCGGTTGGGGCGACCGCTTCGCGGACGTGGCCAATGAACTCCAGGTGGGCGGCATTCCCGCCGTCGTGTCGGTCACGGACTCGCCGCAGACGCTGTTCCCGCTGGACGAACTCCGATCGATCTTTGATCGCTTCACGACCGTCGCGGCGATCCAGGTCTCGGGTCTGCATTTTTGTGAGTATCCCGCGCTCGCTTCGAGCGAGCCGCTCGCCATCCCTGCGCAAGTGCGGTGGCTGGCCGCCGCGATCGACGTCGCCGCGGATTACGGCCGGCGCGTGGTGATTGAGCTCGACGGACTCGAATGGGTGCATCTGACGGCAAACACCTGGAACGAGCCGCTGCTCGAAGCCATGCGCCGGCATCCCGAGATCGTCGTGCCGATGAACAGCCAGCGCGGGCCGCATTCAACGATTGCGACAAGCGCGTTGATGGGCCTGTGGATCGAGAACGCCGCTGCGCAGTGGGGGATTTCGTGCGATTCGGGCTGGTTCGCGCAGAGCCGTTTTGTCCAGCCGGGCGTGTTCGGCCCGGCAGCCGCGCCGCCGCCGCCGGCCCTGTGCCGCGCGATGATTCTCAACGGCGCGATGACCGGCGCGACGGTGTACCGCTTTCCGGCGCCGTCGGATCTGTGGATGAACCCCGAGTCGCCCGCATGGGCAGAGGTCATCGCGCCAACGCTCGATGAAATCGCCGGCCGCGGCTACATCGCGCGGAAAGACTTCGTAATGGCGAAAGCGCAGGCCGCGTTGCGGCTGCACCCGGCGACGACGCTGGCCGAGTTCGAGGCGAATCTTCCCGACCTCGATCCCATATTTCATGCCGGCCGAATGCTGCACGGCGCGTACGGGCTCGAATTGCCCGGACAGGTGCCCGAGCTCATTCTCAACAGCGGCACGTTCTATTGGATCCCCGTGCTGTCGCCGTTCGCGGGCGAGGAAACGCTGCAGCGGTTCAAGGAGGTATTCTTGCCCGGCTCGCTGCCCGATGCGAGCGAGTGGCGCAATCGCCTCGCCGGGCTCTACACGCCCGATGGCGACGGCAGCGCGTTCATTACGCGCGTCGGCCGCGCGTACTTCATCATGCAGAGCCGCGAAAACTTTTACGAAGAGCAGGCGTTTGCGCTTGCGGCGGTGCCGGCCCCCGTGCGCGGCGCATCCGCGAGCCGCACGCCCGGGGGCGTCGAGATTTCGTGGCCGTTCCGCGAGGGCGACGTCTTCTACCGCGTTTACCGCCGCGTGTTGCCGTCGATGCAGTGGAAGCAGGTCTCGCCCGACCTCGACGCGCATTCGTTCACAGACTCGGCCGTGCCCGGCCCGCCGGAGACGGTGGCCTTCGCGGTGACCGCGCTCACGAACGAGATGGAACCCTACGAAGGCACGGTCAACTACGGCGACTACCTCGTCGTGAACACCGTGGAAAGCCGGGTCGTCGAGGAAATTGTGTTCGAGCCGGACACGCAGGCCGCGACCAGTCTTCCGCTGCCGCCCAAGGTTGACGGCCGGCCCGCCTCGCAGCAGTGGTGGCCCGACTACGGCGACATTGAGGGCGACCGGCTGCTCATCGCGCAGTCGATCGTCGCGCAGGTGGAGTCGTTCGAGTTCGCCTACCGGAACGCGGACCTCGCCGGCGTGCTCGCGGTCTACGACCCGGACTTCGCTGACCCCGCCGGCTGGGGGTTCGAATACGTCCGCACCGCCTGGGACCTGTTCTTCAAGCGCCACCGTCCCGGGCCGATGCACCGGCAGATTCGCGCGTGGGACTTCTCCCAACTTGCGACGCAGGAACGCGTAGACTTGCGATTGTATTTCCGGCTCGAAGCGCAGCCCGTCAGCCCGCCCGGCGCAGTAACGCCCGCGGACGCGATCGAGTTCCCCGACGCGCCGGCCGGTGAAGTCACGCTGACGTTTCACCGCGTGGGCGACCGATGGCTGCTCGCGCAGACGAATCCGCCGCTGCCACGCATCGACGATTGGTACCCACCGCTCGCGCCGCGCTGACGCTGGGAGCGTCGGGCTCCCGCGCGAGGTCGGAGGACACGATGGAATCGAACAAGACCGCGCTCGCCTGGCTCGTCGCCGTTGTGTTCATGGGGACGACCGCGCTGTTCGCCTGGCAATACGCCCGCGCGCGGACCGAAGCCGCCGCGCTGCGCAGGGACTACGATGCGATCCAGCGGCGCCTGAGCGATCAGGAATCGCGCAACGAGGCGGTTTCGCAGGATGTTCAGCGCATGCAGGAACAACTCGGACTCGCCGCGGACCAAATCGAAGTGCTCAAGCAACAGATCGAGTCGCTGAAGTAGTCTGCATCAAGCGCGACTGTCGGTCCGCGCGCAGAGAAGAAAAACGCGCCGCGCTTACGGCGAGGGAAGCGCGGCGCGCGGAAGAGGGGTCGATTGCTCGACCCACAATCAGTCAGTGCCGGGTTGAGCGGCCGGTTCGAGCCGCATGCCTTTGAATTCCACGTGGATGTCCTGGGGTCCGTCCAGGATGGCGTCGATCTCCCCTGTCGCAGGGTCGAGCGTTCCATTGAACGTGCACTCGATCTCGCCGAGCGCCACGCGCGAGGTGAAGCCGTCGCCCGACCACGTCAGGCCCGAAACCGAGAGCTCGGTCAGCGACCCGTTCACGCGCAGCACAACCTTGCCGTCGCCCGCTCGCGGCAGGTAGAGCGGCGCGAGGCGGGACTTGTTCCGCACGTAGAGCCCGTACACGTCCGCCGGATTCGCCGCGAGCCACGCGTCGCGATATTCCGCGCGGATGTCCTCGTCCGACTTTGGCCGTACGCCGTCCGCGACGACATAGTCCATGAATCCGATCATCATCTCGTCGAACGACTCTTCGCCAAAAGGAACGTTGCGGGTGGGGTCCGGGTTGACCGGATTGTCCGCCGAATTGTCAAAGTGCGCCACGCATTCGATCGTCGTGCCTTTGGGCACGGGCATGCGCTCGGCAAGTACGTAATTCGTCTGCCAGTTGAAGTCGTAGTCGTCCACGCGGAGCAGCACCTCGCTGCGGCCGTCCGGATAGTGCGCGGTATACGTGAAATCCTGCCCGCGGAAGTGCATGTGCGGCGCGAACGCCATCACGAACGCGTCCTGCTGGAACGTGTGCTTGGCGCGCACTTCGTAGTTCGGGTCGCCCGCAGGAATCAGGAAGTCGTCCGCGGCAATCCACAGGTTCACGAGTTCCTTCTCGACCCGGTTGTCGTCGGCAAAGTGCAGTCCGATGCGCGTCTCGTCCGTCGTCGCCTCACCGTACGGGTGCCAGTGCATGTCGCCGATGAGATTGGCGCCTTTCTCGAGCAGCCGGCCCGTGCCTTCGGGGAACACCATCGGCTCCGTGCCCGCGGCCCACGCGCCCATCCACCCGCCTTCGGGGTCGAAGTCGAAACCCTTGAGCTGCAGCACGATCACGTGGTGCACGGACCGCTTGTCGCCGGGCAGGATCTCGACGGCGGATATCCACCTGTCCTCCGTGAGCGCGACCTTGCCCGGCACCCGGCCAAACAAGTCGGGACCGTCCGCGGGAATTTCCTTCGGCGCGAGCGTGACCACGACGTCAGGCGCGCCAAGCTGCCACTCGCCCTCGACGTGCGCGGGCGCGGGCGGCAGATCGCTCGGGTTGCCGCGCGGCGCGCCCTGGTCGATCCACGACACAATCGTCGCGATTTCGTCTGCCGTTAGGCTGCGATCGTTGACGAACGTCCCCACATGCTGCGTCGCATGCCAGGGCGGCATCTTCTTCGCCGACACCATCTCGCGGATCGATTTCGCCCACGGCCGCACTTCCTCGTACGACGTAAACGCCATCGGCGCCATCTGCCCCGCCCGGTGACACGCGAGACAGTTCGCATTCAGGATCGGCGAGACGTCCTTCGTGTACGTCAGCTCCGCCGCAGCGGCGCCGGCCGACATCGAAATGCCGGCGAAAAATGCCCCGAGAACACGCTCGACACGCATGGTTTTGCTCCTGATGTGCGGATTACTGCCGGTAAATCGGCCAAAACGGGCCAGTTGCATCCAGTGGGACTTCGGCGGCCGCCAAATGGTTTATTGCGCCGGTTCCCGGCGCGCTTCCCCCGAGTACGCGCCCAAGCCACGGTATCGACGTGCAGAATCAATCTGCGGTGTTGGAAGAGTCTCGACTCCTCAGCGCACGATTCGAACTTCTAGCAATCTGCCGCTTGGCACTTTCGGCTTTTTCTCCCTCCAAAACTTCGCGCTTAATCACGTCTTTTTCGAGAACCTTCGCCAATTGTTCGATCTCGAGCTTTGCGTCGGGATTCACCCTTCTGAGTTCCCGGCGCAGAACCTGAAGACACGACTCATCGAGTAGTGCAGCGGCGACTAAGAATCGACTCAAAGCTTGTTGTTCGGTTGCATACTCGCCGAGTCTGGATTTTTGCCAGCCTTCTTTTGAGATGACCCAGAGCGGCTCGAATTCAGATTCCTTCCTTGTATTTATGGCACTTAGATCGACTTCGAGTATCAATTCGTGTTCGATGGGTTTGGTAAACGTCACTCGGTAGACCTTCCAGGTGATGGCGTTAGTGAGCGCAACCCACTCGCACCCCTGGTTAGCTGCGTAGTCGACAGCTTGCTTGATGTGGTTGTCCTTCAGCTCGATACCTACCGCTTTCACTTCGATGAGAAACGCCAACTCTCCGTCGAGCTTAATCGCCAGATCGCAGAACGTATTACGTACAACGAACTCCGAGGTGATCTCGGAGTACTTGTCGTAGCCGAAGATCTCGGCCAACAAGTCCATTACAATGATCACCGTATCGGATTCGTTTACGTCCCGTGCACGTGCTGAATCGAGGATCGGTTGAAACCGCTTGAGACCTTGCATAAGTCTTGTCGCAAGTTTTGCCGGAATGTTGGACATTTAGCGGTACCTCCGAGTCGGAAGGTTTCTTGTCAAATTGCGGCTGTTCTAGGCAAACACTATCACAGAATGAAATAGGCAAGAACTGCACGGAATTTTCGTTGGATTGAGCATGCATGCCTCGTTAGGGCTCCGCATGGCGAGCCGCCTTAAGTCGGGTTTCCGCACGCTGCCCCAGACGATTCGCGCCGAATCAACGGAATGCTTCGCGCTGTAGGGGCGGGCCCCTGTGCCCGCCCTGCTCTTGCGATCACGAAGTCACTCCGTCAAACCGGGCAGCCATTGGGGGCTGCCCCTACATCGGCACTACGCTAGCGGCTTGCAACGCTCCGCAGCACTTCGTGTTCCCGCTTGCAGCGTGGGCAGGTGACACGGCCGCGGGTATAGTCCGGGGGGATTTTCAGCTTGAGGCCGCAGGCGCAGGGCAGCATCAGGAACCCGCCGAGGTCGCGCATGAGGTCGCCGACGGCGCGGGCTTGTTCGCGCGGGTCCTTGCTGCGGAGCGCGTCGGCCGCCGCGGGCGTGCGCACGGGCGCGGCATGGCCGGTATCGGCGAGCGCGGACGGCGGCAGATGGCCGGCCTTCTTGCCGAGGGCACTCTCCCACGCGCGCTGGTATTCCGCGTAGGACGCTTCGCCGCCGAACGAGCGCAGCACGCGGATGCGGTCGGCCGTGGGCGGATGCGTGCGCGTGAGCGCGCTGAGTTTCGCCTTCGCGAACGGGTTGACGATGTACATCGCCGCGGTGGACTTGCTCGCGCGCT